>CAYNDH010000023.1:0-16018 GCA_964395665.1 uncultured Anaerolineaceae bacterium
TTTCCCTGCGCACCATGTATTTATACGCCGTGCAGGGGCGGGATTCTTCCCGCCCATATCTACGAACCGGGATTCTCCCCACCCCCTATCCACCGGGCCGGAACATTCAATTTTCAGAGAAGATCAGCCGTTTTTCAGAAAATCGATCAGCGTATCATGAAAACGGGTGGGTTCGTCCATCATGGGGAAGTGGCCGGATCGGTCGAACCATGCGATCTGGCTCTGCGGGACGACCTGCTTGAGGACTCGCGCCTGCTTGGGATTAACGATCACATCATGCTTGCCATAGATCCCCATCACCGGCATATGCAGGTCATCGAGATCATGTGTCAGGTCGGTGTCACGCAGCGTACCGATGCTCTGAAAGAACGAATCGACCGTGATCTTCGAGACGTCTTCAGCGATCATTTTGCCTACAGCGTTACCATCACGGGCGATAAAGTGCGCATAACCCCGCATGAACGTCCGCAGCAGGGACGGACTCAGCCACGCGATCCGTGCCGTGCCGCGATAGCCAGCCAGCTTGAGCAGCAGATTGAGCGACGAACCCTGTACGGGTGAGCCGATGACGGTGGTCTTGACGACCTTCTCCGGGAAGCGCACCGATGCCGCCAGCGACACCGTGCCGCCCATGGAGTGACCGACCAGCGGCGCTTTGACGATGCCCAGCCGGTCCATGAACTGCGCCACCGAGTCAACGTAGTTGTTGACTGAAAAATTGGAAGTCCGATCAAATGACTCCCCAAAACCAAAGAAATCGAGTGCATAGACTCGAAATTCCTTGCTCAGCACCTCAATAGTGTGACGCCACAGCGCCCACGATCCCAGCCAGCCGTGCAGCAGCAGGACGGGCCGCCCACGCCCCAGCGTCTCATAGTGGACGATGCCCTGTTCTGTTACCAGAGTTGGCACGTTAAACCGCCTGTACTGATCTTAGCTTTCCATCTCTTCAAGAATCGAGTACAGCAGTTCCAGCAGCACGTCGCGCACGGTGTTCTTGTCTTTCGCAACACACGGCAGCAGCTTGACTTCTGGCTCGATACGAAGGGCGATACGCAGATCGTCTACTGCCCATGCATCAGGATGATCCTGTTTGTTGGCGGCGACGACGTAAGGTGTAGGGGCATAGGCGCGGAAGGTTTCGAGAATGCTCTTGGCTTCGCGGAACGTCTCCGGCTTGGAGCTGTCTACCAGCACGATGAAGCCGAGCATCCCTTCGGCCAGGATTTCCCACATGAAGTCGAAGCGGCGCTGGCCGGGTGTACCGAACAGGTACAGGACCAGTTCGTCATCCACGGTGATACGACCAAAGTCCATCGCCACGGTCGTTGCGTCCTTTTCACGACGCTCCGCTTCGGTTGTGACTTCACGCTCGGTCGAGACAACCTCAATCTCGCTGATCGACCGGATAAACTCTGTCTTACCAGCGCTAAACGGCCCGGTGACTACCATTTTTACTGTTTGCATAGTGTACCCGTTCTTCTGGTGTGATAAACGTGATAAAAGCAAGTTACCACTGTTCGTACCGCTTGAAGGAATAAAAAGGACAAGATTAGATGGATTTCAGCTTATCGATCAGTCGATTGACAACCGCACGCTGAACCTGCGGCGGTGCTTTCGGCTTGTTCCGGCTGCTGACGATGCGCTCTGACTGCGGGCGGACCAGTTCCACCAGCCCCGCCTGATGCAGCCCGTAGACCACGCGCCGGATCTCCATATCGCTCATGTTATTGGCTTTGGCAATCGCCCGGATCGTATTCTTCGGGTTGACGAACGATACCACGCGCCATTCTTCCACACTAAGCTGGACCCCTTCGAATTTCTTCTTCGGGTCCTCAGGGAATTTAAGACACATATCGAGATTATCGATCACCTGCGTGATCTCGTCGATCTCGATTTTGCGCCGTGATCCTTCGACGATGATATTCTGAAGATCGACCGGCACCAGAATGACTTCGTCACCGGGCTGCTCTTGATCGTCGAATCGGAACGGCTCCCGGTTCCAGCTCATCAGGTTGAATACGATGTCGGTGATGAACTGCTGAATGCTGGCGACGATGTCATTTTTACTGACATAATTCGCGCCGATCAGACGCACAGCCAGCGCCTTATCGCTGTTGAACTTCGCACGCTCACGCAGCATCTGCGCCTGCTGATCGTTCAGTTTGCCAGCCTTGTTCAGGACGGCAATCAGGTCCCCCGCCTGATCGTTCAGACCGGCGTAGACCAGTTTCCCCGTCCGAAAGGCGACACGTGCCAGCTCCCTGCCTGGGGCAAGTTTCTCATTCTGCATGGCATCGCGTTCACCGGTAGGGAGTCCCTCATAAATCTTCAGCATCCCGGTGCGGCCCGAAAGATTAATCAGGTTCAATAATTGTGTTGTGCTGAAGTCTCGTAAATTACCTTGAAGCGGCATTGAAGCCCCCTGCTCACGGATGTTCTTGCTTATACTGCCAGTGTGAAGCATGAACCGGTTCTGGATGATCGATCCATCGGATCATGCGTCCATCGCTGCCAGCCTTGCCCTGTGACACCTGCTCATGTCAGGTCATGCCTGTTCATGATGAGCGATACCCATACATGCATGATGCAGTCTGATGTGCTGCTGTTATGTGGCATTGGCGAGCGATCAGCCATTTTCGGAGCACAGCCTACTGGTCACAGTAGTTGTCTCCGCAGCTTTGCTTAGTAAATCATGGAAATTCAATCCGTGCCAATAAGATTTTCTGGCAGAGATAAAATCAAGGCTTGGCGCTCAGTAAAAATGTTGTTCTTTAACCGCCAGACCGCAATCCATTGTCCTGGATTATAGCCGTGGCTTAAAAACGCGTCAACTTAAGGCTCTGTACCGTCCGGATCACTGATCATCTGCCGCTTCTTCAGCATCTGCTGTTTCAGCAGCATCTGCTGTTTCAGCGACCGGGTCTTCTTCTCCCCGTGGCAGGCTCAACAGATAAACCGTCAGCGCTTCGACATCTTCATAAGGGATCGTGGATGTGATCTGATGTACGCCGGGAAGCACAAAGACATCGAACAGTGTCTCCGCCCGGCCATCATGGAAATAGGGCGCGCTCTGCCACAGCCAGCGCAGCGGCGGGACCTTGAATTCTCCATCCGTGCCGACATCATAAAGCTGATCCTGATTTTCCACCCGATGACAGCTTGTGCAGTCCGCGGCTTCAAACACCTGACGGCCCCGTTCGACCATTTCCGGGTCCTGCGGCGGTGATGAGGTCGGGCCGCTCAGTGACAGCAGATAGGCAGTGAGTGTATCGAGTTCTGGCGAGACGCCGCTGTGCGGATCGCCCAACGGCGGGTTGATGCGATTTGCGCCGGGTATGGCTTCCTGAATCAACCCCGTTCCAGCCTGTAATCTGCGGATCTTCAGTTCGACATCGGCCAGCTCATCCCACGAGCCGTCCCACGTATAATGGGTGTGGCCTTCCAGATTGTACAGGGTCGGCGTATTGTGCAGGTCCCCGGCATTTGAGGTGATGCCCGGTGGAAGCTTCCAGACGCGTCCATCACTCTGCCCGTCGAAATGACAGCTTGCACAACTGATCCAACTATTGGTGGTCATGCGCGGATCAGCGGCGCTGTGGAATAACTGCGCACCGATGTAAATATCAGTCGGGATGCTCAATCGGCTGACCGGGATCTCATCAATGACGTTCAGCCCCGCCGTATCGAAGACGGTGATCGTGCCGTCAATGATGTTATGGACATAGACCTGTCCGGCATTATTGCTAAGGATCATCCCGCGTGGATTGGATTTCACGGTGAAGGTCATCACGCTTAGCCCGGTCACCAGATCAATCACCGAGACATTGTTGCTGCCAGCATTGGCGATGTACAGCCACCGCCGCGAGACATCGATCACTGCCGCGAAGGGCATATTGACCGGCTGATCGGCGGTACTTAGCCGGATCTGGAGCGTCGGGTCCAGCGAGAATGAGGTCAGATTCAGCACCGCGACATTCGGCAGCACCGTCGAATCGACCGTCAGGGCGGGATTGTCCGCATTCAGCCGTGAGTGTGGCAGATAGGCGATGCCGCGCTGCGTATCAATCGCAACGGACTGTGTCAGCGCTGCATTGACCGCGCTGCTGATCGTCTCCACGACGCGGTTCTGTGGGATGTAGAGCAGGCTGAACTGTCCGCTCCACAGATGCGTGACATACAGGAAATCCCCCCACACCGCCAGACCTGTTGGCGCATCAGGGACGGGGATGCGCGCTTCGATTTCACCAGTCGCAAGTTCAATCCGGATGACTTCATCCGTGCCTTCAAGCGTCACCCATGCCGTGCTGTTATCCGCCGTGACCACGCCGTAAGGCAGCAGCCCGACGGGATAGGTGGCCGTGACCATCATGGTTTGCAGATCGACGACCGAGATCGTGCCGTCGCCGCGATTGACGACCACAATCCGCAGATCATCCGGCGTGATGGCGACCGTGCGCGGATCACGTCCGACGGTGATTTCGGTGACCACATCGCCACGGGCGCGGTCGATGCGCGAAACCGTATTGTTCAGCATGTTGGCCGTCACCAGATAGACGTTATTGCTGTTCGAAGCCATACTGCCGCTGCTGTAGACCGGCACACGGCTGTCCGGCAGGCGATACAGGCCCTGATCGCGGCCTGTGTCCTGTGCCAGTGCAGGGCGCGGCGCAGGCAGCGATCCCCCGATGATCAGCAGCACGGCGGCTGATACCAGCAGACTTAGCACCGGGATCGCTCGAATGCGGGTAAAAAGCAAGCGCTGCATTACGATTCGCCTTCGAAAGAGAGAATCCGGTTGGTCATAAATTCAAAGGTACGGGTGTAAACCTGCCGCTGTCCATCGGCATCCAGACCGCTGACGGCGAAGGTGACGGTCACAATATCTGATGCGGCTGGCCCGGTCGCGCTGCCTTCCGTTTCCAGCATCGGGAAGCTGTCTGCAATGCGCGGCGGGCTGTACTGATAGGGGAAGGTGGTCGCAGCAGGGGTGATCGGCCCATCGTCCAGCACGTAGCCGGGTGTAGTCACGGTGCGGTAGGCCTCGATCTCCTGCAATCCCGACGGCAGATTAAGCGTGAAGTTGAAGAACGCGCCCGCAGGTGTAGTGGTGTCGATGTCACTGCCCCGATTCCAGCTTAGCGGCGTTGTGTTGGCGGCGGAGACATACAGCGCGAACCGGTTCTCGACCGCCCCCGGGATGCCGCCCACCGGGACCTGATCAATCACGCCTTCTGATGTGCGTGCGACCGGCGAAGTCCTCACCTGAAGCGTCCAGACGCCGACTTCGTCGAGTTTCAGCATCGCTGATGGATCGAAATAGTAGCCGACGACATTCGACAGCCCGTCGAACTGATGCACCTCACCGGACGGCGACACCGCCGTCACTGAAATGTGGCTCTGTAAAGCCGGTGCAGACTGGCCGGCAATCGCAAGGGTTTCACCCTGCATCATGACCTGACCGGGCCGGATGGATGTCAGATGAAAGAAGGTGCCATCCACCGCATTGGCGATGCCGTTCACAGTGGAGACGGGCAGCCACTGCGAGCTGCGATAAGGCGGGTAAACACGCGCCCCCAGCGGATCGCCGTTGACGAACCCAACCTGACCGGATGCGCTGTAAATCAGGGCTTCGGCGAAATCCAGCGCCTGATTACGCACAATCGCGCCGCCAAACAGGAAGACCATATCGCCGGTGTGATCGCCCAGCCTTCCGGCCCCAATCTGCTGATTGAGCGGATCATCGGCGTCCCAGTTGAGTGGGAGCGTGGTGTCTTCCCCACTGTAGACGAACTGGCGCACGCTGACATTTGGCCGGACGGCGCTGATATAGCCATAAGCCTGCTGAATCAGGGCATCAGATTCCGAGACCGGGCCGGATGCGATGCCTGCCGGTAACATCAGCAGTGGAAGCGCATCCAGCCGCACGGCTGCCTGTAGGTTCGGCAGGCGTTCCTGCATCCAGTTCTCATAAGCACCGCCGGTATCCTGAAGCTGAAAGCGCGGTTCGATGCCGCTGACACGTGTCGGTCCATAGACCACAACATCACTGGCAAAATAGGGATAGTAAAAGCGCGGTTCGACCACGCCAAGCGCCTGCCGGGGATACTGCCGTGTATTAAACCACGCGGGGCTTTCTTCCAGCAGCGGATCATAACCGTCAATGCCGCGTCTGCCGTGCAGGACGAGGGTCGGCTCCGGGCTGGCGATGATGCCAGCAGTGCGCAGGCTGGCCGCCCACAACCGCCCATCCGACATCTCATAGCGTGCTTCGTAATCGACGACATATTCGCCGGGGATCTCCAGCGCGAAGATCTCATCCGCATCCGGGATGAAATCTCCGTATGGATTCGCCCGGCCTTCGATGTGCTGAATGACCGGATCACTGCCATCCAGCGGATAAATACGCAGTTCCACACTGACATCAGCGGGCAGGCCGGGGATCACACGGAAGCCGGGATAAAACAGGTCGGTCGTCTCGAACGGCGTCCCCGACAGCACACCCGGCAGCAGATCGAGCGGCTCGGCAATCAGGATCTCATAATCACCGCCGCCGGTATAACGATGCCCGAACTGATCGTGAAATTCGGCGGTCAGTTCGATCGTGTACAAGCCATAATCGCTGAAATTGTAATCCGTCAGTTCAGGGTTGAGGGTCGTCAGCCGGTAGACGTTCACCGGAGCCTGTGCGCCAAAGGAGTCGCGTGGATCAACCGTAGGCGATGCCAGATGACTCTGCTGAAAGGGGATATTCCCGAAGTCGATTTCGGAGCCATCCGGCGCGGTGATCTCCACGCTAAGGCTGCTTTCATCGAAATTCAGCAGCAGCAGCGGCGCGGTCGGTGATTGATAGGTATGGGACATCTGATTCAGCAGGTACGGTTCGACCGGATACCTGTCCGGCGGCAGAATATAGGTCGGCGCGTTGAATTTTACGCGGTTGGACAGCGCGAACTGCCCTGCATCCTGCTGCGCCAGTATCCCACGGCTGCCATCCGATGCATTGTTATAGAACATGGCAAGCGGCATCCGCTGCGGGGCTTCAGTCTCACCAATCGACAGCACCAGCGGCAGACGGGTAAAAGGCTGTTCAGCAGCGCCGCGACCGTTACCGAGCAGGCCATTCTGCCACCAACTGCTGCGCCGTCCGCTGGGTTCGATGACCGCGCCGCGAAAATTCGGGACAAAGAGACCGTCCGGCAGGTCTTCCGGCAGATCGAACTCGAAGCGCAGGGTAAACAGCATCCGGTCCGGCAGGCGGGTTACCTGCACCCATTCGGTGTTGGTCTGCCCCAGCGGGATGTCCCCGTGCAGATTATCGATGGCAAGCCCGCTGGGTGTCTGCACACTGGACCAGCCGTTATTTGCCAGCCGTGCCGATGCATTCGTCGGCTGTAGGCGCAGATCACCGACCATTGTCAGATCAGAGGCCGTCAGCGGCAGATCAGGCGCGACCAGGGTCACATCCATTTCAACGATCAGCGGATCACCGGGCTGTAAATCCAGCGCGTTGATGCGTCCATTTGCGAACCAGTATCCGGCCCCCTGTGCGACCGGGCCAGCGATGTAAAAGGGTTCGTTGGCGGTCTGAAGGCGTTCGACCGTGGGAACCGCCCCGTCAAACTCATCGACCAACGGAAGCGCAAGGTCATAGGCGCGGTTGAGGGCGGCGATCCCCGCTGCATTCTGGACGGTGATCCCCAGCAGACGTGCGGAACTGGTGGACGCACCAACCGCGACATCCAGCGGGATACGGGCTTCGACCACACCCGTCAGTACCGCCGCATTGACCGGGAATGTCCCACGATCGAGATTGATCCCGCGTAACTGGCGGACGGAAGCCGAGCGTCCTGATGTCAGGGGCAGCGTGACCAGATAGGACGAGTCGTTATCAAAGCCCAGTGTGATTGCGATTGAGGTCACTTCAGGCGAGAAGGCGCTGTGGCGCAGGGCAAGATAGACCGAGTCGCGGTTGCGCAGTCCAAAGATCTCATTGGGCTGAAGTTCCGCTTCAGGATAAGCCGCCCAGTCCTCAAGGCTGCCGTCCATGGTCAGATCGGTGATCGTCTCATCGGTGCTGATTGGCACGCTGCTGTAGACAATCGTGCCTGGGCCGCCCGGCATCCATCCCGGAAGCTCACGCGGGGCAGCAGGGATCTCGCGTGCGGCGCTGATCCATAATGGCGTGCTGCCACTGGCAAACAGGCTGACCGAAAATGCGCCGCTGACACCGGCATTGGCATACACCACCTGCTCGGTATACAGATTGCGGACGGCGACCTGTGACGATGGCGGCACGGCACCCTGTGCACCCGTCACAGTGACAATCCCCTGTGCATCAGGGGGCGAGACCGAGATCAGAGCGGCAGTCGGTGGATCACCTGGACGGGCGGGCGGTGCCTGTGCGTCAATGGAGTCGGGTAAAATGATGCCGAGTAAGGTGAACAACAGCGCTGCGCTCAGGATGGTGGCAGTCAGCCGGCGGCTGGGACGCGTTATTGTGAGCATTTGCGCAATCTTTGTGCGAATCGTTATACGAATACAGGAAAATCGGGATACATTCAGAGCACCAGTCTAACCAAGTATACAAAAACATACCCTGATGCGCTTTAAGGTTACAAAATCGAAACAATGCCAAAGGGTGACTGAAACTTCATGATAATCCATTTGTGAAAAGATGTTCAGATAGCTTTAGGCTTGAAAGCAGCATCCGTGTGTACAATAAATTCAGAGACCGAAAAGACGCGCTATGGAACTGAAACAATCTCAATCTAACCCATCTGCCCACAACACGGCCAGCGACGGAATGCTGTTTCTGCCCTCAACCCAGCGCAATCGTCAGCTTCGCATTTCAGAACGGCGGCTGATTCTGATGCTGGGCGATACATTCGCTGTAGTCACGGCGGTGATGATCGCGCTGTGGGTCTGGTCACGGGTGGCGGGTTATGATTTCACACTCGAATTTGTGCTGCCGAACAGCTATCTGTTTCTGGTCATGGCGCTGCTGTGGCTGCTGCTTGCCAGCGCGAATGATTTCTATGATCTCGGCCTCACCTCCGACCGCACGCGCTCGATGCAGCGGCTGTTATCGATCACCGCACAGTTGGTGGTGATCTATCTGCTGGTGTTTTTTGTGTCCCCGCGTGATGCCCTGCCGCGTCTGTTCATCATCTACTACGGCGTCGCCTCTTTCGCCCTGATTGCGCTGTGGCGCGGGATCAGTTTCAGCCTGCTCGGTTGGGCGACACAGGCGCGGCGCGTGCTGATTCTCGGCACAGGGCCGACATCGACGGCGATTATCCGCGCCATTCAGGAACAGCATCAGCACATCTATGAGATTCACGGGATCATCAGTGAGCGCGATCCGGCCCGTAGCCCGGCCAGCAGCCCGGCCACCGGCATGATCAGCGGCGTGCCAGTGCTTGGATCAGACCGTGATCTGACACAGGTGATTGAATAGGGCGGCATCAGTGAACTGGTGCTGACTTCCACCCGTGACCTTAGCCCGGATGCCTTTCAGGGTGTGATGGATGCCTATGAGCGCGGTGTGACGATCATGCCCATGCCGCTGCTGTATGAACATATCACCGGGCAGGTCCCGGTTGAACATGTCAATGATAACTGGGCGCTGGTGCTTCCGCTGGAAGGCAGCCCGCTGCTCAGCCCGTATGCCATCAGCAAGCGGGTGATCGAAGTGGTGCTGTCGCTGGTGGGGATGATCCCGTTTCTGATTTTGCTGCCGTTTATCACGCTGGCAATCCGGCTGGATTCACCCGGCAGCATCTTTTACTCTCAGGAACGTATCGGCCTCAATGGGCGTATTTTCCGCGTCTATAAATTCCGCACCATGCGTCAGGATGCCGAGGCGAAGACCGGCGCGGTGTTCAGCGTACGCGGCGACCCGCGTGTCACCCGTCTGGGGCGCTTTATGCGGAAGGTACGGCTGGATGAACTGCCGCAGCTTTACAATATCCTGCGCGGGGATATGAGCCTGATCGGGCCACGGCCAGAGCGTCCCGAACATGTCGCCCGCCTGACCGAGAAGATCCCGTTTTATCGCACACGCAACGTCATCCGCCCCGGACTCACCGGCTGGGCGCAGGTGCGCTATGAATACGGCTCAACGGATGACGACGCGCTGATCAAGCTGCAATATGACCTGTATTACATCCGCCATCAGTCGCTGCTGCTGGATCTGAATATCCTGATCCGCACGGTTGGCCGCGTCCTGCGGATGAGCGGGGTTTGAGGTATTGCAGGGATGCTATACATGCTTGCATGTCCGGGGCGTCCGTCGCAGACTTCGCGTGACAAATGCGGTGCTCACCGCCTGAACTTCGACTCCAGCATCGTCCGCAGCGCCCCCGGTCCCTGTGAGGTCGCCACCAGTTGAATATCGCCCCCGGCCAGAATCGCCTGTAAAATACGCTTGCTGGTGCGGCCTGTTTTCATCACGGTTGCGATCTCGTCGGCGGCGCGGCCACTGCCTTCGATGATGATCATCGGCAGGTGGAGTTCTTTGGTCGCCGCCAGATAGACTTCCTTGCGTGCGATGCTGCCGCCGTTGATCAGGATGCCGAGCGCCGGTTTCTGTTCCGGCTGCATATGCGCGGCCAGTTTGCGCGTCAGGCCCAGAATCAGTTCGGACTCATCGCCCCACTCATCACCATCCACAAATACAAAATGCGTATGATCCGGGTTGAGATCCGCTTCCTTGGTGCTGTTGGCATAACCGGGATATTCGACTTTCGCCAGCGGTGTGACGCCAATCAGCGGGAAAGTCAGGCCATACAGCGCCCGCGCCTGTCCTATCATCTGCATAATGCCGGACTGTGTGCCGCCGTCTATGACTGTCGCGCCGGATGCCTGCGCGAATTGGGCAAGGACGGCGATAAACTGCTCGGTCAGGCGGATATCTGCATCAGACATCAGGCTGGCACCGCCGGTCAGAAAGATGGCCGGGGCCGGGGCTGTCAGTTCAAGCCGTGCGATGACATCCGCTGGCGGCACCGTTTTGGAGACGTAGACAGCCTTCGCCGTCTTTCCGCCGGGAAAGATGATATTGTAAGGTGCATTGGCCTGAACGGTCATGACAGGTAACCTCTGCTGACAGGCGATGCCTGCTGTAGATGAGGACGATAGAGATAAATCTGCTTCCTGTATTGTTATAGCACGACAACAGGTTTTTGAAACATGACTCCGAACCGGACCGCGCCTTTTGGCGATGAACTTCTGAACTGGTATGACCGTGCCGCCGCCGTGCTTCCGTGGCGGGAAATTCAACCAGACACCCGCGCTGATGCCTACCGCGTCTGGCTGTCCGAGATCATGCTTCAGCAGACGCAGGTCGAGACGGTCAAACCGTATTTCGAGCGCTTTCTGAATGCCTTTCCAACCGTCGAAGCGCTGGCCGCTGCACCGCTGGCCGCTGTCCTCAAATTATGGGAAGGATTGGGCTACTACAGCCGCGCCCGCAACCTGCATAAGACAGCCGGGATTGTCGTCACCGACGATGGCGGACAATTTCCGCAGACCGTCGAAGGGCTGCTGGCACTGCCAGGTATCGGACGTTATACCGCCGGGGCAATTGCCAGTATCGCCTTTGGGGTGCGTGCGCCGGTGCTGGACGGGAATGTAATCCGCGTCTTTTCACGCCTGCTCGATCTGGAGGCCGATGTGCGCCTGCCTGCCACGCAGAATCAGCTCTGGCAGGTGGCCGAAGACTGGACACCGGAACGCCGCGCCGGAGATTACAATCAGGCGCTGATGGAACTGGGCCGCACGATCTGCAAGCCGCGCCTGCCGCTGTGTGGACAGTGTCCGATTCAGTCGCACTGTCTGGCTAATCAGCGCGGGACGCAGTTGCAGCGTCCGGTCAAATCAAAGAAAGCACCGACGCCGCATTATCACGTCGCCGCCGGGATCATCCGTGATGATGCAGGCCGCATCCTGATCGCACAGCGTCCGCTGGAAGGCCTGCTCGGTGGATTGTGGGAATTCCCCGGCGGCAAACAGGAACCGGATGAGACTCTGCCCGCCTGCTTACGGCGCGAACTGCGCGAAGAACTGGCGATTGAAGTCGAAGTCGGGGACCTGTTCACGGTGGTGCAGCATGGTTTTACGCATTTCAGCATCACCTTACATGCCTTCAACTGCCGGTGGATCAGCGGTGAGCCGCAGAAGCTCGGCGTGCAGGATTGGGCGTGGGTGACTGAAGACGAGCTTCCGCGTTACAGCTTCGGCAAAGCCGACCGCCAGATCATCGCAGCACTGGCAGCGCGTCCGGGGATGCTGTTTTAACCTGCATATCATAATCCAACCGGGCAGCTTTTCTCTCGTGCCTACTGGCTGAACGACCCGCCTCAACCCGCCGTAATACGCGCTATGATAGACGCCGGATTCTTCCGGCCCATTTTTTATGCCCATGATAGACGACGGATTCTTCCGGCCCGTTTTTCACAAATCCCATACGCTGGATCCAAATCAAAACGGCGCAATCATGTTGATCGCGCCGTTTGCCATATACAGCGGAAATTTACACCGTGCTACGGTGTCTGCGGTGTGGGGGTCGGCAGGATGCCCTGATCGATCACATCGGGCGCGGTGGGATCGGTGCCACCCGTGCCACTGGTGTCTCCGGTGCCGCTGGTATCCGTACCGGGTGTGATCGTCTGTTGGCGCAGGCTTTGCAGATAGGCCGAGAAGCCGCCGTCATAGAAGTAAGACGGGACCGTGCCGAGCTGGTTACGTGCCTGCTCGTTCACCACCACCGGGCCGCCAGCCTGATAGACTTCCGGGCGGATCTGTTCATCCAGGCCTTCGATGCCGCCGGTCGGGATAATGCCCGTCTGGACGGGGACATTTTCCGGCGGAACGGGGACGATCATCAGTTCTTCAGGGTAATTCAGGCCGGCAGTGGTGCTGAATCCCGGCCATGGCCGATCGGTATACGCATTGGGTTGCAGCAGATTGAGGCGTCCGGCGAACATATCGCCAAGAAACGGCCCGACTCCGCTGAAATCACTCGGCAGATTGGTCAGGCCGACTGCCAGCGGTTCGAACAGCAGGCGCAGGTTTTCGGCCACGTCATGAAGCTGTGTCTGCTCCAACGGGATGACCGCACGCACATCGAGCGAAACCGGTATTGTCTGGTCGCGCACTTCGACCGGGATATCGAGCGCCACCGGCAGATTAGTCCCGGTCGGCAGCGTCAGATACACGGTTGCATTCGTCACCGTCAGGCCGGATGCGTAAATCTGCGCGACGACCGTCAGCGGCACATCTTCGGTCAGGGTGACAACCGTGTTGGTCTTGAGCGGGATATCAAGGTTGACCGGCACATCGGCACGCACGGGGATCGTCCAGTCGATGGTGGCCTGATCCAGCCCGACAAAGCTGCTGTGCAGGCCGGTGACCAGCGGCTGTGCGATATTATTTTTAATATCGAACAGAAACAGCAGCAGGCCGATCACGACGATCACCAGCACGATGTTGACGATAAATGAGAAGATCACCATGAAGCGCCAGAAAAATCTGCCTAAAGCCCGTAAGAAGCGCATACCAGCCCCCCGATGCTGCGGAACAGCGGCATTCTCGCAGCGTGGTTGTCCTGAAATAATGGGTAAAGTTCACTGAGGCTGTTTGCAGATCCGCATAAACGAGTGCTGCAAACAACCTGTTTCAAACTATAACCGCTGTCGAATGCCGGGGCAAGTTAAGGCAGGGATTTTCCTGTGCGCTGTCGGTTCAGATGATTGTGCTTTTACTGATCTGCTGAAACAGCGCATGATGTATTATCGGCTGATGCCAAACGCTCAGGCGACGCTTAAGTGCAGTTCTGCGTGTTCTTCAATTCAGCACTACAATACAAGCGGAATGTATTGAAAGCCTGATAGAGATGAAGTCTTTTTTAAAACGATTGAGTGTCCTTATCTTATTGATCCTCACGGCGGGATATTCGGGGACTGATGCCTTACATGCATTGCCGACATCTGCGCCGCCAGCGTTATGGCTGCCCGCTGATGCCCCTTATACCAGTCCACGTGATGAACCGTGCCGCGCATCCATCCCGCGTGATGGACCTGCTGCGCCGCAGTACGTCCGGCTGAATCACGAGCGTACTGCCGCGCTCAATATGACCGATAACCTGTCCCTGACCCTGCCTGATGGGATGACCTATACCGCCGTCCGGCGCGAGATGCTGCCGCGTCCGTCAGGGGAGGCGGGCTATGTCTGGACGGGTTCACTATCCGGCCAGCCCGACAGCAGCGTGATCTTCATCGTCGGCGACGATCAGTTTTACGGTCGTATCGGGATGCCGGGGCGCTATATCGTCATCCATCGCATCGAACAGGATATTTACGCCGTGCAGCAGCGCGAACTCGATGCCGCGCCGGTGACACTGATCCCGATGGAAACTGACAGCGTATTGGAGACATCCCCGCTGCCGCTGCCGGACGCCAGTCAGACCGATCAGGACTCCCAGGACCCGCCGCCGATCAATGACGATAGCAATCATCAGATCGATCTGCTGGTGATCTATACACCGGCGGCCCGTTCGATCATGGAGCGCGTCGCCGGATCGGTCACGCTGGCGGTGGATGGTGCGGTGATACAGACCAATATGATCTTGCAGCACAGCGGGATCAATACGCAGTTGAAACAGGTACACGTGCATCCGGTGTTCTATCTCGAACAGCCGAATGAAGACATCGGCGCGGATCTCCGTAATCTGATGGGTGTATCGGATGGATATATGGATGAGGTGCATCTGCTGCGCGATGAATACGCAGCGGATCTGGTCGCCATGATCTCCGGCGTATGGTTTGCCAGCTACAGCGGGATTGCACCGGTTCCGTCGCCGCTGGATGCCGCGAAGGGCTTCAGCATCACCGAAGCCTGCAATCTACAGGATACGACCTTTACCGAGCAGATCGGACTCAATCTCGGCAGCACACGTGATGTCGCCAATGCCGGGTTGGATCAGCCGGTGAAGCCATACGGCTACGGTTATCAGGCACCGGATGCCGCGTTCGTTACCGTGATGGCACGCCGGACGGGTGGTATCTGCCCGCCGATTGTGACAGCGAATATCTGCCCGAAGGTGGAACACTTTTCCAACGTACATTACAGCCTGAATGGTCAGCCGCTGGGATCTGCCAGTGCCGATAATGCGCGGTCCATCAATGAACTGGCCCCGGTGGTCGCGGCCTATCGCACTCCTGATCCTGATATCAGCCTACAGATTGTGATCAACGGCGGCTTTGAAATCGATGCAGACCGTGATCGCACGCCGGATTTCTGGAAGCGCAGCGCATCCGGGAAGGTGAAAACGGCCTGTAAACAAACCGGATACAACAGCCCGTGTGCGCTCAAATTCAGCGGCCCTGCAAGCCGTATCAAACAGAAACTGGATGTGACGGCGTGGAACGAGACGCGGTCCACGTCGCAGCAGCCGATCCTGCTCAGTGTGTGGGTGCGGACGAAAAAGCTCGTCAATCAGGCCGATGTGCGGCTGGTGCTGCGCTATGAGGATGACACCCGCACGGTGCTGAAAGTCGAGATCCCGCCAGGGACGGCGCCGACCTATCAGATGCTCTCCGTCAGCGGCATGACAGAGCAGAAACCGGTCCGCAAAATGAAACTGGTCGCACGCCTTGCCTCTGGCGAAACCGGCAAGCTGTGGCTGGATGACGTCCACGTGACCGTGTATGCCGCCCATGCCGCCCATGTCAGGGAATTGAGGTGATGCCGATGCGTGCGGCTTTGTACAGGCGTGCATCCATGCTGGTGTGTGTGCTGCTTTCCGCCGGGATGCTGGTCGGCCTGACGTCGGTACGCGCCGTGCCTGATGGTCAGACACAATCCATCACGCCGCTTTTCATCCCGGCTGCACAGGGTGCGCGTCTGGGCGTGCCGGAGCTTCCACTGCTGGTGGGCACACAGCGCACCCGGATCGTGCAGATCGATCGCGAAGTGCTTACCCGCTGGACGGGGATAAGTACACCCGCCAGCGTAC
>CAYNDH010000023.1:16118-33647 GCA_964395665.1 uncultured Anaerolineaceae bacterium
CGCCAGCGTACCCGCCGCGCTCAATCTGTTTGACGATGTGCGCTATACGGCGTCAGCCCTGCGACTGGATCAGCATGGGATCGGTACGGCGTCGCGGGTCTGGTTTGGGACACTGGACAGTGTGGCCTATTCCAGCGTCGTGCTGCTGATGACCCCGACCGGCGAATTCGACCTGCGTATTCTGACCCCCGGCAAAAGTTACACAGTTCAGCCGCTCGGTGGGCATTTTTACCGCATCAGCGAAATTGATATGGCAATCCAGCGCGGTTCACAGCATGGATTTGACGATGCGGTACTGATCCAGCCTGATCCCGTGCAGGCGGCGCGGGTTCGGGATCGTGTGAACAGCCCCCGCGCTGATTCCGGCGATGTGATCGATGTCATGGTGGTTTACACCCCCAGGGCGGCGGCGTTCTTTGGCGGACAGCATTACATGCAGATCGCGATTGAGAACACCGTCGCACTGACCAATCGCACCTATGAAAACAGCGCTGTGCAGTTCCGGATTCGGCTGGTGTATAGCGCACAGGTCGATTATGTCGAGCGGCCATTTCTTGATCTCGACCGGCTGGCAAATCCCAGCGATGGCTACCTGGATGAAGTCCATACGCTGCGCGATGCCTATGCCGCTGATCTGGTGGTGCTGATCCCCGGCACTGAAGCTGAAGATCGCGGGTACTGCGGCATTGCCTTTCTGCCGACATCTCTTCCCGCACCGGATGCCGCCTTCGCCGTGACGGAAGCCCTGTGCATTTCGGATATTACCTTCGCGCATGAACTCGGACATACCATGGGCAAGGCGCATGACCGTGCGAATGCGGGTGGGGCGGTCCATACCTATGCGTATGGCTATCAGGACCCGGCGGACCCACCCGGCGCAGACTGGGGCGATTTCGTCACGCTGATGGCGTACAGTGACGGGGGCGAATGTCCGCCGGTGTTTCAGCCCGGCGTCTGCCCGGCGATTGCGTGGTGGTCGAATCCCAACCAGACATTCAACGGTAAACCGATTGGCTCTGCCGGTGAAAATAATGTGCTGTCGCTGAACCAGACGGCGCAGTTGATCGCCAATTACCGCGTCTCGGCGGATGGCAGCCCAACGGCGACTCCGACCCCTGGCGCGACTGCTACGCCGGTTCCGGGAACTGATCCGACCGCCACACCTGACAGCACGCGCCAGTGGCTGCTGAATGGTGATTTCGAGATCGATGCGGACAGGGACCGCATCCCGGATGGCTGGTCGGCGGTACGGGCGAAACAGAAATGCCGTGACCTCAACTGTTACGTCGTGCTGAAGGGCAAGCACGGCAAAGCGAAGCTGAAACAGGTGCTGATGTACGATGAACTGGTCTCCGGCACGCTGATCGCTTCCGTCCGGCTGACGGGGAAAAAGCTGGCGGCTCAAGGGAAGGTAACGGTCAAAGTGCGCTATGTTGACACAGAAGCGCAGAAGCTCAAACTGACCTTTTCACTTCCGCCGGGGACATCGCCAGAGGTTGTGCTGACACAGAGCGGTGCGCTTTCCGGCAGGCTGCAATCACTGAAGGTTGTGGCAAAATATGAAGGTGTCAGCGGTAAAATGATGCTTGATGATGTGAGCATCATACTGTCAGGCACAGCGCCGCTTCCTTAACGATGCAACCGAAGGGATAAAAACTGTGGCTGATTCGCCAGAGCCGAAATATGTCCATGAACATCTCGCCGGTGTGCTGCACCGGCTGCGCCGCCTGCAAAGGCATACCCGTTTAACGTTCCCCGGTACGGTAGGGGAACGCGCCAAACATTTTTTCACCCTCAAGCCTGAACCTGTCCCCGAAGACGCAACCTACGGCATGCAGGTGATGGTCTATCCGCAGGACCCGTTCATCGGTGAGGCCGAAATCCGGCATATGAACGCCGCTGATATTCAACCCGGCCTGATCAATGACCGCGTGATGATCACGGACAGTGACGGCCCTGCGGCCCAGCCGGATGAACAGGGAAATTATCTGTATCCCCCGGGCAGCATCGAATTCGACCAGATCAATGCCTTTTATTACACCACCATGACGCTGCGGATGTATGAGCGCTACGCCCAGCGTGCGCTGCCTTGGGCCTTCCCTGCAGAGCGCCTGATGGTCGATCCCCATGCAGGCAGCGAATCGAATGCGTTTTATAACGAATACGAACAGCGCCTTGGTTTTCAGTTATTCGAGCCGGAAGTCGGCAGCCCACTGATCAGCACGGCCCGCAGCGCCGATGTCGTCAGCCACGAAGCCGCCCATGCCGTACTCGATGGCGTGCGGGATTATTACAACGAGTCATTCGGGCTGGGGCCAGCGGCCTTCCATGAGAGTTTCGGCGATATGACCGCGATGCTGGTCGCACTGCACGATGATTCGCTGCTTCGTCATGTGCTGCTCTGGACCAAAAATGACCTGCGGATCGAGAACTTCATCGCGGTGATCGGTGAACAGCTTAGCAACAGCCTGATGAACCGTGGCACTGACAGCTACGATCATACGGCCTACCTGCGCAATGCGATTAACACGCTGACAGCATCGCCCTTTGATGATCTGATGTATCGCCCGGCTGATCCGGTTCGCACGCTCGGACGCCAGTCGCATAATTACTCGCGGCTGTTCACCGGGGCATTTTATGATGCGCTGGTCGAAGTGTATGACCGTTTTCGGGTGGATAAAATCCACCCGCATATCGCGCTGAGTCGGGCGCGGGATGTGATGGGCAAACTGCTGATTACGGCGGTCGAGTGTGGGCCGGTCGGAGAGATGGATTTCAGCGATATGGCGAAAGCCTTCATCGCGGCGGATCAACTGCTCTATCAGGGCAAATACGCCGCGAAGCTGGGCCGCGTCTTTGAACAGCGCGGCATTGTGACAGCGGCGGATCTGGAAGCTTTCCGTACCTCTCTGCTAAACCTGCCGCGCCTGATGCTGCCTGATGAGATGGATACACCAGCAGCGTCGATGGCATTTCTGAAAGATCAGGTGATCCCGGCGCTGAACCTGCCCGGTGATGTGGAATTTGTGCCAATGGCAAGCTATCGCAATGCCCTGGGGTTTGGGTTTGTGACATATGCCATCGAGACGGTGCTGGATTTCGAACGCAATCCGTTCCTGACCTATAGTGTGCTGAAACTGAAAGCCTACGGTGGGCTGTCACTGGCCTTTTCGCCGGAAAACCGGCTGGTGAGCGCGATCTACCGGCCTGTGACCGCCGAAGATACCCGCCAGATTCAGATCATGATCGATGATCTGATCCGTGAAGGGCTGATCGTACCGGTATTATCGCAGATGGGTGACCTGCTCGAATCCGCGCCGGTCTGGATGGAAGATCACGCCGCACTGACGGCGCAGTCGGCGCTGGTCGCACAGGCTGCACAGGCTGCACAGATTGATCTGGCACAGGCCGCCGGTCAGGAGCCAGAGGATCTGATCCCTGATGGTCAGGCGAATGAAGTGCCGCAGGGTGTAGTGATGCGAGAACCCGCTGATGGTTCACAGGCTGACCATCAGCAGGATGGCGGTCAGCCGGACGAGACATCCGATTTACAGCTTCTCCGTTTACCCGTGATGGTCGATCCCCTGCCTTCGGTAAAAGGCTTTCGGGAATATCTGCGCCATCTGAACGCCGATAAATGATCCGTAACGATTTCAGGATGATTCAGGATGAAGAAAAGCACAATGCAGGGGGTGCGATCAGTGAGTCTGTTCTGGTGGGGCCGTGATTTGAAGACGCTGCGGCGGGTATGCGGGCTGGTGCTGGCCGTGTGCCTCATTCTGGGTCCCACCCTGACGATTTTCCCCTTTCAGACACATGCACAAGCACAGGGGATAGAGGCGTGGTCGGCGTGGCTTTACCGGACCGATGGCCGTGTCACACGGATGACGGTATCGAATGATCAGGCGCTGGTGGCGGATGAAGTGCTGCTGCCGCTTCCCGCCGGTTATGACAGCTATCCCCTGAATACCGTCAGTGTATCGCCCGATGGACAGCATATGGCGTATCTGGCCGGGAACACAGGACAGAATCAGCAGCTTGTGATTTACGACTACCGCGAGCGCAGTATCAGCGCCCTGTATGACCTGACCGGCAATCAGGGCGTGCGCGGCGGGATGCCGGTCTTCAGCCCGGATTCGACGCGGCTGGTGTTCGGCTATTCGCTGATGGGCGGCGGTTGGGAGATCCTGATGATCAACCTGATCGACTTCTCGATTGTCGATACCCTGCGCTCGGATGATCCGATCGCCGTGCTGGCGGGTGTCCAGACGGTGGATATTGTCCCGCATCTGCGCCGGTATGCCGCCGACCGTGTGAGCTTTACGCTGTTACCGGCACAGGGTGGTATCCCGACCCTGGTGGACAGTCTGGTGTGGGAAGTGCCGCTGCGGATGCTAAGGCTTAGCCCCGCGTTTCGCTCACGCGATGCGGAATCATATGATCCGACCGGTGAAGTCGTGATGGCGATGCGCGATGATCGCCTGCCGGTGGGTGAGGCACTGCTGATGGCGGATCAGGCCAACACATTACAGGTATTTGATCCGAATATCGACGCCCTGTACCCGTTCTATCACACCGGCGCGGGAGAGGTACGGCAGCCCCATTTCGCCTACAACGGCGCGTGGATCGTGTTCCGTGATGTGAGCGCCGATGCCGACGGCAATACGGACTCACGCTGGCAGATCATTAACCGGGCAGGCGAACCCGTAGGATCATTCGGTGCCGGTGTGGAGATGTTCAGCACAGCGCCGACGCCTACCGGCCTGATCTATACGGCTCGTGACGGTGAACCCGCAGCGGTGAAGTTGTACAGCCTTAGCGCGGATGCAGCCGGTGAACCGGGTGAAGCCGTGCTGCGTTATGACAGTGAGAGTGATCTGCCGGTGGAGATCATCTGGGTGGGAGATCAGAGCGGGCTGCCGCTGCTCGGCATCCCGGCGGAAGGGGCAGGCGCATGGGCACAGCTTGCCCCGCCCTTGAGCGGCGGCGCGGTGGTGCGAAGTGATCCGGGGACGACCACCAGTGGGACGACGACCAGCGGATCGACGACCGATGGATCGGCTGTCACCCCGACGCCGGAACTGACGCTGCGTGTCGGTGGGACAGCGGTTGTCAATACCAGCGGCGGCGACTCGCTCAATATGCGTTCAGACAGCGGTGTCGAGTATCAGATCCGCCGGAAGTTGAGCCGTGGGACAGAAGTCACCTTGCTGGACGGGCCGGTCAGCGCTGACGGCTATAACTGGTGGAAGGTGCGCGAGCCGGAAGGACTCGAAGGCTGGGTGGTGGACCTGTACGGCGGGCAGATTACGCTGGTCCCGCGTGCGGTGTTCGGGACGCAGCTCGTCGATGCCTTGAGTGAGATCGCGGCCAATCCCAGTATGGCGAGTGTGCTGGCGATTGATGACACGGTGGCGGTGACGCTGACTGATCCACGCGGGTCGCTGCGGCTGCGCAATGGCGCTGGATTGAGCTTCCGCATTATCTCGATGCTGCCGAATGGCACACGGCTGACAGTGACCGATGGACCACGTACCAGTGACCGGCTGACATGGTGGCAGGTTCGGACACCGGACGGCAATGTCGGCTGGGCGGCGGAGATCGTCGCCAGTGAGCGTGTGCTGACCAAAATCGGCGTCGCCACGGCATCTGATGCGACCGGGACTGAAGAAGCATCAACGGGTGATCCCAATGTACTGATGCCGCCGATCCCGATTTCACCCATGCGCGGCGATGTGCTGACCGAACTGCCGCGCACGGTAGTGCTGGAATGGTCGCCGGTGCCGGGTGTGGTGAGTTATATAATCGAACTGGAAGCCTGCGCCGGTGTCGAGACGAACTGTGCATCGCTGCCTGCAATCACCGGCGTACCGGATGCCGAGCATACGCTGAATATCCCGGCGGATGGGCTGTACCGCTGGCGGGTGGTCGCAGTTGGACAAACGATGTCCGCAGCGTCGGACTGGTGGACGTTTGAATATCGCGCCGATGGGTAGACAGGTTACAGCGGATGGGCAGAATCCCGCCCATATGTATGAAAAATCAGAGACTGAAAAGGGTGATGTGATGAAAATTGATCGTGTGACGATTGCAATCAACGATATGCCCGCGATGCTCCGTTTTTATAACGGTGTGTTCGATGCCGACCTGAAACTGATCCACGGGACCGAGTTCTATGCCGGGACGCTGGCCGAAGGGATCACGGTGCTGTTTGCCCCCAACGATATTGCAAAGGTGGATGCCAAACAGAACCGCCAGCAGCTCCGCTTCATTATCGATGACCTGAAACTGATCCGTGAACGTGTCACCGAGTACGGCGGTCAGGTGCTCCAGCAGGGTGACACAGCAGACGCCACCACGATTGGCGTCATGGACCCGGACGGCAACACCATCGAGTTTGCGGTGTTGAGTTAGCGGGACTGATTAGCCTGCGAAGGGTTGGTATTTGCTGAGAATGCAACCGCCTCTGAGGTTGTGCCGATACAATATGACTATCACAGAAGCTGAGGAGCGTGCGCTATGTCTGACATGATCTATATCGCTATCCCACACGTTGAAATTACGCTGGACGATCATCTCAAATATCAGGGCTTCCCGATTGTCTCGGAGTCGCCAATCTACCATGAAAGCATGAATTTCGACGTCACCTCTGCCAGCGGAAAGCCGTATACCGTGCAGTTCAACGGATTGATTCTGCCCAATCATGAACGTCATCTGCCAGCGCTTCAGCAGTACGCGGAGAATCTGGTGCAGGGATATGAGGAAGCACCAAAAACGTTCACCCGTACCGGCAGCGAACAGGATTACGATGTGCAGGCCGAAACCGAACGGCACACTGACGACTAAGCGGCCCTCAACCCCGTGATATATGTGATTGATTGCCGGGACAACGCCGGTATATCTCTGCACTGGCGTTGTCCTGATACTTCCGTATGAATTACTCGCGCTCGACCGGGATGAACTCTACACGCCACATGGCCGGGTAGAGTTTGCCAGTCAGATAAAAGGCATCATTTTCGGCATCGTAGGCGATGCCGTTGAGAACGCCACCTGCTTCCAGTGCAGCGCGTTCCTCACCCGACAGAAGCTGGCCGCCGTAGATCAGATTGCGCGTGACACCTGTTGCCTTGTCGATCTCCAGAATGGCGTCCGTCTGCCAGACGTTGGCATAGATCGCATCCCCAACGCATTCCAGTTCATTGATATTGCTGATCTGTTCACCATCGACGGTCACGGTGATCTGACCAGTGACTTCGAATGTGTCCGGATCACGGGTGTAGAGATAGGTGCTGCCATCGCTCATATAGAGCTGGTCGGTGAGTTCGTCATAGCACAGCCCCCAGCCTTCGCCGCTGTAAGTGTAGGTGTCGATCAGCTCGAAGGTCTCAAGATCATAGACCAGCGCCGTGCCTTCGCGCCATGTGATCTGAATCAGCCGGTCATCGACCAGTGTCAGCCCTTCGGCGAAATACTGGGCATCGAGCGGCACCGAGCGGATCACATCGCCGGTTTCGAGATCGACCTGACGCAGATCGGATAATCCGTAGCGGCCTGCACTCTCGTAAATCGTGCCTTCATGGATCAGAAAGCCCTGTGTGAAGGACTGGTTATCATGCGGGATGGTCTCAACCGCCTGTGCGATCTGAAGCCCGGCGCGGGTGCTGGGATCAGGGCTGGAACTGGGATTAAGCGTGGCCTGGATATTGCCGAACACGGGCGCGATGATCGCATCGCAGCCGGTCAGGGTGACGAGTGCCAGCATCAGGATCAGTGTGCAGACGATCAAACAGGTTCTGGAACGAAGTAACAGCACGGGTTCACTTCCGATCTATTCAGGATGATTTTCGCGGGTTTGCTGCAAGTATAGATACCGGCGCGGCCTGTCACCAACCTTCGCACACCCTTAATCACTCAGGCTGGGGCTGCATATCTGAAGGCGATTGCCGAATGGATCATAGACATTACAGTAGATTACAAAGCCGGGGACATCGACCGGATCATCACAGCGGACACCACGCTGGCGCAGCATCTCGCAGGTCTGATAGCAGTCGTCGGTGTTCAGTATGACCGTTGTACCGCTATTGGGCTGCCAGCCTTCCTGCACAAGCGTGACCGCCAGATTACCGTATTCGGCCCCGGTACTGAACTCGATCCAGCCCATGTCGGGCAGATCGTAGACTGGCTCACCGAGTCCAAGTGTATCGCGGTAGAATTCCCGTGCGCGGTTGAGATCAGGGACAGAGATTGAGATGACATTAATCCCTTTGAATGTTGGCTGCGGTGGCATGATCACAGTCCTTTCTCTGGTGCAGGCCACTGGCTGGCACTGGCTGATGCTGCTGGCGCTGACGCTGCTGCGCTAACGCCGTTTGGACGATTTCGCCGGGTAAGCGGCCTCACGGGTATAGATCGAGCCGTTCGGCGTCAGCAGGCTGGAATACAGGCTGAACTCGGTCACTTTAAACGGCTCGGTTTCGAAATCGGCGTTCTGTTCGTAGAACTTTCTAAGGCGTTCGGGCCGCATGGGATTACGCATTCGTCCGAGCGTGATGTGGGCTTCAAATGGCTTTTTCTCCGGACGCAGACGGTGGGCGACCAGCACCTGTTCAATATCGCTGGCGAGTTTTTCGAGCGTGTCTGAAGCTTCGACCCCGGCCCACAACACCTGTGCCGCGCCCTGCTCCGGGAACTGTCCGACGCCGCGCACCTGAAGCTCAAACGGGACGAAACTGACCTCTTCCAGGGCGGCGCGAGCAGCCTGTTCCTTCTGAACGTCGGTGTCGCCGATGAAACGCAGTGTCAGGTGCATCTGATCCGGCTCGACCCAGCGAACACCCGATAAGCCATAGCTGATCCGCGTCAGCGATTTTTTTACACTGGCGGGAAGGTCAAGGGCGACAAACAAGCGCATGATTTATTCTCCAAACGATAGCTGCGGATTTTTAAACGGGATGAGCGCCATCAGCACCGCCGGGGCATAAAAGCCGGTGCGGGTGAGTGCATCATCGGTCAGCAGGCCAATGGAACCATTCCGGCGCTTCGAGTCCTGCTGTCCGAAAATATGATCATCGGCGTGACCAAGCTCCATCCCCTGACGAATCAGGCGGGCGATTTCATCGGGAAGCTGGAAGGCCCCGCTGCGCGCCCTGCCTATTTTACCATCCCGATTCAGGATCACGATCCACGCGAAGGCCATCAATGCGCCGCGATCCTGATCCGAAGCCCCATTGAGCGGCCCGATGCCGCCTTCGATCCCCACCACATAATCGGCATCCTCATGGGATCGCAGCGCGTATCGTGCCCGATTGAGCGCCCCCTGAAGGGTTTCGCTGTCACCGACCGGCTGATCACTGACAGCGGATGGCGCATCGATGCCGGTCAGATTCAGGGATGCGTCCGGGAACATGGCGGCGAATCCGTCCCGTGCGGCCTGCTGTTTGACCGGATTAGTTGAGCCGACGACGATGTGCAGCAGTTGGGACATATCAGAGCGGCTCTGATGTTTCAGGCGGGATCAGATAGCGCATCCCTGCGCCGACGACCTTGACATCATCTTCCAGATCGCGATAGACCGCAGTCCCGGCACCGACGGTCACCCGCTGGCCGATTTTTACCCAGGGGATCACAACGGTGCCGACACCCAGAAATGAGCCGCTGCCGACGGTGACATTGCCAGCAAGGTGACAGCCGGGCGCGATATGGACATCCGCGCCGATGTTCGCGTCGTGATCGATGGTCGCGCCGGTGTTGATGATGACATTATCACCGATCACACTGCCGGGATTGATCACGGCATTCGCCATGACGACGATCCCGCGCCCCAGTTCGGTATGCGGCGAAATCACGGCGGAAGGGTGAATCACATTGACCGGAGTCAGCCCGGCGGCGATGGCCTTGTCGAACAGTTTGCGGCGCACGGTGTTGCTGCCGATCGCGATGAATACGCCTTCGATACCCTGTTCGTGCAGGCTGGGCATCAGTTCATCCCCACCGAGTACAGGCACGCCGAAAACTTCAGTTTCGCTTCCTGATGTCAGGATACCTGCGATCTGATACTGTGCGGATTGCGGGTGCAGCATTGATTGCTGCATGGCGTCGATCACGACTTTCGCGTGACCGCCCCCGCCAATGACAATGACTTTCATCGTCTGCGCTATCCTTCCCCGTTGTGATGTCAGGCGGTCTGTGGGCGACCGCTGCTGCGATTACCCAGGCTGATCAGTGTTTCAGCGATATACTGTACGTCCTCTTCAGTCATGCTGCCGTAGCTCGGCAGGCTGATACCGCGTTCGGCGTATTCCTGCGAAACCGGCAGGCTCTGGTGACCGTGTTCGGCATCATAAACGGGCAGGGTGTGCAGTGGATAGAAGAACGGACGCGACTCGATATTGTGTTCGCGCAGCGCCTGCATGGTTTCATCACGTGTCAGCGGGAAATCACGCGGCAGCACGAAGCTGTTCAGCCAGTAGACGTTATGGGCATAGGGCTGCTCGACCTGCTGACCGAGTTCCGGCATTTTTTCGTCAAAGATCGCCTTGTACTGCATGGCGATCTCACGACGGCGGCGCAGGTGCCAGTCGATTTCCTCAAGCTGGCCGAGACCAATCGCAGCCTGAATGTTGGTCATACGGTAGTTGTATCCCATTTCGATAAACCAGTAGCGGCGCTTCGGGTCCTGCCCCTGACCGCGCAGCAGACGCACCTTGTCCGCGAGTTCGGCGGAATTGGTGGTCACCATGCCGCCTTCGCCGGTCGTGATGATCTTGTTGCCGTAGAAGCTGAATGTGCCGATGTCACCGATACCGCCCACCTTCCGGCCCTTGTAGGTTGCGCCGTGGGCTTCGGCGGCGTCCTCAATGATGAACAGGTTGTGCTTTTCGGCGATGGCCTTCAGTTCATCCATGGCGGCGGGATGCCCGAAGAGATGCACCGGCATAATCGCCCGCGTGCGCGGTGTGATCGCCCGCTCGACATCTTCCAGCGAGATCACCCATGATTCGGGATCGCAGTCCACGAAAACCGGCTGCGCACCGGTGTAGCGCACCGAATTGGCCGACGCGATGAAAGTCAGGGTGGGCACGATGACCTCATCCCCTTCACCGATGCCGAGCGCGTCCATTGCCAGATGCAGGGCGACCGTCCCATTGGCGCAGGCGACGGCGTGTTCAACTTCGCAGAACTCGGCGAAGGCTTTTTCAAAGGCTTCGACATATTTGCCGTTGGAAGAAATCCAGCCGGTGTCGAGACAGTCAAGGACGTATTTTTTCTCGTTGCCGATCAGTTCGGGCTGGGCAACGGGGATAAACTTGTGCGGGGGCTGCGCTTGTGTCATCGGACCAACTCCGTGCTTTAGCTGTCTCCGATGGCAGCGATGGCGGCATCGGCAGAACAGACGCTTTCTTCGATGGTCCTATCATATAGGTTCACCTGACACGAAGGTAGATCAAATCCAGACCACTGAATGATGCCCTGCTGATGCGCTGGCGTGTGAGGAGTCGGCTTGCAAATTAGGCGGTCTGCCATTATCGTAACGCGGATTGTTCGATCTCTCTCTGATAAAAGGCGGACGACTGAAACGTGGCAACACTGACTCTGGCAGACGCTCAAAATGAATGTGAACTCCTCCGCAGGCAGGGCCGTGTGATTGTCTTCACCAACGGCCATTTCGACCTGCTGCATGTCGGCCATCTGGATTATCTGGAAAAGGCACGCGAACTCGGTGATGCGCTGTTCGTCGGATTAAACGGCGATGCATCCACCCGCCAGCTTAAAGGCGAAGGACGTCCGCTTGTCCCGGCGGAGGAACGGGCACGGCTGCTGGCAGCGCTGCGCGTGGTCGAAGGGGTGATCATCTTTGAAGAGACGACCGCCGAGAGCGTGATCCGTGCCCTTCAGCCGGATATTTACGTCAAGGGCGGCGATTATCACGACAAGCCGCTGCCCGAACGTGCCACCGTTGAAGCCTACGGCGGACGTGTGGCGCTGATTGATCTGGTGCCGGATCGCAGCACAACGGCGCTGATCGGGAGAATTCAGGCCCTGCCACGCTAGATCAGATGCCGTCGTGGAACGATCACAGTGTGGACCGTGACAGATGGGTTCAGTTATCGTCAACACGAATGAAATCCTGTTTTATAGGTAGCATCGGTAATCCCATTGAGAAACACAAACCCTCATGACGTCTGAAAATATCGCCCAGACGATTGATACGAACTCCAGCCCCGGCGGACTCACGGCGGATGTGGCGGCAGAAATCGGCGTGCTGCACGAGTCGGATGGCACGACGCCTACGGATAACCAGCAGGACACACAGGAGCGCGTAGCGAAGGCGACCGGCATTCTGGCGCTGGGGAATATCGCCAGCCGCGTGCTGGGGCTGGCGCGGGTGGTGGTGCAGACCAATCTGTTTGGCGCGGGCGCGGCCACAGACGCTTTCAAGACGGCCACACTGATCCCGACCGCACTGTATGACCTGCTGATCGCCGGACACGTCAACGGCGCGATTATCCCCGTGTTGAGCGAAGTCGTCACGCTGAAGGGCAAAGATGAGCTGTGGCGGCTGGTGTCCGTGCTGTTGAGCATGGTCACGGTGATCCTCAGCGGGATCGTGCTGGTGCTTCAGGTGTTTGCGCCGCAGGTGATCGCGATTTTCACTCAGGCGGATGTCCAGACACGGATGCTGGCGACCGACCTGTTCCGCATCACGCTGCCCGCGCTGGTCTTCATGGGGATGTTCGCCGTCCTCAGCGGGACGCTGTACGCGCTGAAGCGGTTCACCTTTCCGGCGCTGGCGGGTGTCATCTTCAACGGTGCGATTGTCGTGGTCACGGTGCTGTTTGTCGCGCCACAGCAGCTTCTGCCGGTCGTCGGAGAGAACGGTGCGACCCTGGTGATAGGCCGTGCCCCGCACGCGATCACGGTGATGGCGATTGGCTGGCTGACCGGTGCCGTAATGCAGTTCGTCATACAGGCCGTAGGACTGCGCCATTCGAAGCTGCGATTTACGCTCAACTGGCGGCATCCGGCCCTGCGACGCATCATGCTGCTGTATGCGCCGGTCATGTTCTCGCTGGTGATGGATACACTGGTCATTCGTCCGTTCAGCTACATTCTGGCGGACCGCAGCGGCGTCGGTGCGATCAGTTACATGGATTATGCGACGATGCTGATTCAGTTCCCGCAGGGATTGGTCGCGACGGCGATCAGCATCGCCATTCTGCCCACACTGGCCCAGCAGACCGCCGAACAGACCGAACAGGCCTTCAAAAGCACGCTCGGATTAGGGCTGCGGCTGACGACCACGCTGATCGTCCCGGCGGCGGTGGGGATGTTCGTGCTGGCGCTGCCGATCATCGCCCTGCTGCTTCAGCATGGACAGTTCACCGCAGGCGATACCGAGACCACGGCGCAGGTGCTGCGGCTGTACCTGATCGGCCTGCCCTTTGCGGCGATTGACCTGCTGCTGGTGTATGCCTTTTATGCGCGGCAGGATACCCTCACACCGGCGCTGATCGGGCTGTTCACGCTCGCGGTCTATATGGGTGTGGCGCTGATGCTTCAGCCGCGCTATGGCTTCTACAGCCTGATGATCGCGGATACCGTGAAGCATATTCTGCACGCGCTGATCTCCGGTTATCTGTTACAGCGGCGGCTGAAGGGACTCGGCGGCCAGCGGCTGGCCCTGACACTGCTGAAAACATCAGCGGCGGCGGTGGTGATGGCGGTGGCGGCGCTGTTGAGTATCACCCTGCTGGACCCCCTGCTGGATCAGAGCCGCCTGCTCGAAGAGGTGCTGTTTGTCGGCATCAGCGGCGGCGTGAGTATGCTGGCCTTTGGGGCGATGGCGCTGGTCCTGCGGATCGAAGAAGTGCGCTGGATTGCGGCGATGATCCTGCGGCGCATGCGGGGATAAGACCGGCATCCGGTGCAGTGACAGCCTGATGATCGCGGCGGCCCATTAAGGATGCAAACCGAAACGGTCGGGCAGAAGCTCGACCCTACGAGAGGACATGAGAGGAAAAATCCTCATGTCCTGTTTTTGTTACAGGCAGGTCTGGAAAAGCATCCCGGCGCAGTGGAGATGGATGCTCTTTGAATCTTGATGGCCTGTTATGACCCATATAGAATAAATATGGCCCGAAACATTGCGAAAGGAGAGAACACCATGAGGACTTCTGCCACCATGATCGTGATAAAGGAGTACTGCTGCTGTTAACAACTGATCTTAGGAGCAATAGGTGAATCCCCGAATTCGAAAGTTCTTCTCCTACTACAAACCTTATCGCGGCCTGCTGATGGCCGATATGGCCTGCGCGCTGATCGTCTCGGTCGTGACGCTGCTGCTGCCGCTGTGTACCCAGTACATCACCGAAAATCTGCTGGACGGAAGCCGCCCGGATGCCCCGCAGCAAATCTATACGATGGGCGCGGTGATGGTCGGGCTGGTGCTGATCCATGCGCTGTGCAACATGTTCGTGGACTATCAGGGGCACTCGATGGGTGCCCGCATGGAAAGCGATCTGCGAACGGAGCTTTTCGAGCATTACCACAAGCTGTCGTTTGGCTTTTACGATGAGCAGAAGACCGGCCAGTTGATGTCCCGCCTGACGAATGACCTGTTCTGGCTGTCTGAACTCTATCATCACGGGCCGGAAGATCTGGCGATTGCCGTGCTTCAGGGTATCGGTGTGCTGGTGATTCTGCTAAGCCTCAACGTCCAGTTGACGCTGATCATCTTCCTGTTTCTGCCGTTTATGGCGCTGTATGCCTTCTACTTCAACCGGCGGATGCATATCGCCCTGCGCCGGAGCAAGGAACGCATCGGAGACGTGAACGCGCAGGTCGAAGACTCGCTGGCCGGTATCCGCGTGGTGAAGTCGTTCACCAATGAGGAGATCGAGCAGGAGAAGTTCGCGTATGCCAACCGCCGCTTTCTGGACAGCCGCCGTGATGGTTATCGCAGCGAAGCCTATTTCGACAGCGGGATGATCATCTCGACGCATCTGATTATGATTGCCGTTGTCGTCTTTGGCGGCGTGGCGATTGTCAACGGATCACTGGCGCTGCCAGAACTGGTGACGTTCCTGATGTGCGTCGGCATTCTGACGGAACCGATCCGGCGGGTGGTGAACTTCGCCCGGCTGTATCAGGAAGGCTTTACCGGCTTCATCCGCTTTATGGAGATACTCGAAGTCGAGCCGGATATTCAGGATACGCCGGACGCGGTCGATCTGGGCACGGTTCAGGGGACGATTGAGTTCCGCGATGTGAGCTTTCGCTACCGCAAGGATCATCAGGATGTGCTGAAGAATATCTCGCTGAAGATCTGCGCCGGGGAATATGTGGCGCTGGTCGGATCGTCCGGTGTGGGCAAGACGACGCTCTGTTCGCTGATCCCGCGCTTTTATGAGGTCTCAGAAGGGCAGATCCTGATCGACGGCGTGGACATCCGCGATGTGACGCTGCGTTCGCTGCGGCGGAATATCGGCATCGTGCAGCAGGATGTGTATCTGTTTGCCGGGACGGTGGCGGAGAATATCACCTATGGCAAGCCCTACGCCACCCGCGACGAGATCGTCGATGCGGCAATCAAAGCCAACGCGCACGACTTCATCATGCGGCTGCCGAACGGTTATGATACCGACATCGGCCAGCGTGGAGTCAAGCTCTCTGGTGGGCAGAAGCAGCGGCTCAGCATCGCCCGTGTGTTCCTGAAGAATCCGCCGATCCTGATTCTGGATGAGGCCACCAGTTCGCTGGACAACGAAAGCGAACGGGCCGTGCGCGAGTCACTGGAAGCGCTGATCCACAACCGGACGACGCTGGTGATCGCACACCGGCTGTCCACAGTGCGAAACGCGCAGCGCATCATCGTGCTGACGGATAACGGCGTCAATGAACAGGGCACGCATGACGAACTGCTGTCGCAGGATGGAGTCTTCGCCAGCCTGTACAACATGCAGTTGAAGCTCTGAGGCAGACCGGATCAAGATCCTCTAAATCTCCACCCTCAGCGGTGGAGATTTTTTTGTACTTGTTGAGGCTATCTGAATATTCAGAAAACGTGCTCCGAATCTTATGGAGACGGCGGACAACGCAGGCGTTGTCCCTACAAAATACGTACCGCGCATTCATGCGCCCTGTCCGCGCTGGAAACGAATTTTCAGATACGCTCTTGACCGAGACATCCCTTCAGCATTCGACGCTCAAAATGTGGCGCGGTGGATGCTATAATCGTCAGATTGCTGACCGATGACTGCCCGGACTCCACCATGACGACTTCCCCTGATCGAATCTATCACATCACCACTCTGGCCGACTGGGACGCGGCACAGCGTCAGGGCCGGTATGAAGCACCCAGCCTGCAAACACAGGGATTCATCCACTTCTCGACCGCCGATCAGGTGCTGCGGGTGGCAAATATCCTCTATACCGGGCAGACGGGCCTGATGCTGCTGGAAATCGATACGGCGCGGCTTACATCTGAACTGAAATACGAACCGCCGGATATGGCCGTGCCTGCCGAACATCAGACCGGCGAATTGTTCCCGCACCTGTATGGTCCGCTGAACGTGGACGCCGTGGTGCTGGTGCATGATTTCCCCACAGGCGAAAACGGACTTTTCACGCTGCCGGACAGCATCCGGTAGCACGACGCTGAAATATAGGTAATGTAATCGAAGGACACTCTCATGACGATTGAAGGCGAAAAAGATCTGCTGGGCATGATGAAAATCGGCCAGATCTGCGCGCAGGCCATGCATCACATGGCGAAGCATCTCGAACCGGGGATCACCACCCGCGAACTGGACGACATCGGCGCCGATTTTCTGGAAAAGCACGGCGCACGCTCCGCCCCGATCATCACCTATCAGTTTCCCGGTGCGACCTGTATCAGCATCAATGAAGAAGTGGCGCACGGCATCCCCGGCCCACGTGCGGTACAGGCTGGTGATATGGTGAATATCGATGTCTCGGCGGAACTGGACGGTTATTATGCCGATACCGGCGCGACCTTTCTTGTGCCGCCGAATACGCCGGAGCAGGAACGCATCTGCGAATACACCCGCCGCGCCCTCGACAGCGCGATTGAGGCCGTCCGGGATGGCGTGCCGCTGTATGCGATTGGCAAGGCGGTCGAAAAGGTCGCCAAGGCGGGCGGTTACAGCATCATCCGCGAACTGGGTGGTCATGGCATCGGACGCGGCCTGCATGAAGCGCCGCGCAATGTGCCGAATTACTTTAGTCCACGCGCACGGATGCCGCTGCATGAGGGCATGGTGCTGACGCTGGAACCATTCCTGAACACCGGGCGCGGTCGGATCATCACCGGCGATGATAACTGGACGCTCAAGACCACTGACGGCAGCCTGTCCGCCCAGTACGAACACACCGTGATCATCACCAAAGACAAGCCGATTCTGGTGACCGCGCTGAATTAGGCCGTTGGTGCTATATCAGGTTTCGGTGAGAAACCATCAGCAAGGCCGCACTTTTTGCTAAACTGCTTGTAGCGACGGGTAAATTGAG
>CAYNDH010000023.1:33747-34908 GCA_964395665.1 uncultured Anaerolineaceae bacterium
TTGCACCATTTGCAGTCGCTTGCAGCGGTTATGTGCAAAGACCATCTCGCATCAGGGAATCGTGTAATCATCACTGAGGAGTGCGGCTATGGCTATGACGTCAATCACGACCTTTCTGAATCCACTCATGCAGTCTGAATGGCTGTTCCATTCCAGAGACTGGATGCGTCGTCACGGTGTTCGGACCGGCGCATTGTCGGCGCTGCTGCTGCTCACACTGAGCGCGTGCGGCGTCGATGCCAATGAGATTACGCTCGAAAACGTCGGCAGTTTCCTCTATCAGATCGGACAGGAGCCGCCTGCATCGCAGCGCGTGGTATATATCCTGCTGGGGGCGCTGCTGCTGTTGTTCGGCGCACGGATTTACAGCGGCGCGGTAGTGATCTACGGTGCGCTGATCGGCGCTCCGATTCTGGCGTCCATTGTCGGGGCCGAGAACACCGTCCTATGGATTGTCGCGCTGGTGGCCGGGGGGCTGGTCGGGGCGATCATCGCCTATTTCGCCGCTGGCTTCCTGATCGGCGCGTTCATCGGCATCATGCTCGCCAACGAGATCTGGCTGTTTCTCGCTAATTCCAACCCGCCGCCGCTGCTGCTGATGATCGCGGCCATTGTGGGGGCGATCATCATGTGGCGGGCGGTCGATACCGTGCTGATCTTTGCCTCGGCGCTGATTGGGGCGATCATGGTGGTGCAGGGGCTGAATCTCGACCCGCGCATTCTGTGGATCATCGTCCTGTTCCTGATCGGTAGCGCCGTGCAGTGGGTGACGCGTGCGCGTGTCGTCGCAACTGATTTGCGGTGATCGAGGGCGTCACACAGGGCGGGATTCTTCCCGCCCCACGCACTAGGCCCTCTTCCCCTAACCGGCGCAGCAAGCAGCGCTACCCTTCCCCCAGTCGGTAAAACCTGCGGTTTTACATTCCGAGGGAAGGAAAAAAAACCACGGTGACCCGCTTTTTTCCCTTTCCCTCTAAGCATCCGACGAATGCTCTTCCCGTCGGATGTGGAATGGGGGAAAGGGCCGCATTGCTTGCAATGGCGCCCTGTCCGCCGTAAATATCTCAACCGAAAATTAAGAACCTACCCCTGATAAGGAAATATCTCCCCTTCTCCGGCAAACAAGTTTGCATGGAGAAGGGGCCGGGGGATGAGGTTTCC
>CAYNDH010000024.1:0-2196 GCA_964395665.1 uncultured Anaerolineaceae bacterium
AGACTACGGATACAGATACGGATGCTCCGGCTGTTCCACCATTTCGACCGTCTGCGCGATCAGGATCGGCGTGTCGCGTTCGGCAAATTGTCCGGCCTCAAACCCGCCGCGAATACGCACCCATGCACCATCGGGGATCGTCTCGGCAGAGCGCACGGGAATCCCTATCGCGCTGGCATCCGCCACACAGCAGCTAATGGTGAACCGCGCCACAAGGAAAATATCGTTATCATAGGCTGGCTCACGATAAACGAAGCCGATCACATCCGCCTGTTCGCCGTTGAAGTCTGACGCCTGCCCCATCTGTGAGAAGGTGCGCAGCCAGTCCAGCACATTGCGTTCCAGCGGGGGCTTATTCAGCACTGTGATCGTCGCGCCGCCGTAGCTCAGCGGCTGTGTGGCAATCGCACCGCGCACCGCTTCCACACCCAGCGGCTTGGACGGAATCAGCACGCCCAGCACCAGCGGGATCGCGACCACCGCCAGCATCCCCCAGCCGATCCCGTGCGAGTGGCCGCCGTCATGTTCGTGATGGTCATGTCTGCCGCGCAGCAGGCTCCACAGGCTGGCCGTGCCAAGCACGAAGAACAGCACCATCGCCACATACGACAGCCACGCGAAGCGCTCGTTGATGTAATTCGTGAGGTTGCCAGTCAGGATGTTATAGGCAAAGTACGCACTCAGCCCGAACAGGATCATCACTTTCACGATCCCTTCGAGTTTCGCTCCGTTGTGAGAATGCCCCTGATCGTGATCAGCGTGATCGTGATCAGCGTGTTGATGTATCGGTTCTACAGCCTGCATCGTCGTTCTCTCTCAGGTTCACACTCGCAACAGCAGATTGATCCAGACTCCGGCCAGCAGAGTCATCAGGAAGGGCAGGATAATCAGGTACAGCACCGTCCGCCGTTTGAAGACGCCCATAAACATCAGCGTGCTTTTAATATCGACCATCGGCCCAAATGTCAGGAATGAGATGATCGAACCCGTGGTGAACGTCCCGACGAACGCCAGCGCAAGGAACGAGTCCACTGTGGAACACACGCTCAACACAAATGCCAGAAGCTGCATCACCACCACCGAGATCAGCGGCCCGCTGCCCAGTGACAGCAGGACATCCTGCGACACGACGGTCTGCATCAGCGCGGCCAGCATCGAGCCGATCACCAGAAAGCGCCCCATCTCGAAGAACTCGTCAGAGCCGAGCTTCAGCGCCTGTGTGATGCGTCCGAACAGCGTGCCCTGTGCGGGATGTGCATGGTCATGATCGGGCTGCATCAGTGAGGCAGGCAGCAGCGTGTCTTCCGGTTTGGCAGCCAGCGCGAATACCACGCCCACACTGATCGCCACCAGCGCCGTGATGACGAAACGCCCGATCAGCACCGGCCCAAAGCCGAAAGCTGCATAGGTACTCGCCAGCACAATCGGGTTCATCACCGGCGCGGCCAGCAGAAACGCCACACCGACCGACATCGGCAGCCCTTTGATGAACAGACGCCGCGTCACTGGCACCACACCGCATTCGCACACCGGGAACGCGAAGCCCATCAGTGCCCCGCTCACCGTCGCCAGAATCGGATTACGCGGCAGCCAGCGCACGATGTCATCCCGGCTGACGAACACTTCCAGCAGGCCGGAAACCAGACTGCCGAGCAGCAGAAACGGGACGGCCTCAATGAAAATACCGAGAAAGCGCGTCGTGAAGATCTCGACAGTCACCATTGGATTTGCCCCGCTGGAAAGCAGCGCCACGGCCAGTCCAAGGATGATCACCGCCCCCAGTAAAGGGAACAATCGTTGCCTGAAATTCGTCGGAGTCTTATGGGAAAGTGATAAAGAAGGGTCAGTTGAAGTCTGCGAAGGTAAAGCTGTCATTGTGCTCGTGTTCTCCATGACATCATGGCATCATCCGAAGCGCATGGACGAATGATTCGAGTCTATCACCTTGTCGAAGAGAAGGTAATAGCTAAAGTGACGCCCCAACCATCGCGCCAGACACAACCTGCTCACGAAAGGACGAAATCATGCGAAAATTCACTTCTGCGCCCATATCCATGCTCATCCTCATCTTCCTGCTTACACTCGGACTGCCGACCTTCGCGCAGAACGATCAGCCGGTCCAACCGGTCCAGCCGGACCAGCCGGTCCAGACTATCCGCTTTGCCACCGGTGCGACCAGCGCCCAGCTCACCGGAC
>CAYNDH010000024.1:2296-12478 GCA_964395665.1 uncultured Anaerolineaceae bacterium
ATGTATCGCATGTCCTGACCGAAAGTGGGGATTACATCGTGCAGATCTCTGCCCCCGAAGACGGCCCCGCGACCGCCTACACGCTGAATGTCTCGGTCGTCGGCACACCGGAGCGCCTCACAGACGGCGAACGCATCCGCTTTCAAACCGGGACCATCAGCGCACAGATGAGGGGATCAATCGCTGGTCAATCGCAGAACCGCTATCTGCTGCGTGCCCAGGCCGGCCAGACCCTGTCACTGTCATTGAGTGATGGTGCGCTGACGGTCGTCTCACCATCCGGCACGCCGTTGATTCGCGGTGGTGTGACGGCTGAACCCGTGCAGGATTTCGAAATCGCATTACCCGAAACCGGTGACTATACGCTGACTGTCACCGTCCCGACGGACTCGCGGCGCATCCCGTACACGCTCGACATCTCGGTAATACCGTAGCGGCGTGATACCTGATCTGGTCGGGAAGAATCCCGCCCCTACGACACATAGAACGGATTTCTGTCCCGCTATATCACAATTCCAACACTTTCCCGCGACAATATGCCGATGAATGCGTAGATCACGAAAGGGACAGCCGATCACCCATGCAGGTTTTAGTTGTCGCAGAACAGCTTCTGGTGCGCTCCGGTCTGGCAGCGCTTCTCACTTCTCAGGATGATCTTGAGATCGTCGGGCAGGTTTCAGGTCTCACGCTGGTCGATGATCTTGATCTTTATCAGCCCGATGTCGTCGTGCTTGATCTGGGTTATCCTATCATGGACGGAACCGGCCCGCAGTCACAGCGGCTGGACGCATTATCTGAAATCCCGGTGGTGATGCTCGTCAGCAGCGTGGACGATGCCAGCATGGTGATCGGCGCGGTTGAAGATGGGAATGCCTATGGCCTGCTGCTGCGTGAAGCGTCGCCAGAGATGATCTCCGCCGCACTGTGGTCGGTATCCGCCGGGCTGGTGACGATCGATCCGGCGCTGGCGTCATCGCTGATCATCGCGGACGCAAATTCAGGCGCGGATGATGAAGCGCCGGTTGAGGCCCTCACACCACGAGAAACAGAAGTGTTACAGCTTCTGGCCGAAGGGCTGCCGAATAAACAGATCGCCCGTCAGCTCGCGATCAGCCCGAATACGGTAAAATTTCATATCAACTCGCTTCTGACCAAGCTCAATGCCCAAAGCCGCACCGAAGCGGTGGTACGGGCGACACGCTCCGGCCTGATCATCCTGTAAGCGCGAATGTATCACCACAGGGTAAGAGACCATTTGAATGTTCAGAAAACCGGCTCTGAAGCTTATGGAAACAGTGGAAGCCAATTTTCAAATGGCTCCTGAACTTAACAGATGATCAGTATCGGCGATTTTGTAACTTTCACGAATCTCACCCGGTCAAACCAACCCAAATCCGGTGTAAACTAATGAATATTAAAACCGTCGAAGTAAAATCCGATAATCAGATCATTTAAACTAATCTTATGAGCCAAACCTTTGATTCGAACCCAACCGCCTGGATAGCCCCGGCAGACCGGACCGCACAGAACGTTATCCCCTATCCGGGCAGACTGCTTCAGTTTCTCTTCCGCATCCCGGTTCAGCTTCACCGGCTGGGGCTGGGACGGGTGATCAGCCTTGCGCCGGTCATGATCCTCAGCACGCGCAGCGCCAGTGGTGACGATGTACGTCATGATTGCCTGGAATACCGTCAGCATGGCAGCAAGCTCTACGTCATCTCGACGTGGGGCGACCGTCCCGACTGGTATTGCAACCTGCGCGAACACTCACAGGCGACGATCTCCGTGCGAAACCGCCGTTATGCCGTCAAAGCCAGCCGTGTGACCGATCGTGAAGAAGCCAAGCGGGCGCTGCTGATGTTCCGGCGCGGCGCACCGCTGGTCTATGATCCGCTGTTGTCGCGTATGAGCAGCGTTGAGGATGTCAACCTGCACACGCTCGCCGTGATCGCTGATCAGGTCACCGTTGTCCGCTTTGATCTGTGCAACACCGAACTGATGGTCCCCGGCATCCGGGCGGATCGCGTCTGGGTACTGCCTGCGCTGCTGGCCGCTGGCTTTATCTGGAGTTTCAGTGTTGATATTCTTGGCCGGTTTCGCCGCTCCGAAAAAACCGGCTTCAGAGGGGACTTATGAGTGCAGATCAGGGTGCCCTGCTGAGGCGGATGCGGCAGGCGCTTCAGGATAATGATTACCCAATCGCGATTCAGGCACTGGAACAGCTTATCGAACTGGCACGCACCACTGGCAATATCGGTATGGCCGGACGCCATCTCGGCAACCTTGCCCTGATTTATTACCGCATCAACCAGCCGCAGCAGGCACTGGATCACTTCGTGCAGGCGCTGGAATGTGCCCGTCAGGATCATGATCAGTTCACCGAGAGCGGCATACTCGGCAATATCGGCAACATCCTGCGTGAGACTAAACGCTATCCTGAAGCCGTCCAGTATCTTCAGCAGGCGCTGTCTCTGGCGCAGCGGGTTGATGATGTGCGCGGGCGCGGCATCTGGTTGAGCAATCTCGGCCTTGTGTATGACGATATGGGCCAGCCGAAGCAGGCGCTGGAACTGCATCAGCAGTCCGTTGAGATTGCACGGGAACTTCAGGATCAGCGCGGGCTGGCGGCACGGCTGGCGAATCTGGGCAACACCTATATCAGCCTTGCTGAACTTCAACAGGCGCTGGAGAGCTTCGAAGCATCGGTTGTCGTGTATGATCAGCTTGGCGATGCCCATGAACTGGCCCTGAAACTGGGCATTATCGGCAACGTATACAGCGAAATCGGACGCGCCGAAACTGATGAGAGGGCCGCGCTGGATGCCATCGACCGCGCCCTGCGTTACTACATGCGCAGTCTGCGGCTGTTCCGCTCGTTTGGCGACACGGCCTCTGAAGCCGAACTGATGCGCAGTATCGGCAATGCACTGGCGAATCGCGGCCAGTATGATGAGGCCATCCAGAGCTTTCAGCAGGCGATTGAACTGTTTAAAAGCATTAACGTCTCGGCGCCGGTCAAGGACCTGCGGCACAGCATCCAGTTGGTGGAAGCGTACAAGGCACGCTATACCTCATCCTGACCGGATCATGTCCGGCGGCTATCCCTTCAGCACGCGGTCGATCTGCTCCAGATGATTCAGGCCATGTTCGGCATAGCGCCGCGCCACTTCCTCAACCGTGATCTCGCCCCATTCGCTATGGACGCCGGTCTGCTGCCATTGTTCCTCTGAAAGCGACTCCAGCAGGGCGGCGAAGCGCTCATGCAGCCCACGCAGAATCTGTAAAGAGGGCGCAATCGGCAGGCGATAATCCGCCAGCACCGCGAACGCATCCTGATCGTAACCCATGAAATCCGGGCGGGTTTCGGTCAGCGGCTTCTTAAAGCGGAAGACCGCGCTCATGTGTGAGTCCGCCAGATGATGTACGATCTGGCGCACCGTCCACTCCGACTCAAACTGCTTGTCCAGCTCGGCATCCGACAGCGGCAGGACGAATTGTTCAAGCTGATCAGGGAAACGGCGTAAGGCGTCGATATACTGCTGGCGCTGCGCGGTAAGGGCAGGTGAAGGCGTCGATGAAGGCGTCGATGACATGGGAACTCTACCTTTCGTTGGGATGATGTTTGCGGTTAAGATCGTCGCAGAGCTTGAGAATGTGTCCTGAAAACATATACAGGTGTACTTATGCCGTTTAAATCTTACGTCCGGATGCTGACATTGGCGCTTCTTCTGGTCCTGACAGGCCGTCAGGCATGGTCACAGGCCACGGAGACCACCGCCCCCGCTCATCCCACCATCACCGCAGACAACGTGGCCGAGCTTCAGTCGGTCGCCCTGCTCGATGTCAGCACACTGTCCGAGCCGGTAACGCTGGCGTCTGGCTGGTTCACTCTCAGCCCGGATGGGATGCACTTTGCAGCGGTCACACGTCAGAACGCGGTCGCCATCTTCAGCCAGACCGAGCTGGTAGAACATTACAGCATCATCCGGGGGGATGAGCCTGCAACCGTGCTTGATGCCCGCTTCTCGGCGGATGGCACACAGCTTGCAAGCCTGCACAGTGACGGCACAGACTTTGTGATCGTGCTCCATACGCTTGCGACCGACACGACACCATCCGACACGCTCGAAATCGAAGTCCCGCCCCGTATTGACGGAAAATCAATGGGTATCCCGGTCCGCGTGTGGATTGGAGAAGGCAGCCAGAATGAAGATGCGGAAACAGCATCTGAAAATGGTATCACAGTCAGTCTGTGGCTGGAAACCATGCCTGCTGATGGTGGACGTAACTATCAGGTGATCCGCCTTCCGCTGGATGCCGACGGCCAGCTTGTCAGCGATGCGGTGACGGCGATTCTGTCTGCACCAGAGCAGGATACCGACGCCTATGTCCGCATCGGGCGCATCCCGGCACCGCTGGCAGTCACCGCCACGCAGGACGGTCTGGTGAAGCTGTGGGATCTCGAAACCGGCAGCCCGCGCTACACCGTACAGGTCGATGATGTGCCGGTCTTTGGGCGCGTCAACGAGAACGGCGGCGAGCAGCTTGCATGGCGTGATGGCAGCTCACTCGGCCTGAATGTGCTGGATTTCGTCAGCGGAGCGAATATCCGCGTGACCGATCTGGAAGGGGATTACATTCAGGCGCTGATGATCACACCATCGGGCGATGTCGTGCTGGCGGTTCACATCGGCCAGCAGAATAATGTCGTCGCGTGGGTTGTGGACAGCGGCGAACGTATCGAACTCGGTGATTACCATGCCTGCACCGGCGTCCCGGATATGGTCCAGTTGAGTCAGGATGGCACGACGCTGGTGATCGGCTGTGATGCCAGCTTCGAGATCTGGCAGGTGCGTGAATAGCGTCACAAAAGGGCCGGAAGAATCCGGCCCCATCGTGTGCAGTGATTCTAATCCCCGGCGGCCACTGTATCCGGCAGGCGTTCGGCGATTATCTCGACAATATCCCGGACTTCAGGGCCGTCTTCGACCTCTGTTTTGGCAGAATTAAACATCTGCATACAGAACGGGCATCCGACCGCGACGACTTCCGCGCCGGTTGCTTTGGCCTCTTCGTAGCGCTCCACATTGACCGCCTTCGTGCCGTGTTCCTCTTCCTTCCAGAACTGCGCACCACCCGCACCACAGCAGAAGGAATTCTTTTTGTTACGCGGCATCTCAACTGAATCGACCTTCAGCGCATCCAGCACGTTACGCGGCGCATCGATCACATCATTATGGCGTCCGAGATAGCACGGATCATGGAAGGTGACATTCGGCTGATTCTTCGGGTGTGCCATCGGCGGGATGCGTCCGGCGTCGATCAGTTCGTCAATCAGTTCGGTATGATGCACGACTTCATAATTGCCACCGAACTGGTGATATTCCTTGCCGATATTGTGGAAGCAGTGCGGGCAGGTGACCACAATGCGCGGTGGTGCGACTTCGTTCAGCGTCTCGACATTCTGTGTCGCCAGTTCGAAATAGAGATCTTCCTTACCGGCACGTCGGGCAGAGTCACCGGTGCAGTTTTCCATCTCACCCAGAACGGCGAAATTCACACCCGCCTGATGCAGCACCTTGACCAGCGCCCGGGCGGTAAGCTGTGCGCGGGGATCGTAGCTGGCTGCGCATCCGACCCAGTAGAGGATCTCGAAATTCGGGTTCTCTTCGACGGTCGGCACCGGGAATTCCAGTCCATTGGCCCAGCGGAAGCGGTTTTCCGGGTTCTGCCACGGGTTCCCCTGACGCTCCATGCCCTTGAAGGCGTTCTGAAGCTGTGACGGGAACAGCGACTCCATCAGCACCTGATCGCGGCGGATGTTGAGGATGTCAAACATCGGCTCATTGCCCACCGGGCAGATCTCGATGCACGCGCCGCAGGACGTACAGGCCCACACCGCCGACTCGCTGATGGCGTAATTCATCAGCGGGGGCATCTCGCGGCCTTCGGCGTATTCCTGCTGGTGATCCTTGATCAGATAGCGCTTGTTGATCTCCAGCGCGGACGGGGACAATTCCTTGCCGGTCACATATGCCGGGCAGACATCCTGACAGCGATTGCACTGGATGCAGGCGAAGGCGTCCAGAATATGTGTCTTGGGCAGGTCGGAGATCAGCTTGACGCCGAACTGCTCGATTTCTTCATCTTCGAAGTCCAGCGGGGCCATCTCGCCCATTGAGGTGCGCCTGGGACGTGTCAGGTAATTGAGCGGGGCCATGAACAGATGCGCGTGCTTGCTGTAGGCGAAATACGGCGTAAACAGCAGGATCGCGCCGAGCGCAATCCACCAGAAGGCATGACGCCATAATTCGAGTCCGTCCGCGCTGGCCCCGTAGAAGATCGGGGCGGCAATCGACGCGAATGGGCTGAACAGATCGGCTTCACCGGTCAGCGCGATGTGGGCTGATTCTCCGAGCAGGCGCGCCCCGACATGGATCAGGATAAAGACCGCGACGATCAGTGAATCCGCCCGGATTGCGCCAGCCTTCACCGCCGGATGGAGCAGGACGTTATCATGGAACGACAGTTCCCGGCGCTGGGGAAGCACAAACCGGCGCAGGATGAAGTAGACCACGCCGACCAGCACCGCCATGCTCAACAGGTCGGCCAGCAGACGATAACCGTCATACAGGATGCCGAAGCCTTGCAGTGTGGTCCCGAAATCGGGGATGTAACCAATCAGCACATCCAGCACATTGACCAGAAAGTAGAAGGTGAAGCCCCACACGATGCCGAGATGGAACAGGCTGCTGATGCGGCGTGTTTTGAGGGTGGTGCTTTGGGTGACATAAACCTGCAGGGCACGGAACAGACGGCGGGGCAGGTTATCCAGATAGAGTTCGCGATCCCCCCGGCTGATGATCTGCCAGATATCGCGGAAACCGGCATAGGTCGCACCGATGGCGATCAGGGCGACGAATATAAAGAGCATTTTCTCAAAAGGTGTCAGCATAAAATTAAATCCTACAGCGTCACGGAAAGTGATTCGAATCCACGTTCGATATTTCGCTGTAGTGTAGCATCAGGGCATCAGGTTCGCCAAACTGACATGATCGTCGAACAGTACATTGTCATTTTTAATCGTCGGATTTCATTCTGCGAAGATACGGTGGGAGATCTCGACCGAAGCGTTCCAGATTGGCTTTCGCCCACTTCTGCCCTTCCAGGTAACGCTCCAATGGCACGGTGTAGTAATCGGCCATTTCTTGTGGCGTCGCTCGATTGATATCATGGCCATAAGCCTTGGTTGCCCAGTTCATATCCCCCGTCAGGCAGTAGCGCCCATCATAAAGCTGACCGTCAGGCATGATCGTCTTTCGCAGATCACTCATGACAGCAAGCTGTTCTTCATCAATCAGTGCTTCTGTCAAATCACAACGATAAAGACCTAACTCATTGATATCGGCATTCCTCAAATCAGCTTTTTGAAGATTAGCCCGTTTCAGGAACCAGCCATAGAGCGAACCATCCTGTAACCAGCCTCTGGCATACAATTCGCGCAAGGCCGAGTTCACTTCCCCAGAATCATGATTTTCAAGCTGGCGGATAAGCCGCTGCTTTATATCCGCCTTATCGGTGCTATTTCTGATAATGCCATCAATGATCAGATAAGTTATCAATGCCCCAAAAAGCTCTGTTCCAAGGTTGCCAGCTAATCCTTGCAATACAATCTTTTCACCATCGTAGGCGGAGAAGATCGCAAGACCAAATGCAATGACAGCGATGACAGAAAGGATAATCACTGGCCCTTTAAATCGCCTTGATTTTGGTGGTATTCGCTGCATTTTAGTTAAATCCTTCAAAAAGTTGCTTTAAATACAATTATTATACACGCTTAAAAGTATTATAACGTAGCACTAAATAATAGCCAATAACCGCCATACAACCTACGGCAGTTTGACGCCTGTAGAACAACGGTGCTAAGATAGCGGCATTTGGTATTCAGACCGTTTTGCAATTATTCCGGGAACCCTTGGCCTTATGTCGCTGGAATTCAACAAACTGATCTATCAGGTTCAAAAGATGGGCGCGATGCTCGACGCGCTGGACTTCGACTTCTCCGATAAACTTCAGATCGCGCTCGGACGCTTCGCCAACGCCGGTGATCTGGATGCCGTGCGCGAACGTATCGAGATCGTCCGCAGTGCCGAAGTCAGCGGTTATCGCGGTGCTGCCCCGCTGGATGCGCCCTACGGCCAGCCGATCAATCTGATCTATCCCCCGCCACCGGTCCCGGAACAGGCTACCGTACTGGCGGCTGATGGCTCGCAGATCTACGTCGATGAGCAGGCTCCGATGCACTACTACGTGCTGAATATCGGCCTCTTCATCTATCATCACGGGATGGAACACACGCCGGAGCAGATCTCACTGCCGCAGCTCGTGTATCACAAGGATTACGTCCACGATAAATCCGGGCGGGTGATTAATAACCGTACAGTGGATGCCCGCCGCACCGTCCGCGAGATGGAAAATCTCGCCGAATACAGTTGGAAGATGAGCCGGGCGGGGATGGCACAGCCGATTGTCGCGCTGTATGACAATCATCTGCTGTTCTGGGCGAATACCGATGTGACCGGCAGTGATCATATCCTGCGCGATTATCACAGTGCGATGATCCAGCTTCATGACTCCGGCGCACTGCTGGCGGGTTATGTCGATCATCCCTTCCGCAGCCGTGTGGTGACGCGCCTGCTGTACCTGCTCAGCCTGAAAGATGAAGCGGAGATCATCGCCCAGCAGAAGGTGCTGGCCGAAGGCGGCGACCTTGAAGGGCTGCGCGATGTGCACCTGTTCGATGTGATTCTCGAACCCGGTGAACGCAGCGCGATCATGGTGCAGAACTCGCCGCGCAATCTGGATTACCGTCAGCGTGGTGTCAGCTACGAGATCGCCTTCTTCTATGTGAAGGTCGCCAACGCCTTTCAGAGTACGATCGCCCGTATTGACATCCCGATGTGGGTGGCGCGTGATCCGAATGCCGTCGATGTGATTCACGGCCTGATTCTGGAACAGTGTGAGATGCAGGGGCGCACGCCTTATCCCTATGCGCTGACTCGTGCGGACGAACTGGCGGTGATCACCAGCAAAGATAAGGCCAAGCTGGACGAGCTGGTGCAGATCGAACTGCGCAAGAAGGGCATCTCGCCTAAGGGTGCATCCGCCAAAGACCAGAGCAAGCACGTCGCCCGCAGCAGCAGGCGTTTCTATGAACTCCGCACCGAATTACGGAGCAGTCTGCTGAGCAAACCACGGGACTAGCGGACGGAAGCGTACCCACCGGCGGACGCCCCGTCGGGCGTCCCTACAAATATCCACATTGAGGTGCTGTGCTGTGATTGCTGCACCATACTGCTGCAAAGTGCAGCAAACAGGATGATGTCACCGGGTGTTCAGGTTCAAATCCGTCTGTTGCTGCTGCTGCTGCACAAAAATTTTATGCTGCAACAGGCAAATGACGGGCGGCATTGAATGCCGCCTGTACAGCCGGGGGTGTTGGGGTGCAGGATTATTACAGTGTAGCACGGATGTTCTGGTTGTGCGGTTAGAATTCATAAACGAAGTGGACCGAGTTTCGGGCGGGATGCGATGTCAGGGACGGAGTTCGGTTGTGAAGCCTTCGCGCCAGTCGGGATAGCGCGGCGTCCAGCCCACGCTGCGTGCCTTTGCATTGGATGCGCCGGCCAGAAGGATTTTCATCGTCATCGCTTTTCAGTGTTGGCTGCTGTGAATGATGCAAACGCCCCGGCGAATGGGTATACCGGGGCGGCTGATAATGCATGTCTGGCAGAGCAGGATAGGGAGATCAGATTACGTCTTTACAACAGAGTTATCACCGCTGAATGGATTCGGGACATACTTGTCCGCTTCCCAGTCATTATGCCATTCGCTGGCGTTGATCAGGTAGCGGAACTGGTATTCGCGACCGGTATCAAGCGTGAGCGAAAATTTAAAGCGCCCATCCTTGAGCTTCTCCATCTCATGAGCGCGTTCGTCCCAGTTGTTGAAATCCCCAACCAGATGAACGGTGTCCGCCTGGATGGAGGCAGGTGTGTAAAACGTGACTTTGCAGGTCTGGCCGTTTTTCAGGTACTGTTTTTTCAACATTCTGTCGGTTCTCCCCTTGAACGCCGTGTCTGTGCATTTTAGCACAAAAGCATTTTCCGCCCAGACTGTCAG
>CAYNDH010000024.1:12578-15678 GCA_964395665.1 uncultured Anaerolineaceae bacterium
TGTTTTATCAGTGCAGGTCAGTCTGGTTTGTACTGGCGGCTGGCACGCTGGCCGATCTGATTGGGAAAGAGGCGGTTGGCAAGGATCAGCAGGCGATCCAGCCAGCGCACGGTGACAATCGGCTGACGGGTTCGCACCGCGTCGAAGATCGCAGCGGCGACCTGCTCCGGTGCCATCTCCGGCAGAAAACTGGCAGATTTGCTGCGCCCGGACATGCCGAGCCGGTTGTCATTGAAACCGGTCTGCACCCGCCCGATCCGCAGATCGGTGACGGCGATATGATCCGGCTGAAGCTCAAAGCGCAGCGACCGCGCCAGACTGCTGACGAAGGCTTTGCTGGCGGCATAGAGCGCGGCATAGGGCGACACCATATTCCAGACTACCGACGAGACGATGATGATCTGTCCGGCCCCATTTTTGCGCATGGCCGGGACCGCCGCCCGGATGCTGTGCAGCACGCCGTCGATATTGGTCCGCAGCAGTGTGTCGAGATGATCCCAATCGGCATCTGCTGCTGCACCGCGATGCCCGACACCGGCATTCGCGACCAGTACGTCCAGCCGCCCGAAAGTGGACATGACCTGATCGACCGCGCTGTGCATCGCATCGGCCTCACGGACATCGGCCACAATCGGCAGAAATGCGCTGTCGGTGTTCGCCGCTGCATTGATCTCGTGCTGGAGTGCATCGAGTTTTTCAGCACTGCGGGCAGTCCCGGCGACGAACCAACCCTGTTTTGCAAAATGCAGGCAGGTGGCATAGCCGATTCCGCTGGATGCACCTGTGACCAGTACGACGCGGGCCGGTGGCGATGAGGTAAGCGATTGTATCAAGATGGTTTCCTTTCGACGGAAAATCAGGCGATTTTGCGGGTATGTTTATGCAGGCAGAAGATAAGTTGCTCTTATAATCGGGAAAAGTATTCGCAATCAACAGACAGGACCGGCCATGACGAGAAAAGCCCCCCCGACGACATCGAAGTCCATTCGCTCACTGGCCCCGGCGGTGTGTGAACAGTGCGGCGGCGAGCGCACCTTTCTCGTCACCCGTGAGAAGATCGAATGCCAGCGCTGCGGCTTTGTCGTCCGGGACAGCAGCGGCAAACCACAGCCCCCTGAACCGGCACCGGTACAAAAACCGGCCCTGTCACGTGATCTGAGCCAGTACCGCGTCTCATATTATATTCCAGACAGCTATGACATCGAACCGTATGTTGAGGTCGCCTATTTCACGGCGATGGATCATGCCGGTCGGCAGCAGTGGCCGGAAGCGATCAACGCGCTGCGCCGGTGCATCGATTACCGCCCCGATTTTGCAGAGGCGCATCTGTGGCTCGGTCGCCTGCTGGATGATCCCCAGGAACGGCGCAGTCATCTGCATCAGGTGCTGGCGTATTTTCCGACACATCCCGAAGCGCTGCGCGATCTGATGATTCTGGATGGTGAGCTGAACGAAAACGGAGAACCGTTCGACGAATTCACCGAAGCGGAACGGCGTGAGGTCAATGCGCCGGTCGCCGCCGAAGCTGCCAGCAGGCATCAGGTGAACTGTCCCCGATGCGGTGCGCCGAATCTGGTGGCGGATGACGAACATACGCTGCTGTCGTGTGCGTTCTGCGGCTATCAGGATACCGAACGGGCCGCCGCCAGACGGCATAACTCGCTGGCGAAGTCGATGATCCGGCGGCGGTCGCAGCCGGTGCAGTGGATTGTCGGCGAACGCTGGCTGAAGTGCAATTCCTGCGGCTCGGCACGCACGCTGACCCAACGCCAGCTTTCGAATCACTGTCCGTTCTGTGGATCGAAACAGGTGATGCTTCAGGATGCGCTCAAGACCATCCAGCAGCCGGACGGCATCATCCCGTTTACGGTATCAGAGCAGCAGGCGCAGACGCTGCTTGAGGAAGCACTTCAGCGCTGGACGCACCGGCTGGCGAATGTCTTCAACAATAACCGTGTGAAACGGCTTGAGATGGAAGGGATTTATCTGCCGTTCTGGATCTTTGATGCGATCATACAGGTGCAGCGCAGTCGGCTTTATACCGGCCAGCAGTGGACGCGGAATGAGAAGCAGTCACTCCAGGATGTCTATCAGACCGAGAAGATCCCGACGGCGCGGAATAATGTGATGGTGTGTGCGGTGGCTGCTCCGCCCCGTTCGCTGACACGCCAGCCTGGACGGTATCAGTTCTCCGCCGTGCAGGAATATGCGCCGAAGTATCTCGCCCAGCACAGCGCCGAGATTTACACGCTGGATTTTGACCGGGCGGCGCTGGATGCCCACGAGATCATCAGCCAGCAGATCCATGAGGAATATCAGCGGCGCTCCGGCGGGGAATTTACAACGGTGGTCACGCCGATGATCCAGCAGATGAGCTTCCGCCTGATGCTGCTGCCGGTGTGGATGGTGACGATTTATGAGCAGGACGGGGATGAGCGTCAGGCACTGGTCAACGGGCAGACCGGTCAGGTGGTGCTGGGGAAGGCGCATAAGCCGGTGCTGTGATCGCCGCGATCACCGTGATCAGGCATCAGCGCAGTTCCGGCGGGAGTTCGGTCAGCAGGGTGGCGCTGGAAGCAATCAGTTTGACGGGTGTGTGGGTCGTCCTGATGACATACAGCGTCGAGTGTTCGGTGATGGCGGCATAGGCGTCCGGATACTGTAAGATCGCTTCGCCGACCAGCCCGGTGTGCAGCATCAGCTCGATGCAGGCGTCGTCGTCCGCGATCCCGAAATCAGCACCCTGCCACGATACCGGCCCCTCAAAATAGCCGACATCGGAGAACAGCAGGTAAAATGCCGCCGCTTCCTGATGCTCTTTAAACACACGGATATAGAGGCGCGAGAGTCCGCTGAAATAGCGGTGCGTGTGGCAGCGGTACAGCATCGGCGTCGGCAGATTAAAGATATTGGTTGAATGCAGGTTGGGCATATTCGACGTTTGCACGGCTTCGGTCTTACTCTCTATATGAATAATCCCAGGCTACAACCGTACAGCGTGTAAATGCAAATCGCCAGCGGGAATTTACACGGAGTCCGGCTGGCGATCGGATACTGATCACATCATGACAGGCTGTACGGTTTGCTATGCGGCACAGGC
>CAYNDH010000024.1:15778-17157 GCA_964395665.1 uncultured Anaerolineaceae bacterium
GGGCGGCAATCAGAAGGCTTCGATTTCAGACTGCGTTTTTGTCTTGGCGGCTTCGGCCAGATCAGCGATCCGGCGGCTGGCGATCAGGATAAACCCGGCCACCGCCACAAACCCCGCCGCGATCTGTACGCGGGCAGGCAGATAACGCACACGGCCCAGCAGGCCGCGCTGCTGCGATCCCAGTAACTCCGCCTTGAGCCTGTTCACAAAACGCGGAGACGGCTCCACACCGGTGAGGGTATGGTGCAGACGTTCGATGAGGGTGACAAATGTCCGAACCTGACTGCGGTCGACATCGTAACGGGCGATAATCGGCTCTAACTGCTGGTCATCTGCCAGCAGTGCATCGGTGACGGCGGACAGCAGGTCCTCCAGCGGGTGTTGAGATGCCATAAATAAACCTTCTATGATGTCCTTAGATCATGATAAAGAATGACAGAAGCCCACGGTCCCCATGATTATGAAGGGACGGCGGACTTCAGGATGAAACCTGTTGTCCGTTTTTGCGTGATACGGTGGTGCCGGTGCTTTGCTGGCAGATGATGTATCACTGTACTTTTAATCTTCCTGATGCCGGGGACGGCCAGCACGCTGTGAGGACGCGCCAGCGGACGGCGGATTCTGCTGCATGGTGATGTCATCACGCAGCGCGATCAGCGTCCGATGGTAAAGCGATTTCACTGCGCCTTCGGTGCGATCCATAATCACACCGATCTCGGCATTTGAAAGCTGTTCGATAAATTTCAGCATGAGTAACTGCTGGCGGTCTTCTGGCAGGCGTCGGATAGCCCGCAGCAGATGCTCCCGTTCTTCTTCATCTTCGGCGTGTTTGTCCGGCGAGTCTGAACGCAGGCCGGAGGCGATGAATTCATCCAGTGGGATCACCTTGCGCCGCCCGCGATCGCGATGCCAGTTTGCTACGAGGTTATGCGCAATCCGGTACAGCCATGCCTGAAAGGGCACGCCGCGCTCGGTGTAGTTCTCAATATGGGACATGGCACGATAGAAGACGCGGGCGGTGAGATCTTCGGCATCGTGCTGGTTGCCTGTGCGGTAGTAAATATAGTTGTAGATCTTCTTTACATACCGCTCATACAGTTGGCCGAAAGCGTCCTGATCAGTCCTGGAAAGCGCGATCAGTTCGCTGTCCGAAAGAGATTCGTAGTCTGGTTGGGTGATAGCTCGTCCGAAAAGTTTCATCATAGATTGTAACCCACTGATAAGGCGCTGGTTGCGCTGCGAATTGTGGACCGTCTGAACAAGAAGCATATAGGGCGCGGCAGGAACGGAACAGGGGAAAAGCCTTCTGACAGCGACACACCCGCCTGCGTTACAGATTAAATCGCAGGCGGGTGGGATGTGCTGGAAGGTGTTGTGCT
>CAYNDH010000024.1:17257-31177 GCA_964395665.1 uncultured Anaerolineaceae bacterium
CAGGTGTCAGACGATGTGAATATCCTGCTGATAGGGGTCCTGTGCATCGCGATAGTGAAGATCGCGTTTGCGCTTCTCGTCATTCTTACGCTTGTCGCCGTAGAAGTCGTCATCCATGTGATGATGCGACTGGCCGTCGGTGCAAACCCACACCTGCTTCCGATGTGAGCCGCCGAAGATGGCCGACAGGACTTTTAACAGGATCAGGATCGGCAGGATGGTGAACAGGAAGGTGAAGAACAGCCCAATCAGGACACCTATAAGGCCCAACATGCCACCGAACAGGCCAAAGACCAGGCCGAAGATCTGCCCGATGATGCCGAAGCCGCCGAACAGCATAAAAATCACCACGAGGAAGAAAAGTACACCCATCACATATCACCTTCACACAATCGAACTTAAACTATATCTGCTATACGGATTATTGCATCACAGCGTTGCATTAAATCTGTGTTAGATAACTGATCCCCACAATCTTAGGGGTCGAGATGCTGACCATTCGCCTTTTTGCTGGAGCCGCGCCTGGTGATTATCTCACCGTCGCCGCCCAGGTGCATCCGTCCGAGATCGGCCAGCATGTCGGGGTCCAGCCGGCCTGAACGTTTGCGCTTTGAACCTGTGTCCCGTTTCGGCTTCTCCTGCCCTGTCAGTGAGACATCATCAGCGACCAGCCGATAGCGCAGCAGTTCGACTTCCTGTTCCAGTTCGGCAGCGTCGGCGCTGGTCTGCATGATACGCCTGACAATCCAGATCAGCGCGATCAGCAGCAGCCCCCCCATCACGATGATCATGGGCAGGAACCTCACCCGCAGCAGGATGAGCAGTGTCGCCCCGACTGTCAGCAGAAACAGCGCAACGAGTACAGCATTTTCGCGCTCGCGCTGTTTGTGCTGCTTCAGTTGGAGAAAGAGATTCTCAAGATGCGCTGCAAGATCGTTGTAGTCCATGAGTCTATTCTAGACACATGACGGGAATCATGAAGCCCCTAATAATCGGGGCTTCATGGGGATATGGAGCCGGAAGAATGCGGTCCCATGTGCAGGCTTGTATGGCGGCTCTACAATTAACGCATGGCGGTGGAGCCGGGTTCCGGGACACCGGGGAACGGCTTGCCGGTTGATGTCTCACCGATGGGCGTGCTGTAGATGACGTTGACCGTATCCAGATTATAGCTGCGGTCAAAATTAAGCTGCGTGACCTCTTCGCCGGTCATTTCGCCGTTGATCACACGGTAGTCGTAGACAATGCCGTCTTCATCGACAATCACGGCGCCGTCCGGTGTGCCGATGACGATCACCGGGCCAGTCGGAAGCGTGAACGGGACCTGTGATCCGTCACGGAAGACCAGCACGGCATCAGGATCACCCTGCTGGCGTGTCAGGAAGGCGCGGCCATCCTGCACCCATGGAGAACCGCCTAACGGGAAGCGCGAATCGTCAAAGAACACCACCAGTCCCTCACTACGCGGATCATCATTCGGCCCGTAGTATTCAATCACATTGGACGGCGGCAGATAAGCGCCAGCGACATCTTCTTCATTCCCCAGCGGGTAGCCCGGGTTCAGCGACGCAACAACGATTTCACCGGATTCAGGCAGCAGTGAACCGAAGTTGAAGTAATAACGATCGGTCTGGGTGAAGGTGTTATCTGCTGGATTCCAGAGGTGGATCAGTTCCGGCTGAATCTGCTGGCAGAAGAAGCACGCGGGGACGAAGGGGATGCTCTCGCCTTCCACCCATGAGACGATCAGCGTCCAGACATCCTCATTATCTGATTCGATCCCGGCATTGACCTCATCCACCTCGATCTGGGCTTCGACTTCACCAGAGGCCAGATCGACCAGCATCATGCCGCCGCTGACTTCCCCATCCTGAATGACGGCTTCGGCACTATTGGCCCCGACATAGGTGAGGGCGATCTTCTGCGCGTCCGGGCTGAAGGTGTAGTTATAAAACAGCGGGAACTCGGATGGCATCCGGATTTCAAACTGATCATCGGATTCCAGATCGAAGACCATCAACGGCAGTGCGGGCAGTGTCGGATCATCCAGCGGCGCATAAGTGGCGGCCAGCCAGCGCTGATCAGACGAGACGGAAATGCGCCCCAGGGTATAAAGTGCATCCTCACCGTCTGCGGGGATGACAGGATCATAAACACGCTCTGGCATCGGGATCGTTTCGGCCAGTCCGTCCTGTGTGACGACGACGAATTCAGCAGCGGGCAGTTCGGTATTTCTTTCGAGCGGGTTAAAGAACACCACCTGCCATTCCTGACTGCTGCCAATGGCCTGAAGTGGTACCGTGTGCAAAAAGCCCGGTTTAAAAACCAGCGCTGCCAGAACCAGCAGCAGGGCGGCTCTTATGGCAATCTTCTGACGCATACTCGTTACCCTTTTCCTGATTGATCCAGACTTATCATTATGCCGGGGAACCGGGTTCAGCGCCAATGGTGTAAGGGATAAAAACAGAGATGAGAGGGCGCCTGCATGCCCTCTCATCTCTGTGAAACACGGTACTGCCTGTACTGCCTGCATTCCATCCGGCTGTGTTGTGCCAAATGCCTTACTTACCTTTATTGTACCCGCATTACTCAATGGGATTCATAAAGGTTTCTTTGGTGATGTTGAGTACCACGATCTCTTCGCCGATCTGCGCGATCTGGGTGGGCGTGACGAAACGGTCAGAACGGAAAACGCCGGTATCGACACGGATATAGCCTTCGCGCAGCAGACGATTACGGACGGTTTCCGGAAGATCATCTGATTCGTCAGGGACCAGTGTTTCGACCACTTCTTCGACGATTGAGGAACCCTCGCGGCCATACTCTGCACCGGAGACCGTCACGGTATCAATCCCGGGTTCCAGTGGGTTTTCGTCGCCCATTTTCACAAAGCGAACGGTGCCAAGATGCTGATCGTTTACGTCGCGGACTTCCATCCCGTCGCGGACGCCGGTAAGTGAAGCGTTCATCATGCTGTCTCCTATGGTTTCAATCCGTACCTGATGCATGTGATACTGGATGTGGTGAACTGCTGAATCTAGTGGGTGGCCTTACGGTTGATCGACCTGGCCGCCTTCGTCAGCTTTTCATCGGTAGCTGCTTCTTCATCAAGGGTCTGCTGAAGCATTTTGGCGACTTCGTCCATCCCCAGCACTTCGGCAAAGGTGCGCGCCGTGCCATAACCAGCGATCTCGTAATGCTCGACACGCTGGGCAGAGGCGATAAGGGCGGCATCCTTGACATCGTTGTCCATGTCTTCCTTGAGGGTTTCATTCGCTTCCTTGATAAGCCCCTGCATGGCGAGACAGGTTTTGCGTTCGGCCTTCTGCCCCATTGCCTTAAAGACATCTTCAAGGCGGGTGATCTGGGCTTCGGTTTCCTTCAGATGGGTGTTGAAAGCGTTCTTCAGTGTGGTCGATGTGGCTTCATCCGCCATCTTCGGCAGTGCCTTCGTGATCTGATGTTCGGCGTCGTAGAGATCCTGTAGTTCGTGTACCAATAAATCTTCGAGTGTTTTAAGCGTCATGAGATTATCCCTGAAATTCTGTTTGTTATACGTTGCTTCCTATGTTAGTCAGGCTCTGAAGGTCTAACATGGTGCATATGAGCGGATTCAAACTAGGTCAGGTGGGCGGTATAAATACGGGTTAGATTGCGTATTCGCTGCCCTGTGCAGGGGACTATAGTAGGGTCAGAAGTTTCCGCATTACTGCCAACTTTTCAGCTTAAACAGGACTTTGGAAGTCCGAGGAGACAACCATGAGAGATGCACTAACAGGGTCACGCTGGCTGCTGGGTCTGCGCGGTGTCGTTGCGATTCTTTTCGGCATCCTTGCAATCCTCTTTCCGGGACTCACCCTGCAAACACTGGTGATTTTATTCGGTGCCTATGCGCTGGTGGATGGCGTGTTCGATGTGATCACCGCGTTCCGCAATCGTGAGCGCAATCCGCGCTGGTGGGCACTGCTGCTGGAAGGGGCTATCGGGATCATCGTCGGTATTCTGGTCTTCCTGAATCCGCTGATTGCCGAAATCACGCTGCTGTATGTTGTGGCGGGCTGGTCGATCCTGACCGGCATTCTGGAGATCATCGCAGCGATTGAACTCCGCAAGCAGATTAACAATGAAGTGCTGCTCGGTATCGCCGGTATTCTGTCGGTGCTGTTCGGGTTTTTCCTGATCCTGTTCCCGATCACCGGCCTGCTGACGATCGCTTATATCATCGCCGCCTACGCTTTCGCCTTCGGCGTGCTGATGATCATCCTGGCGCTGCGGCTGGGCAATGTCCCAACAGATAATGCATCGACACTGCCGCCAGCCGGAACTGTCGGTTAAACGTCAGTTTTAACGGAAGATCGCAAAGCCGCTGTCATAAACACGTGACAGCGGCTTTTTGTTTTCACCTTCTGCGAATAGTCTCTGCCCCGTATAATCAAATGTTGATCTCTATCAAAACCTGAACAGTGAAACGTCCATATCTTGTCAATCTCCACACCTGCATCACGTATCCTCATCGTCCAGCCCGGTGACCTGGGCGACCTGATCCTCTCGACACCTGCCATCCATGCGCTGCGTGAGGCCCATCCGACCGCGTTTATCGGGCTGCTGGCCGTCTCTCATGCCGCGCCGGTGATCGAAGGGACAGGGCTGGTCGATGTCGTCATTACACTGGACCGTAAGACCGCAGGCAGTACACTGGCGTTCTTCAAGCCTGACAACCTGCGCCGCATCTTCGCTTTGAGACAGCACCGCTTCGATACCGTGCTGTACTTCCGCCAGTTTACGCTGAAGGCCGGGACGCTCAAGTTTGCCCTGATTGCCGCTGCTACAGGTGCGCGGCGTCAGATCGGCCTGCAAAATGGCAACGGCTGGTTTCTCACGGACTCGCTGCCGGATGAAGGGTTCGGCGCGAAACATCAGGCGCAGTACTGGCTGGATCTCGTCGGCCTGCTTGGTGCGCGGTCCGCACCAAAACCCCCTGTTGTCGCACAAACCGAGACAGATCTGCTGCCGCCCAAAGTCACGGGCAGGCCGCGTGTCGTGATCCATGCCGGAAGCGGTGGGTTCAGTCTGGCGCGGCGCTGGTCCCCGGAAGGCTTTACAGCCGTCGCCAACCGCCTGCATGAGACGCATCAGGCGCAGATCGTGCTGGTCGGTGGGAAGGGCGACGATGCCGATGTGGTCGAAGCGGCCCTCAATCCAGCGACACGAGCGGACACGATCAACCTTAGCGGACGTACATCACTGGCCGAGCTGACATCCGTGCTGGCATCCGCAGATGTGTTTATCGGGGCCGACAGCGGCGTAATGCATCTGGCGTCGGCTGTTACGTCCGTTGCAGCCATCTTCGGACCCTCCAATCCAGCGGCGTGGGGGCCATGGACACCGGCTGGCCGTCACATTGTGGTCCGCAGCGGCGTGGAGTGCAGCCCGTGCAGCTATGTCGGTCACGGCATCGGCCTGCGTGATGGCTGCGAAGCGCGCACCTGTATGCGGCTGGTCACACCGGCGCAGGTCTACCGGGCCGCCGTGCGTCTGCTGGAAGGTGAGGATGAGCCAGGTATGCCAGAGAGAAAGCCCGATCTGCGCCATGATAAACGGATTCAGATTCTCGGCCTGCCGGTGGATGCGATCACGTTCGATCAGTGGCTGGATCTCATCGGACGGTGGGTGCGGGAAGGGGAACGCGCCTATCACGTCTGCACGGTCAATCCGGAATTCATGGTGATCGCACAGGATGATCCGAACTTCCGCAATATCCTGCGGCGCTGTGATCTGTGCATCCCGGACGGCATCGGCCTGCTGTATGCGGCGCGTATTCTGGGCAGCCGACTGCCGGAGCGTGTGACCGGCAGCGACGGCGTGCCCCTGATCGCAGAGCGGGCGGCACATGAAGGCTGGCGGCTGTATCTGCTGGGCGCGGCGGAAGGAATCGCGCAGCAAACGGCGGACATCCTGACCGAGCGTTATCCCGGCCTGCAGATCGCGGGTGTCTACAGCGGAAGCCCTGCACCCGACGAAGAAGACGCGATTGTCGAGCGTATCAATGCCAGCGGCGCGGATATCCTGCTCGTGGCATACGGTGCGCCGATACAGGACAAGTGGATTGCGCGTAATCTGCCGCGCCTGAACGTCAGCATGGCAATGGGGATAGGCGGGGCGTTCGATTTCATCGCGGGTATCCTGCCGCGTGCGCCGCTGTGGATGCAGCGTGCCGGTCTGGAATGGCTGTACCGGCTCTATCTACAGCCATCCCGCATCCGCCGCCAGATCCGTCTGCCAATCTTCATGCTGCGCGTATTGGCAGACCGTGTGCGCGGTATCCGTGCCGAGTGAAAATATTCGTAACTCGGTGTGACGGACGGTACAATCGCGGGCATTAACTGACGATTGATAACGGCTTCACCGGAAAGCGCTGACCGTGACCACACACACCACTGACTCCGATCATCCCAAGACACTGGCACTGATTGCCCATGACGGCAAAAAGGCGGATATGGTCGCCTTTGCCATGCAGTACAAGGATGTACTGGAACGCTATGAGCTGATCGCGACCAGCACCACCGGTTCGCTGCTTCAGGAAAAATGCGGCCTGAAAATCACGCGGATGATGTCCGGCCCATTAGGGGGCGATGCCCAGATCGCGTCCAAGGTGGCGGAAGGCATCATTGAGGCGGTGTTCTTCTTCGTTGATCCGCTTGGCAAACACCCGCACGATCCCGATATTCAGAGTTTGCTGCGGATCTGCAACGCACATAATATCCCGCTGGCGACCAATCCGGCGACCGCATCCTACATCATCTCGGCACAGGCGCTTTAAACTGACACGGCGACGCGCTGACCGTGCCTGTGATCTGTGTTAGAATGATCAGTGTCAAGGGGATGAGAAGCAGCGATGGTCATTCAAGCAAAACAGACAGTACAGGATTTTGAGGCATTTATCGCCCTGCCTGAGAATGCTGATCGGCTGTTTGAGCTGATTGATGGAGAGATTGTTGAAAAAGTGCCAACCGAAGAGCATGCTTTTCTCGCGTCACTTCTCAGCGGCGAGATCTATATCTATTTAAAGCAGCATCCCATTGGGCGTGTAACAGTGGAGCCGCGCCATAAAATCCCTGAAGATGTGCATAATGCGCGGATGCCAGACATCGCATTCACCAGCAGTGAACGGGCACTGCCGATTGTCACATCCGGCGCAGTTCCCCAGATGCCGGATCTGGCGATTGAGATCCAGTCCCCGGATGATGCCGTGCTGAAGATGCGCGAGAAAGCGCTGTACTATCTCACTCATGGCACACGCATCGTATGGCTGATTTTCCCCGCAAAGCAGCAGATCGAGATCCATACTACGGACGATATCAGCATCCTGACCGTAGACGATATATTGGACGGCGGAGAGGTGCTCCCCGGCTTCAGCCTGCGCGTAAGGGATGTCTTCGCCTACCGGAACTGAGTTTCGAGTGCGAAACCCCTGTTATCGCACCGTGACGATATACGGCAGGGTGTAACCGTCGGATGGCTGGCCGCCGTTCGTCAGCGGGACACGGGCTTTATCCTCTGCAAAGAAATCATAGAAGCCGATACGGATGCGATACTCTCCGGGTGGCACATCGGGGACAACCAGCGCGGGCGGTGACATCCGCAGCGAATGACCGCCGATGATGTATTCGTCCGCTTCCCACAGGCGCGTGGAATAGTAAGTGAACTCATTCGGGACCGGCGGCGCATCCCATGCGGCATAGAGCGTGCCTTCAGCGTCGATCAGATGCACGTAGATATTGTAATCGAGCGCGGCGGGTTGAATCGCCTGCCAGATAAGCTGCAACTGCGGCGGAGTCGTATCGTCGGCGGGATTGACGTCCAGTGTGACCTCCAGCCCATCAGCCCCCGGCAGCCGACTGCCGATGAAGTGCGCAAAGTCCCTGATCTGTATCTCTGACTCCGGCTCAAGCAGATTGCCGGGCCGCTGGAAGCGGCGCTGCGGATCGCGCAGGCGGAACAGGCGCGAGAAGAAGCTGCTGTCCATCACCCCATAAAAGGGCGTCATGACGGTGCCCCGGTTGAATGACCCTGTGACCTGATTGCGCACTGGCAGTCCATTTTCGGGATAGTACCATGCAGCTTCCTGGGTATAGATGTAATAATCAGCGTCTGCGATCTCGGCCAGCGTGACCGGCGCGATCTCATTCCGCACATCAGCCAGCGGGAAGAAGAACGGCATCCGCTGCAAGCCGGGCGCGATGATCACCGGATCGGTGATGCCCTGCTCGGCGATATCCTGCTGAAGTGTGTGCATGGTCCAGGCCAGCGCTTCGTTGGTGGCTACCAGTTTTGAGAAGTCATCCGGGAATTCATTGGACCACAGCCAGTCCCAGCCGCCGCGATACTGATAGAGCGACGAAAATACGCCGGGAACCAGCAGCACGATCAGCACGGCCTGATACATCCAGCGGCGCGGACGCGGCGACAGTGTGCTGATGCGCTGTGTCCAGTGGGACAGAATCAGCGCACTCGGCAGGATCATCAGCGGGACAATGGCGAATGATAGCCGGTAGTGATAGCTGTACGAGATAAACCATGTGATGAAATACGGCAGTGCCAGCAGCAGCGCCCATGCGACTCGGTTCAGATCCCGGCGGGCGGCCAGTGTCAGATAACGCGACGCCCAGCGCCACAGCAGTCCACCGGCCAGCCCGACACCGGCGATGACTGCCAGCCATTCGAACCCTCCCATGCGCTCCGGCTGACCGGCGGCGTTATACGGGGTGATCAGTGTCGGCAGCACACCAGCAGCCACCAGCAGCATGGCGACGATCAGCAGCCAGCGGTCAGGGCGCTGGACATTGGGCCGATCACGGAAAGATGCCAGACTGACGAATCCGATGGCGATTGCGCCTGCCAGCAGCGGCCAACCGAATTCCGCGCCGCTTTGTAGGGCCTGCGTCGGCCAGAATTCATCCGGCATCGTGATCGGCTCATGTCCGTAGAGCAGATTGCGGACGTACCACAGTGCGCCCAGCGGCAGGCAGGCCAGCCCGGTTACAAAGGCGATCCAGAAGCGCAGGGCGAAGGCTGTCCATACCCTTCGCAGCCAGACGAGCAGCGGCTGATTGCGGTGCGGCACACTGAACAGCCAGCGGAGCGCTTCCAATCCTACCAGCAGCAGCACGCCGAGAATAAAGGCCCCGGCGGTCGGCTTGGTCCACAGGGCGATGCCGAGAAACAGGCCGGACAGCGCGGCATCATGCAGGCGATGCCGGAGCGATGCGCCGCCGAACCACGCCGACAGGTAGAACGCCGCCGCGCCGGTCAGCGCGAACGTCAGCGGGATTTCGAGATCTCCGGCGTGCGACCACATCCCGACGTGGTGATAGAGCGCCCATAATCCGGCGGTGAAGATCCCGACGCGGCGGTTGAACAGGCGCTGTCCGAGCACATAGGCCGCGAGAATGCTGCCCAGATGCCAGAACGGGACGACAGCCCGCGCGATGTGATCGTTGATGATGCCGCCGATGCCGCCTGCCATGATCTGCGTGTAGGCGTATTGCAGCGGCACGAACTGCGGATAATAGCCGAGATCGGTCGGGATGAAGCCCTTCAGCGTATACAGGCGGCCTTCGTAGCCATACACCCAGATCGGATCGTACTCGGTGAAATTCCAATAGGCCGTCGTCAGCCAGCGGATGATGACCGCCGCGATGATCAGGACGACGATAAAGCGCTCGTCAGCGGCCAGCAGGATGCGAAGTGATCCACGAACCGGCACGGATGCGGTCACAGGTTCCGCCGGACGGCGCGCCTTCCACAGGACGACCAGCAGCGCACAGATCGCCAGCACCACACTGCCGGTCAGGATCGGTACAGGCGACAGCAGCGGCTCGCTGCGAACGCCGCCAAGCGTCCCCAGCACGAACAGCCACGCAGTCATCACCGCCGGGCCGAAGGCCAGCGCGACCATCGCCACCAGTGGACGATTCCACCAGTCCCGGCGCGGCAGGGCCGCCAGCGCATACGGCACACCAAGGCCAATGAACATCCATAATGCAGCGGGCATCGCCTGCAGCATTTCCAGAAACCAGTAAGGCAGCATCAAGGGCGTTCTCTTCAGCAAATAATCGGGTCTGTCAGTGATTCAGAGCGGTTACAAATCTGCTTCATCGGTTGAGTCCGGTGTCGTCTCTGGCGTGACATCGGGCGTAACATCCGGCGTGACTTCTTCTGCCGGTGCGCCCAACACGCTTGGCACATCCTCGGCACCGCCGATCTGATACACACGGGAAGCGCCGTTATCAAAGACAGTTTCGGCATCAGCGATCGCCTGCTGAAGATCACTGGCAGGCGCAGCGGCATCCGACAGGAAGACGACGACATAATCATAAGACGCATCCGGCGCGGTGTAGGTTTCGCAGCGGGTATCGGTCGGGCGTTGGCAGATGGCATCCACTGTCCGCCGTTCGAGATAGACCGGCATCCACGCTGACTCCGTCGGTATGGTATTCAGCACGACGGCTTCACGCGGCGTATTCTGGCGAATCCAGTCCAGCGCGGCGAACTGATCCGCAGGCGGGCCGCCGGGCATCCGGGCGGAAAGGATGACGCTGAAGCCGATCAGCAGCAGCATCCCCAGCGCCAGCGTGATCGCCGGACGCTTCCGGGTGCTGGGTGGCAGTGCAGGGCGCAGCAGACGGTTCCATAGTTCCAGCAGACCACAGCCGCCGAGAATCGCCAGTGGCAGGATCAGGACCGGTGAGGAAAAGCCGTAAAGCACAGCCAGCACCACCGCCCATCCCATGGAAAACATGGTGATCCGATCACGATGGCGCATCCCGTAATAGATACCGACCGCCGCCAGCGTGAACAGCAGTGGATTATGGAACATCACAAAATCCTGCAGGCCGGTGATCAGCGGCGCGGCGATGGATGTCTGATAGGCGGGGATGATCTGTGCGCTGGCACGCAGCAGATAGGGCGCAGTCGCCAGCGCCATAATCAGCGGGATACCCAGGGCCAGCAGCAGCCAGCGGCTCACCGGTGGACGCGGCTGTGCCTCGGCGCTGCTGAACCACAACACCACCAACCAGACGATATACCCGGCAGCCGTGGCGACGAATACGCCGGTATCGCTGATCAGCATGGCCCCGAACATCAGCCCCGCGCCGATCATATCCGCCCAGTGTCCTTCGCGCAGGAAGCGCATCTGATAGATCAGGAAGGCCAGCGCGAAGAGCATCGCCATCATCGCCGGGAAAGCGCCGCTGGCATACAGATTGAACCATCCAAAGCCAAAGACGAGCGAAACAGCCATGGCCCGTCCCAGCCGTTTATCGCGGATTTCGCTGCCGAGATCGTAGATCAGCCAGACGCCAACCAGCCCCAGCACCGCCGCAATACTGACCTGGGCAGTCCGCACATCGACATTGACCTGTCCGCTGATATAAGCGGAGATCGCATAGAAGCCGGGGGCGAAGGCATCCGCCGGATTGCTCTCCGGCATCGTACCGGAATTGAGATCCGCGCCGCTGGCCGGGAAAGGTGACGCTGCATCGAACGTCCCATTGAGTTTGATCGCCAGCGCACGCGAAGAATCGCTGAGATCGCCTAACGGCGTATTCCACAGCAGCAGCGGCACGATAAACGCCAGCGCGATCCCGCCAAAGAACAGCAGATCTTCCGGGCCGGTCCAGCCCTGTTCGGCATCGCTTAGCACTTCGCCGCGTTTTTCAGCACGGTTCTGCCCGCTGGACAGCGTCCCGCCCAGGAAGATGCCGATCACGAGTGCGAACAGCATGTAATCGACCACCAGCGTATCCCAGCCGGAGAGATAGGCCCAGAAAACCGCCCCACCGACCACCAGCGCGAGTGCCAGCGTCCCGGCCAGCGCGATTCTCGGCTGACGTGTGGGCCATGCGGGAGAGAACATCACACCCGATCCAAGAATTACAGCACCAAAAATGAACAATACGAACAGCGACATCCAGGTCATGAGTGAACTTTTCTTTGTTGAAAGACGTCCATTACAGCAGATCGTGAAATACCTGCCGAACAGCATCTGTCACAGATAACAGTCAGAAGTATCTGCAAACACAAACACACATCATATGCTCAGGTTACCAATGCCGTTCACGCATACCGGACAGGACTATCGGATGAGTGAGCAGCAGCCAACACATTAGTATACTGATGCAGGGATGGAGTCACTATAGCCGACTGTAACCGGCCTGTAAGTCACATGAGCGTCCTGAGAACGTAAAAAAAGTGCAAAAAATCGCAGAAAACCCCGCGTAAGCAGCAGCATTAAGGCGCTGTGCACTTCTCATCACCTGAAAATGGTGATACTTTAGAAATGTTGTTGAAGAACAAAGGAATTCAGATGGCGACGACACCCAACCAGATTCAGCAAGTGCGCGAATTGATTAAATCCGGCAAGCGGTCTCAGGCACTGACGCAGCTTGCCCGACTGATTGAACGCGATCACAATAATGCGGAACTCTGGTGGCTGCTGGCGAATGCCACCGACGATATTCAACAGGCCCGACGCGCACTAGAAGAAGTCCTGAGCCTGGAGCCGAACAACGACCGCGCCCGCAAAATGCTCGACCGGCTGGAGACACGTCAGCTTCTGAAGCAGATGGGTGTCGCCAAGCCTGCCCAGACGCGGCGCAGCATGTGGATGCTGCCGATGGTGCTGGTCTTTATTGTCCTTAGCGCCGGACTGGTGGTCCTGGCTGTCACGTTCACACGCCAGCCAGAAGAAGTCGCTGTCGTGCCGACTGAACTGATCCTGCCAACCGAAACCGCGACCGAACTGCCAATTGAAGCACCGACAGAAACGCTGGTTCCAGTCGTTGCCATGCCGGAGACGACCGCCGATGTCGGGCAGGAAGCGGCTGATGTGGCTGATGTGACCGAAGAAACCGTCACAGATGAAGCCGCCACGCAGGACCCATTCGCCCCGACCAGCGATGTTGAAGGCATCACAGCGGAGCCTGATACATCCCAGCTTGAGAGCCTGCCGGAAGTCACCGATGAAGCGGGCAACCGGATCGCCATGATTCCCACGCTGCCGCTTGAGCCGACGATCGAAATGCCAGCGCCAACCATAGTTGATCCTTCTATCGTGCTGCCGGAATCCACACAGGAACCGGTTCCGCTGGATACGGGTATAACCGGGCTTGAGACGCCGGTATCTGATGCTGATGTCGTCACCGACCCCTTCGTCCCGCAGACGGACCCGGCAGCGATCAGTTCAACGGCTGCAACCACGACCCGCAGCATCGCGGAACAGGAAGCGATTGAACGCGGTCAGGTGTTAAATGGTGTCGTGCGGCGGGATCTGATCCCGCCCTACGGCGTGCATCACTGGACCTTCAGCGGGTATCGCGGCGAAGCAATCACACTGGAACTGATCAACATCACCGGACGCGGCAACCCGTCGCTTGAACTGCGCAGCGAAACAGGTGAAGTCGTCGCCAGTGACATCGATACGATCAACACAACCGATCCTGAAGCCGTGATTGAGCTTGCACTGCCTGACGACGGCGTTTATACGGTCATCGTTCGCATGGCCGCTGTCGATGAACAGCTCTACAGTCTGAAGCTTACGCGCCAGTAACTCGCGGCCAGTAAACCACAGACAGAATCGCCGTCAGTCACACGGGCGCTGGTCTTTTGCGCCTGATGTGATTGGCGGTTATCATTCAAGCATCCAGAATAACGAAAGAAAACCGAATACCATGTCTGATTTTGACGACTCTGACGCTCCGCGCAAACCAAGGCGCACGACGAAGCGCAGGACTGACGATACACAACCCACCGAGACGACGGGTTCCACTACCCCCACATCCAGCGCAGACAGCACAAATGACAGCGGAAAACGCCGTGTCCGTTCCGGCGGCGACCGTCCTGACGGCGACCGTCCTG
>CAYNDH010000024.1:31277-32741 GCA_964395665.1 uncultured Anaerolineaceae bacterium
CGTCCTGGCAATCGTGATAACCGCAGAGACAGCGGCGATAAAGGCGGACGCCGGACCAGCACCAGCCGTTCGACGGACAATCGCTCAACCGGTAGTAGAACTACGGGCAGCCGCGAAGGTGGTCGCTCCGGCGGCGAACGTTCCGGCGGTCAGGGCGGACGCGCCGGCGACGGTCCGGGCAATCGACGTTCAGGCGGTGATCGCAGCGATCGCGGGGACCGTCCGCCGCGCCGTGATTATCGGGGCAGCGGACAGAGCGAAGGCTATCGCCCGGTCAGCTCTGGCGCACGCCGTAACACCGGGGATGATAATGAACGGTCAGAGGGGAATCGCCGTCCGTTCCAGCGCCGGGATAATCGTGACAGCCGGGACGGTGGTCGGAATGAAGGTTATCGCCCGGTCAGCTCCGGCGCACGGCGCAATATTGATGTCGATGCGCGCAGTGAGGTAGGCCGACGCCCGTATCAGCGCGACCGTGATGATTACAGCGAGACCTATCGTCCGGTCAGTTCTGGCGCACGTCGTAACACAGGCACTGATGAACGCAGCGAAGACACCCGCCCCCGCCGCACCAGCGGCCCACGCACCAGCGGTCCGCGCACGGGTGGCCCGCGCAGCGATTCACGTCCCGGCACAGGCCGTCCTGCATCCAGAGGCGGCGGTGGTGAGAAACGCGGCCCACGCCGCAGCGGTTACAAGGAATATGATCCGACAAACGCACCGTCCAAACGTGGAGCGCGCACCGGCTGGGATGCCGTCGCAAGCTGGTATGACGGCTGGGTAGGCAAGGATGGCAGCCAGCATCATCAGCAGCTCGCAATCCCGGCGACGATGGAACTGCTCGAACTTAAAGAAGATGAGCGCGTGCTTGACATCGGCGCGGGACAGGGTGTGCTGGCGACGTATGTCACACAGGTTGGCGCAGAATACACCGGTGTCGATGTCAGCCCGCGCCTGCTGGACCTTGCGAAGAAGCATCACGGGATGTACGGCCATTTCATACAGGCCGACGCCTGCAAGCTGGCACAGTCCAACGAGATTCAGGAAGCCAGCTATGATGCCGCCGTGTTCCTGCTCAGCCTTCAGGACATCAACCCGCTGCCGGACGCGCTGCACTCGGCTGCATGGGCGCTGAAACCGGGCGGACGTGTCGTGCTGCTGATGACGCATCCGTGCTTCCGCATCCCGCGTCAGAGCGGCTGGGGCTATGATGAAAACCGCAAGCTGACCTACCGCCGCATCGACCGCTATCTGACACCGCTGAATGTGCCGATGAAATCCTATCTGGGTGGCTCTGGCGTGACGATCAGCTTTCACCGTCCGCTGCACGAATATATCAATGGGCTGGCTGCCGCCGGTCTGGTGATCGATCAGATGCGCGAGATCACGTCGTACAAGGCGGAAGAAAACGCCTCCGAGTCCGAGATCCCGGTGTTTATGGCACTTCGGGCGCGCAAGCTGGAC
>CAYNDH010000024.1:32841-34221 GCA_964395665.1 uncultured Anaerolineaceae bacterium
CTGATGCTGATGCTGGCCGCTGGGCTGTATGCGCAGGGGGCGGAAGGTACACTCACGCCCACGCCTTACCCGACGCGCTTTGTCACACCCGGCCCGGATGGTTACCCTGCGACCATTTCACCTCTCATCATGCAGCAGCAGAAACCGCCGCCACCGTTGGCGACGGTGGATATTCGCCGCGCCAGCATTTTTGATTTCCGTATCGCCTATCTGATTAATGCAGACCTGCCGGAGAGTGATGTGCTGTCTGCATCAAATGTCAGCAGGCTGACCGGCGCGGTGGCTTTTGATCACTGGGATGACTTCCAGAGCATGTTTGAAGAGTCACCGTTTCAGATCCTTCTGGTTCACGACTCAATGGTGGATGCGGTCAGCCTGATGTGGATGCACAGCGCCTATCGCAGCAGTGTGATGATCGTCGGCATTAACACCGGCTTTCAGCGCTATGCGGACATGGTCGGAGATGGGTGTATCAGGCCGCTTGCGCCCGACTTTGCAGGGCGGACGACGCAGAACTCATGGATTTTTTCGGGCTACCAGATCACCACCAGCAGCATGATCGTGCGCCTGAGGGTTGATCGGGCGTATCTGGTGGACTGTACGGAAAAATTCGACAATGACGGCATCCCGGTGCAGATCCAGCACGGCGATCCGTTAGAGACCAGACTCGATGATGAGGATGATTTCGAGATCCTGATTCGGAACATCCTCAACACCGCCAACCATTACCGTCTGCCGCGCATCAATGCTGATCTGACACTGACGCCAGCAGCGTTAACGGCAACACCGACGGCGTAGCGCTGACGCTTCCAGCGGCGTTTCGCTTCCAGCGGCGTTTCGCTTCCAGCGGCGTTTACGCTTCCAGCGGCAGACGGAAAACCAGTTCGTCGTCTTCGATGCGGCCTGTATCTTCAAAGCCGATGCCCTCATAGAGCTTGCGGGCGACGTTATTTTCCGGCTCGAAGCTGATGAAGATCTCCTTGCAGGCGTACATCTGCTTCATGTGGTCGATGATCAGCGCCATGGCCTGACGTCCGTAGCCCTTGCCCTGATGCTCCTGCGCGGTCATCAGGCGGACGATCCAGCAGTGCTGCGTCGCGCCGTCGATGCCGAACATGGTGTAGCCGATCAGCATATCGTCGTGATAGATCGCCCGGCTGTGCAGTTCGCCATTCGAGAAGATGGCTTCCAGCATCGAATACCAGTTGGGCGCGACAAAATGCTCCTGCCCTTCAGCCAGTTTGAGACGTGCGACCCGCCGCCAGTTATCGCCGCTGACTTCGCGTAAGGTGATGGTCATCGGTGTTGTCCTCAATGATCAGGGTAGGTCATTATTGTAGTGGGAAAACGCTAAAGTCCACAAGAGACTAAAAGCCGCCA
>CAYNDH010000025.1:0-19057 GCA_964395665.1 uncultured Anaerolineaceae bacterium
TCACACTGACACCGCCGCGCCGCGCCAGTTCGTCAATCGTCCAGAAGCCGACATTATGCCGGGTATTTTCGTATTCTTTGCCCGGGTTGCCTAACCCGACAATCAGATAGCGTTCCACAATACCCTCAGAAAATAACTGAAAGATTACTATTGTAACGGTTGTCGGGCATCAGGAAAGGAAGAGTTTGTTTAGTCTTCTTGCGAGTCAATCTGCCACAGATGGATGGTCCTGCTGTCAGCGTCCCATGCCATGATCATTTTCCCATCGGATGACCACTGTACGTCACCGATGTCACTGTCTTCTATTGCGATCAGGCGGACAGGATCGCCAGTCTCAACATCCCATAAACTGAGATTCGCTGACTCAATACCCCTTTCTCTCCCGTTAAAAGTGATAAAGTTCTGGAGGCCTGCCAGAATTTTACCGGTGGGATGCAGTGCCAGTTGTTCCACATCGGCCCAGATTTCGCTGAGTTTGTCCATCTCTTCACTTTGTGGGATATGCCACAAATCCACTCTTCCCCAACTGGTGAACGCTGCAACATCTGCCTGCCAGTCGAAGTCGCGAAAGTCCCATCCGCTCCCGCAGCACAGAGGGGCGATACCACTGAAAGATCCTGTCCGCGTGTTGTTTTCAATGTCGTGAAGATGTGCGCTGGCGTTATTTTGTTTACTATACAGCAGAAATTTCTCGTTTGAACTCCACCGTATCTTTCGCAGATAACCACTTTCCAGAATCTGCTCTTCATCCATCGTGATATTCCAGATAACCGCTTGCTGCTGAAGATCACGACTATCATGCCCACCGCCATAATAGCCAAAGTAATACACGACCTGTTTTCCTGATGGGCTAAGTACAGCCCCTGTCACCTGTTCATTGATTTCCGTATCTGCAATCAGCTTCAGATCCACTGCAAAGGGTTCAGCCTTTAATGCAACATCGTAAATCAGAAAAGCTGTTCTGGAATTGTCGTCGCTCAGCGCAGTTGTCACTAAAAGGCGTTTGCCATCATCTGAAAACTGAAAGGACCTGATGCGTGTTTCGTCTGATATGCCGTCTGGATGGATCAATATTTCCCGCTGCCCGTTCGAACTGTTATATACGGCCAGGGTGTGATCATCTGCAGTGATAATCCAGTGACTTTGGGGCAGCCATACAGCAGTGCGGAAGCCGGACTGTACATAAAACGTCAGTGTCGGCGCATTTTCTTCCGGTGCGTAACTGTGTTCGAAGTCTTTCCACAGGAGGACGGTGCCATCTGAGCTGATTGTCGCAAGTTGATCACCAGCCGGTGACCATGTGAGATCAACAATGTTATCCAGATGCGCTCTTAATGTCACAATCGGAGCCAGAGCATCCAACGTGAAGCGCAAAATCCGGACATCGCCGCTGCGATCTCCAACCGCAATCAGATCCCGCGCAGGATGCCAGTCCACCGCCGTAATCCGACTGCGCATTTCATATTCCACTCGTTCGTATGGTGCTGGCATCTCCGGTGCAGTTTCACCGTTTTCGGATGTTTCTGCAACCAGCGGTAATGCTGTGAGGCTGTGTGCAAACTGGTCATCAAAGACGTAAAGATGACCGGAGTTAAAGACGACAAATTCCCCTTCAGGATCAGCCGCCATCGTCATGACTTCTGAAAACGGGCTTCGGGTTGCCACAATTTCCCATGTGTCTGTCTGATACTGAACAATGTCACCTCGGCTTGTATTCCCAATCACCGTCAGATACTGGCTGTCTGCACTCCAGCTCAGGACATCAGCTTCAAAGGATTTCATTCCAATTGACTGTTCAGCCTTGTGTAAAAGCTCTTTCGTTTGCACATCGTAAACTGCAAGATGCCAGCGAATGATACAACTGTCAGATGCGCACTCATAACCGTGATTGTTCATCACCGCGATCATGCGATTATCAGGGCTGTAGGCGATAGAGAACACAGCCTCAGAACCAGCATCAATAAATTCATCACGAGTGAATTCACCTGCTTCATACTGCCAGAACTGAAGCTGCCCTTTATCCAGACCGACAGCCAGCGTCGTTCCATCTGGACTCCATCCGATGGAGCGAATGATCTCATCGGCCTCGAGACTGGTGAGCAGAGTCCCATCCGGCTGATACATCCGAATGGCTTCCTGCGTGGCAACCGTGATATTCCCATCAACTGGCCGCCATGCGACACCTATAGGATAGGCGTTGTCTGCGCGTGGGATTTCGATATAGGGCAGCGTCTCCGCTGTCTGCGCGAAAGGCGTTACACTCAGGAAGCTGGTGAACAGAATGAAGGGGATTGAAAGCAGAAGACGCAGCATGTCAGCCTCATTGTCAGCATAGTAGGTAAACCCATGCGTTGATTATGGCATGAGGCTGATGGATTACCTTCGATCACAGTGCAGGCGCAGGCTATTCGTCAGGTGAGGGATTGTCTTCTACCAGCGGATTGGCATTCGCAGCCTTGAGCGTATCACTCAACTGCTGATTGTGTTCGCCATAAGCCTGCATCCCGGCCAGCCACTGATCGCGGAAGTAGGGCAGCACGCGCTTCAGGTCGAAATGGGTCCCGCGCTCAAAATACTGCTCGGTCACGCCGTACCAGTGCGTCAGCCCGAAGGTTTCGCCCGCTTTTTCGATGAATTTCACCAGCGCCTCTTCACTCGGCACGCGCACAGCGAAGGTCTGGACCATATAGCCCTGCTCTGAACGGTAAATCGGGTTGATCGCGACCAGTTCCGCCGGGGCTTCTTCTGCATACTGGCGCATCAGATCATAATCGACATCGGGGCGGATGATCCAGCCACAGGCGAAATACAGCCATTCATTCTCGGCCATCGTTATTCCTTGTCATTTCCCTTTCAATCTCTGACATATCCACGCGAACCCGGCAGACGGTCAGGATACAGCCCCGCGCACGCCGATATACACGCCGCGTCCCATCAGCGCGTTCTCGTCGAAGTGCGCCTGATACCCGGCAGCGGACAGGGCATCCATGTACTGCTCTCTGGTGAACAGTCCCATCTCGTGATTTTCCGTGAACTGGATGATCTCATCCGGTCTGCCGATCAGATGATACATCCGCAGGACAGACTGACTGCCGTTCCGGATTGAATGGCCGATGCGGGCGAGCTTCAGATCTGGCTCGTCGATAAACAGGCTGCTGAGGTGACCATCCCGGAACTGATCCGGGCGCAGCCAGCCTTCCACCAGCAGCACGCCACCCGGTCGGGTATGCCGGAAGAAGGTCGCCATGGTCTGGCGCAGCGCCTGTTCGGTACGGGCATAGCCAATCGAGCTGAACAGGCATGTGACGACATCGAACTGCTGACGGAGGCTGAAGTCGCGCATATCACCATGATAGAAGTGCATCGACGGCAGGCGCTGACGGGCAATCGACAGCATCCCCAGTTCGAGATCCACGCCCGTGACGGTGTAATGTTCAGACAGGGTTTCGGCGTGACGTCCGGTGCCGCAGGCCACATCCAGCAGGGTTGGTTTTTCACCCGATGCTGTGGTCGCCCCCAGATGCTGCTGGACAATCTGGTGGATTTCCTGCGCTTCAGCGTGGTAATCCTTGGAGCGGTAAATCGCATCATAAAAGGCCGCGGACTTCTCGTAGGTCATCGCCGAATCCTTACTGGGTTGGAGCGGTCAGAATCGCCCCTAGTGTAACACAGATATGAGGCTGATCTGCGAGGACGTTATGCGGTGGTTATGGCCGTCTGCTTCTGATTCAGACAGGCGTCGATGTTGGCGATTTCCTGCCGGTAAATGCGCCGCATGATGGGCGGATTGATCAGGCGTTCCATGATCCCGCTGATCCCTGCGGCCAGCCGCGCATCGGTCGCAATCGTCAGGCGGGACTGGCGGCCATCCCCGACCGGCTCGACGGTGAATGTCGTCCGCATCCCGACTTCAGCATCTTCTTCCATCAGCATACGACCGGGCTGCGGCTCGGTGACGGTCATGTGATAACGGCGCCTGACACCCATCACTTCCATATTGGTGGTAAAGACCGTTCCCGCACCCTGTCCGCCCTGTTTGACGGTCAGATCTTTGAAATAGGGCTTCGGCAGGATGGCAGGATGGCCGACGCCGTAATCGGAAAGGACGGCGTAAACCTGCTCCGCCGGGGCATTGATGGTGCGGGTGACTTCGACGTGAATGTACTGGGCCATGATGGTTCCCCTCTGATAACGCTTGTGATGGGATCATCATAGTGTAAACTTTCACAAAGAGGATCAGCCATATGGCGGAGATTTCGCGCCGGTCAGAGGCAGGGCTTTAACCGCTTTCTTCCGTCCCGCCGCGCAGTCTCAGCGCCAGTTGATAGGCGCGGTAAATCAGCGGATTATAGACCACATCCCATGTGCCAACCGAGCGCACGATCTGGCCGCCCCAGCCGCGTTTGAAGCCATACACGCCCCACAGCCCATCGCTGCGCGTCTGAAAGTCGGCTTCCAGTTCGGCTTCGTCGGCGTCCGGGATGCCCCACAAGTCATACCATCGGCAGCCGCGTCCCCGCGCCCATTGGATCGCCTGCCACTGCACACCGTAGCTCGCCATCAGATTGCGTTTGACATCCGACGATGCGCCGTACAGGTAAACGGCGTTCGGTCCAGCGGCGAAGACCATCACACCGGCCAGCACATCGCCTTCATGCTTCGCCAGAATCAGGGTGCGCTCCTGTGGGGCAAACTGCTCGAATACGTGCTGATAATACGCCGGTTCGTGGACGCCGAATTCGTTGCGGCTGCCGGTGACCTGCATCATCTGCGTGAACTTCGCGACATCGGCGGCGGTCTGTGCTTCGCTGTATTTGATGCCGTTGCGCTCCACACTCTGCCGGATCTTGCGCCGTGTCCCCTGATTCATCCGTGCCAGCACCGCCTCTTCCGTGCCGGTGATGTCCAGCACAATCGTGCGCGGCGGCTGGACGGTCTGTGGGCTGGGGACAAATCCCCACTCCGACCAGTCCGGCGCGGCACTGTTCAGATACAGCCCCGGCTCGATCTTCAGAAAAGCGGCGCGATACTGCTTCCTCAGATGCCGATGCAGATATGTCAGGAAAGCGGTATACAGCACTGGCGATTCATCCTGTGCATACGGTCCCATCGGGATGTAGGCCAGTGTCCCCAGTCGGGCGGGCAGAGGTTTCAGCAGCACCTGCGCCCCGGCCACGATCCTGCCGGTTCCATCCTCCTGAAGTGCCACCCGTTCGCAATGCCAGCCATATTGTGATTTGAATTTGCCCCATGCCGCAAGCTGAAGCGGATGGGCACGCGGCTGACGCTCGACGAAAAGATTCCATGGGCTGGCCGCAGGGGTAACAGTGTCAAGTATCTTCATGGGTACTCAGGCCGCCGGGATCTGCCGACGCTGGCGCAGGCGCTGAAACAGCCCAACGAGCATCAGAACGGCGAACAGCGGCAGCACGATTTTCCAGCTTTCATTGACGATGGCCGCAAGGGTCGTGCTGAAATCCCCGAACACGCCATCCCCGATCAGTAACTGCATGACGGTTCCGATCAGGCCACCCAGACCGAGCGCGGTCAGTCCGGCGGAGACAGGCCGCGCCAGCAGCCCTGCAAGCGCTGTCGCCACAAATGCCGCCCCAATGAACAGCCGCCATGCGCCGCCCGCGACCAGTCCGGCGGGCAGGGCATCCGTCAGTGACGGCGTGGTGATGACGTAAAACATCAGGCCGGAGAGGATCAGCAGCAGACCGCCGAACAGCGCCCCCCTTGCCCAGCGCCGCGCATTCAGCCAGTAAGACAGCAGGGTGACACCCATCGCCGCGCCTACCAGCAGCGCGACCATGCCAGGTGCAGGCGGCGTCTGCGAGAGTGTCAGCGCAAAGGTGAGATACGCGCCCACGGCAATCAGGATCAGTGCCGGGATCACGGAGGCAGGCTGGCCGCGCTGCAAGCGGATCTGCGGGGGCTGGGCGAAACGATAACCCTCACGCCAGCGCTCATGCTGCTCGGCGGTGCGCGCTGCTTCCTGCTGACGCTGATATTCGCTGGCATCAGCGACATCCCGCTCGGCCATCAGATCCGGCAGCGCACCGACCGCCGCCAGTGCTGCATCAATATCCAGCGCCGGATCAAAACTCATGTTTGCGATCAGATCTTCATCCGGTCGCTCGTAGGAATCAGAGTCATCGTCGTGGGTGTCATCGGTGGCATAGTCGCTGTCATAGACGGTTTCCGCATCCTGTTCAGCCGTGAGCGCCGTCGGATCGTCCATGCTGCCTGCGGTGTGATCTGTTTCGGCGGCGTCGGTGTCTGCCTCATCCTGATCGGCATCGGCATAAGTCGCATAGGCCGCGAGTTCGGGGCTGTCGAACTGGAAGGCATCCCAGTCGCTGCCTGCATGCGCTGCGGTGTCACCTGTGAATTCATCTGCATCATGGTCCGCCGTGGCAGGCGTAAGCGCATCGGCGTCTGTGCCGTTGATTTCGTAGTCGTTCGCGTCGCTGTCTGTATCGTCTCTGTTGTGATCGTTCTTCATCGACCTGCATCGATCCCGTCATGGTACATAAACAGGAGTATTGTGGCCGTTTTTCAAAGGCAGTGCAAGCCTTGCTGTGTGCGGAGGTGTGAACGGTGCTTCTCTGGAACTTCTGTCGGCACAGTCTCGTACAGGCTGTTGATACAGGGCTGATTACCGATCTGATCACACGGCGGCCAGATGAATGTCCCGTAACACTGTATCTCTTTCTGTGTTATCCTTTGCGAGTCATATGAGATCCAGATAAGAAAGTTCTTTGGAGGTAACCTTGAACAAAAGCACCGTCATCGACCAGCTCGTTGGATTGATTCAGCTTACGCGCTGGCGGGAACATGTGGTGTTTGTCGTTCCTCTGACAATCCTTGGCGCACTGCTGGCGGTCGAGCGCTCAAACGGCACGCAGGATCTGAGCTGGCATCTGCTGGCTGCGATCATCGGGAATGTGCTGGCCGTAGCCTATGCCTTTATGATCAATGACATCGAAGACGCGCCGGATGATGCACGCGATCCGGATCGCGCCATGAAAAATCCAATTTCCAGCGGTCGCATTCACATCCGCGTCGGCTATAACGCCTGTCGTGTGATCGCTGTCGCTACACTCATCGCTTATGCCTTTGGCGGCCTGAACGTTTTCCTGATCGGGGCGGCAACCCTGCTGCTGTCGCATCTCTACTCATGGCGTCCGGTGCGCCTCAAGGCCTATCCGGTGACCGATATTGTCTCGCACTCACTGATGCTGAGCGGACTGCTGCTGCTGGCCGGTTATTTCGCCTATGACACACAGCCGGGGATCGTCTGGTTTGTGGCGGCTGGTGCGACGCTGTTCTCGGTCTACGGCCAGCTTTATAACCAGATCCGCGATTATGACACCGACAAGGCCGCTGGCCTGCATAATACGGCCATCATTCTCGGCGAAGCCAACGCCCGCCGCGCAAGCTATCTGTCAATCGGGCTGGCGCTGGCCTGTCTGCTGGCCGCAATCGTGCAGGGGGCTTTCCCGCTGTGGCTTGGCCTTGTGCTGCTGGTGAGCGTTGCGCTGAGTATGCTGTTCAATACCGACACCGATATGCGCGGCACCAAATCGGTGGATGCCAGCGCGAAGATGCAGATGCGTGGGCTGGTCGTCGCCAACCTGACCGTGATGGTCTGGCTGGTCGCATCACTGGCGTCACAGTTCCAGATCTTCTAAACCTCACCGCAGTAATTCGACAAAAAGCAGGGGCGCAGTCCGATGACCGCGCCCCTGTGTGTTTCTGTATCACCTGTATTTACCTCCTCTCCATGCAAAACACGTTTTGCCGGAGAAGGGGTGAGGTCTAGGTGCCGAAGCCCTTATAACCGATCGCACGGGCGATCGCGATCACGATGATGGCGCCGATAATGCCGACCAGAATTGGCCCGACCAGCCAGATATCTCCAATCGCGCCGCGCAGGTCCAGCAGACTCAGGACCAGGCTGCCGACCGCGCCGCCGATCACACCGAGCAGGATGTTACCCAGCAGGCCCGAACCTTCACCGCCCATGATGCGGCTGGCAACTGCGCCGGTGATCGCCCAGACGATGACGGCAACCAGAATGCCCCACGTCCATTGAACGACATTGATTGCGATAAAGATCAGCGCAATCAGCAGCAGAACTCCGATAATGCCCATAGTCTTTTACTCCCTTGATGTGCGCCGTCATCACTGACTGTGGCGCGTCTTCGAATACTGGTTTCGAATATACTCTACGTGCTATAAGTTACAAACGTTGCAGGCGGATATTTAGCAGATGCTAAATAATATGTTACGAATTTCACAAACTGCTGATGGTCTGAAGGTGTGAAATGCGTTCTGCGCCTAATCTGCTTCGTCGGTCGCAGCCGTGTCGGTTACAACCGTGTCGGTTACAGCCGCTTCATCGGTCACTGTGACTTCATCAGTCGCCATCGGTTCCGCCGTTTTCGCAGGCGCAAACACCGGGATGTCCCCAAAGACCAGCGACTCCGCCATGGCCTGCGCTGCTGTGAGATGGGTGTCGAGATTGGCAACGTCATACGTCAGGCCCTGAAACAGCGCCAGATGATCTTCGCCTTCGATGACCAGATAGTAGAAATTGACCTGATTCTGTCCATAAGGCGCCCATTCGGATGAGATATAGCGCGTGATGGTCCGCCCGTCCTGATCGAAAATGATTTCGCCGCCGGTCTGCGCATCGAAGTCCGCCTGCCCTGACTGCTGCATATATGGCTCGATACTGAATTCGGTGCTGGTTCGTTCCGCCAGCCGGTATGGATTATGGTTCACGTACACGGTGATATAGGTCTGATTATCGACCGACCATACCGTCGCCAATGACGAGATCAGGGCATCGGGGAACACGAAGTAATTCTCATCATAACGGAACAGCGTGCCGTCGGACATCTGGATTTCACCGGCTGGCATCTCTGCGCCGAGACGAGAGGCCGGGATCACGACGGACTCGGCGTCCGTATCGACCTGCACGCTGCTGATGACATCCAGCACAATCGCCCGGTCGCTCTCATCCAGATCGGCATCCGCTTTCACCGCCAGCACCAGCATCATGCGCTCGGTATCGAACATCCCAAGCGACAGCATCACATTTTCACCGTAATTCGGATGGAAAAAGGTCTGCGTGACGACCGAACGCTGTCCAGCGGTCTGGATGCTTCGCTGTTCCGGCTCGAAGATATACAGGCCGAAGGCGTTATAGGCATCCAGCGCACTCTGAAGATCGGTGGGCGGTGTTTCCGGGAACTGTACGTTCGCGGCGGCCCCTACGGCGATGTTAATCATCATCAGATCATCAGGCCGCACCAGTCTTATCGTTCCCGCTGTCCCGTGAGTGGCGACGAAATCCGGCGGGATGTCTACTGACAGTATCAGCGTCGGGACCTGCTCAGGGGCGGCAGGCGTGACATTCATGAAATCCGGGAGCGGTTCGCCGGTCGTCTCGGCTGCGGGTTCGGGTGTGGCCTCGTCGGTGGCGTCCTGTGCGCGGACGATCCCGCCGGAGAGCAGAATCACAGCGACGAGAATGACGGAGAGGAAGGAGAATGTTCTGAAAAGGGATAAATCATCTCTGACAGGGTGTTCAGTGCGGGGCAGATGCATGGTCACGATCTCCTCTGATAGCGTAGCACTGACGTGTATTGTATCCGATTCAGACTATTTCAAACGATATGACGGCTGGCCTAACGGATCGCATGGCGGACAGAAGGTTCATGGTTCACGCAATCTTCATGATGGATGTGCTGTCCGCCGCGTCTTTATCACGTCAGCGAACTGACCAGCAGATCCAGCGCCAGTTCGGGTTTGAGCTTGCCGGTCTTCATATCGAGATCATATTCCAGCAGCTTGTGATAGATGCCCTCTAGCTGCGGCAGGGTAAACGCCCGTGACTGCTGTGCCAGATTCCTGGCGACAAATGGCGCGACCTTGATCGCACTGGACAGGGTGTTGACGCCGCCGCCGGGGGTGGTGAGATGTTCCTTCGCCAGCAGCAGCAGCCGAAACTGGCGCGTGATCATCCCGAACAGGCTGAAGGCGTCGTTCTCTTTTTCCTGTAACAGCCGGTGCATGAGTTGAAGCGCCACCCGTCCGTTGCCAGCGCCGAGTGCGTCAGTCATCTTGAAGATATTGGCTTCAGCGACATAGGGTGTCAGTGCGGCGACATCCTCTTCCAGAATGGCCTGCCCCGGCTCGACGTAATTCACCAGCTTGAACAGCTCGTTATCCGCCCGTCGCAGGTCCCCCGCGACGACTTCGGCCAGCGCGAAGGCGGCACGCGGCGCGATCTCGGCATCGTAATGCTTCGCCCGCTGGATGATCCACTGTGACAGATCATTGGGCATCGAGAAGTCTTTGATGTAGCCGTTCGGGGCAGACTGCGCCAGCTTCGCCAGCTTGTCATTGGCGTTGAGCGTCGTGCGCTCGACGAATACCAGCCGCGCAGTGTCCGGGAGCTGTGGCAGACCTTCCAGCAGCCGCTCGACGGCCTTTTTACCGGTTTCACCTGCGCCCTTGCGCGTGATCCATTCGAGCAGGCCTTTGACGATCACCAGCCGTTTGTCCGACAGAAACGGGTAACTGCTGACCGCGTTGATGATTTCCGGCACACTGGTATTCGGCCCATCAAATTCGCTGGTGTTGAGGTCGTCAGCCTCACGCCGCAGCTTATCGACAGCTTCCTGAAGGCTCAGATCATCTGAGCCATGAAAGATATAAAAGGTGGGTGTGGGTTTAGACATCGCAACATTGTTCTCTTTTCAATGCCACCTATTATAACTTTTATCAATGCATAAAGAGAGGACAGACAGACCGCCCGTATGACGGTCTGTCTGATCAAATGTCCGTCTCTAATCGCTTGTAAAACCTGTTTTGCCGATTGGAGAGGGGGAGGCGCAGCTTTAGCTGCTGTAGAGTGTCACTACTGCACTTCCATCGCCGTCTGACGCAGATACTGGCCGGTCAGGGAACGCTCCGAGTGGATGATGTCCGCCGGTGTGCCCTCAAACACCACTTCGCCGCCCAGATGACCGGCTTCCGGCCCCATGTCGATGATCCAGTCCGCATTCTTGATCACATCGATATTGTGTTCGATCACAATCACCGAGTTCCCGCTGTCCACCAGCCGGTTCATGATGTGCAGCAGCCGCCCGACATCCGACATATGCAGGCCGGTGGTCGGCTCGTCCATGATGTAGATGCTGCCTTTCTTGTTCAGTTCTCCGGCCAGTTTGATGCGCTGGCATTCACCGCCGGAGAGGGTGTTCATCGGCTGACCCAGTTTGAGGTAATCCAGCCCGACTTCGACCAGCGTCTCCAACTGGGCTTTCAGCCTGGTCTTCCCGAAGAATGCCAGCGCTTCCTGCATCGGCATCTCAAGCACGTCGCTGATATTCCTGCCGTGCAGGGTGTAGTTTAAGACCTCTTCGGTGAAGCGCTTCCCTTCGCAGATCTCGCAGGGGGTGCGAATAGGGTCCATAAACGCCAGATCGGTGTAGATGAAGCCTAATCCCTGACAGTTAGGACAGGCCCCCTTCGAGTTAAAGCTGAACAGCGCCGGGCTGACCTTGTTGGCTTTGGCGAACTGCTGGCGGATGTCATCCATCATGCCGGTGTAGGTGGCCGGTGTGGAGCGGATATTGGTGCTCAGCGCATTCTGATCGACCACCACCGCTTCAGGATACTGTGACAGGAAGGCGTAGTGAATCAGCGAGCTTTTGCCGGAACCGGCCACACCTGTGACGACGGTCAGCACGCCTTCGGGGATGTTGACCGTCACATCCCGGAGATTGTGGATCGTTGCATTTCTGACCACCATCTGACCGGCAGCCGGGCGCACGTCCGTTTTGAGCGGCAGATGGCGCTGCATGTACTGGCCGGTCAGGGTATCTGTCTGAAGCAGCCCTGCGACGCTGCCTTCGTAGACGATTTGACCGCCCGCAGCCCCGGCCTTCGGCCCGATGTCGATCAGATAATCTGCGATCTCGATCACATCACGGTCATGCTCGACGACGATTACCGTGTTGCCTTTATCGCGAAGCTGGCGCAGCAGATCATTCAGCCGGTGGACATCACGCGGATGCAGGCCGATGCTCGGCTCATCGAAGATGTACATCAGGTCCACCAGATTGCTGCTCAGATGCTTGACCATCTTGATGCGCTGCGATTCGCCACCGGAGAGCGTCGTCGTTTCACGATCCAGCGACAGGTAGCCCAGACCAATCGCTTCGACCTGCTGAAGCCGTTTAATCGCATTCTCGATAATCGGTGCGCCAATCGGATCAGCAAGTGTTTGCAGTTCCAGAATCAGGTCGGAGATCTCCATCGCGGCGTAGTCGGCGATATTTTTACCGTTGATTCGGGCACTCAACGCCGCCTGATTGAGCCGTGCGCCATGACACAGCGGGCACTGCACATCGGTCAGAAAAGGCGAAATCTTCTCCATGGTGCTTTCGGGTCTTTCGCCGTGCTCCTGACGGATGTACAACCGGTTGAACTTCTCGACCAGCCCTTCGTAACTGCTCTCGATCGTGCCGCCTGCCGTCTGATACTCGACTTTACCTTCCTTGCTGTAGAGCAGGGTATCCCATTCCTGCTGGGTGTAGTCCTTCAGCGGCTTATCGTTATCGAAAAAGCCGGTATTCATATAGGCCTTGATGTACCAGCTTTTGACGTTCCACATCGGTAACAGAACGGCGCCTTCGTTCAACGACTTCGAGGTATCGAGGAATTTGTCGAGGTCGAGCGCGACCTTGCGCCCCAGCCCGTCACATTCCGGGCACATGCCGCTGGGGACATTGAAGGAGAAGGCATAAGCCGGGCCGACATGCGGCTGGCCGATACGCGAAAACAGCAGGCGGATGATGGCGAAAATATCGGTGATGGTGCCGACCGTCGAACGCGAGTTGCCGCCGAGCCGCTTCTGATCCACCACAATCGCAGTCGAGAGATTTTCAATCGCGTCGGCGTCCGGCTGGCCGTAGTGGGGCAGGAAATTGCGGACGAAGGCGGTAAAGGTCTCATTGAGCTGACGCTGGGCCTCGGCACTGATGGTATCGAAGACGATGGATGATTTCCCTGAACCCGATACGCCGGTAAAGATCGTGATCTGGCGTTTGGGGATGCGCAGTGAGACATTCTTGAGATTATTTTCCCTTGCTCCGCGAATTTCGATGTATTCCTGCTGTGTCATGGGTTGAGTCTGCTCCTGAATTGGCTGTTATCTGGTTACACGGCCTGGGCAATAGTGGCTGGTCTGATTTATGGCGCTTTTTTACTATATCAGGATGGTGTGCAGGTGGAGGGTTGTGAACCCGTATCACCCACAGAAACCTTTGCCATCGCGCTCCCCTGGCTGCCTGCCGTGACGATCGGGGCCGTCACTGGCTTGTATTTTCACTGCTATAATAGCACAAAAGTTCTGATCAAGGAAGAAAAAGCGACCAGTTTGAAGGTGGAAAAAGTCTCCATAGGTGAGACCATGTTTTACGGCGTTCTCGCAGGCAGTGCCGGAGATTACATGCCTGAATACACCTGTTGGATCATGTGGCTGATCTGCCGGATGATGGCCTGTGCGCGGTCTTCCAGTTCGATCAGGGTGGTCAGCCAGCGGTCGGCGACGCCCTGAATATACTGATCTTCCTGCGGTGGGACGGTCAGTGCGTCGCGCAGGTTTTCGCGCTTACCCGCGTCAAACTGGAGCAGCATCTGCAAGATCGCCATCAGGCTGTAACCGGCCTGCACCAGTGTGCGGATTACGCGCAGCCGCCCGAATTCACGTGCGCCATACAGCCGGTAATGGTTGGTTGGGTCGCGTGGGACGTCGATCAGGCCGTTGCGTTCCCAGTTACGCAGCATATCGACGCTGACATTCAGGCGCTGGGCCGCTTCGCTGATGTGGACGCGCTGCTGCGGGGCTTCCAGCAGATGACCGGCGGCCCAGTGTTCGAGAAACTCGACGGCGGCTTCAGCATTCGTCCGCTCGACGCGCACCTTCGCCAGATAGCGGTAGGCCATCTCCATCGCGCCGCCCAGATCGCCCATCGCCGCTGACTTCACCAGACTGATCAGCAGCGCCTTGTCCCCCAGATACGGCCAGCGCATCACCAGATGCGTCAGCCGCGCCTGTTCGAGATGCATGGCGGTGTACTGGCGATAGCCGTTTAGCCCGCGTGGAATCTCCGGTAGGTAGCCATTCTCTTCGTAGAGGCGCACGGTGTTCACATGCACGCCGAGATCTTTCGCGATGTCACTGGTCCGCAGAACTTTTTTTCGCATGGTGGTTATGAGCGTGATTGTGTGAAGTCAAAACCCTACAACAGCATATCAGGGTTTCAGATGCGATCAAGAGAGACCAGACGGCGGACGCCCCGAACATGCAGGCATGTGGGGCGTCCCTATAAGCAACATAGTGCCGTAGCCCGATTTAAATCCGTGTACTGCTTTCCGCTTCCCGTGTTTCGGGCACATGTCCATTCGACTCCGCCAGCATCTCCGCCTGTGTGCGGAACTGGATCTCGTACAGGCGCGCATACAGTCCGCCCTGCGCCAGCAGGTCGTCATGTGTCCCCAGTTCGCGGATACGTCCCTGATCGATCACCGCGATCCGGTCGGCGATGCGGACGGTGCTGAGGCGATGCGCGATAATCACCGTCGTGCGGTTCTGCATCAGGCGGCCCAGCGCTTCCTGCACCAGATGTTCGCTCTCGCTGTCGAGACTGGATGTGGCTTCATCCAGCAGCAGGATGCGCGGGTCTTTCAGGATGGCACGGGCAATCGCGACACGCTGGCGCTGTCCGCCGCTGAGCCGTGTCCCACGTTCGCCGACGACCGTCTCATACTGGTCCGGCATCCCCATGATGAAGTCGTGTGCGTTGGCGGCCCGTGCTGCGGCAAACAGTTCTTCTTCGGTCGCACCCAGACGGCCATAGAGGATATTCTCGCGAATGCTGCTGCCGAACAGCAGGGTTTCCTGGGGGACGATGCCGATCTGTTCGCGCAGGCTGGCCTGTGTGACGGTCCGGGCGTCGATGCCATCAATCCGCAGTGTGCCGCTGGTCGGATCATAAAAGCGCGGGATGAGGTTGAACATCGTGCTTTTGCCTGCGCCACTTGGCCCCACCAGCGCGACGATCTCGCCCGGTGCGATGTCGAGCTGGATGCCGTGCAGCACTTCCTGTTTGTCATCATAGCTGAAATGCACGTTATCGAACGTAATGCGCCCCTCAACCTGATCGAGGACCTGTGCATCGGGGAGATCGCGTACATCCGGCTCCATATCGAGAAGCTGGAAGACGCGCTTGGTCGCGCCGAGTGCCTGCTGGAACTGCGTGTACAGTGCCACCAGTGACGCGAAACTGCCTGCTACGCTCACACCGTAAAACAGGAAGGTGATAAGCTGTGCGCCGTCCAGACGCCCGGCCAGCACTTCACGCCCGCCAAACCAGAGAAACGCCGCCAGTGATCCGAAGCCGACGAACGCCATCAGCGATCCGAAAGCAGAAGAGAAATGTGCCAGCCGCACCGCTGTCCCGAAGGCGTTGTTGATGGCGGTCTCATAGCGGCGGATTTCGTAAGGTTCGCGCACAAAGCTCTTGACCTCACGCACACCTTGCAGCACTTCTTCGGCGACGACGGTGGCTTCTGCGATCTGATCCTGTGCGCGGGTACTGAACCGGCGCATATAGATGCCAAAGAAGACGCCGACCGCGATCACTGCCGGGATCAGCACCACGATGAACAGCGTGAGCTGCGCGTTGATGACCACCATCAGCACGAGCGAGCCAATCGCGATCAGTGTCTGCTGAAGCAGGGTGCTGACCTGATTGGTCAGGACAGAGCGCATGACTGTCACATCATTCGAGATGCGCGACATGAGTTCACCGACGCGCCGTTCGGTGAAAAATCCCATCGACATGCGCTGTAACTGGCGGAAAAGCTGCGTGCGGACATCCGCCACGATCTTTTCTCCGATGTAACTGAGCATGAACGACTCAATCCATGTGGTGATTGACCGCAGCAGGAAAACGGCCATCAGCACCAGTGTGATCTGGTTCAGCACGGTTTCGCCGTCTGGCCCTGCTGCCAGTACGACATTCATCACAGTGCCGATCACCGCCGGAAATACCAGACTTAGCCCCGCGCCGATCAACAGGGATACCAGCGCGAGTGCCAGCCGTCCCTTATATGGCAGCAGATACGCCAGCATCCGCCGCCACTGCATCGGGACATCGCGCAGTTCGTCAGCCTCTTCTTCCGGTGTTCTCTTTTCGCGCCGTCTGCCTATTCTGATTGTCATGATCTTCTTTTCTATTCCAATGCCGACAACATGCCACTACGCAAAAAAGCGATCTGCGGTTGCACAGGGGGACGACCGATCCGCTTATCCCCTTTCCCCGTAAGTGTTCCATTCACAGAAGCGTCGGACCTAATGGTCGCCAGTGGCGCTATCTGACTTTACCTGATCCCCGTATTATGGGACACAGTCACCGCCTCACACCGGACATGTCCCCACGGAAGTTCAGCGTGTGACCACCCACTGATTTCTAATTGATGGAGCCTTCCCTTGGCTGTTAAATCGACTTCGCTTTCTTCGACGATTCCCGCTTCTGCTGCGTCAGATCAGCAGACTGTGAAACAGAACCGCACACCGCTTCTGCTGGCACTGCTGGCGCTGTATCTCATCTGGGGATCGACCTATCTCGGTATGCGTTTCGCCGTCGAAACGATCCCACCGTTCATGATGACGAGTGTACGCTTTCTGATCGCCGGTTCGGTGATGGTCGGTTGGGTATATTTCAGGACGCGCACCCGTCCGACGGGCCGACAGATCCGCAATGCACTTGTGATCGGGGTGATTATGCTCGGTGGGGGGACGGGGGCAGTTGGATTCGCCGAGTCGCTGCATGTCGACTCGGGGCTGGCGGCGCTGGCGGTCGGTGCGACGCCGATCTGGGCGGCGCTGTTCGCCATGATCTGGAAACGTTATCCCAACCGCGTCGAGTGGGCGGGTTTGCTGATCGGTTTATTCGGCCTGTGGCTGCTCAACAGTGAGGCTGGCCTTCAGGGGAATACACTGGGTGCGCTGGCGCTGCTGATCGGCCCGATGTGCTGGGCATTTGCATCAATGTGGAGCCGCCATCTTGATCTGCCGAGCGGTCTGATGGCAGCAGCGGTGGAGATGGTCGGCGGCGGGGTTTTTCTCGCCTTTATCAGCCTGCTGACCGGGGAGCGCCTCACCGAACCGCCTTCGCTTCAGTCGGTGCTGGCACTGCTGTATCTGATCAGCTTCGGCGGCTGGATTGCGTTTAATGCCTATATGTATCTGCTGGATAACGTCCGCCCCGCGCTGGCAACCAGCTATGCCTATGTCAATCCGATCGTCGCGGTCTTTCTGGGGGCGGTGTTTGCCGGAGAGATCGTGAGTTCGTCGAGTCTGGTGGCGATGACGGTGATTTTGAGTGGTGTACTGCTGATCGTCTTCAACCGCGTGCTGATGCGGCGGCTGGCGCCGGGTTCGGTGGTGGAGACGTAGGGAGTACGCATGGGCGGGATTCTTTCCCCATATGCACCAAGTTAAGGGATTTCAAAGCACAAAATCCCCCTATCCCCGGCCCTTTCCCCATGCAAACTTGTTTGCCGGAGAAGGGGAGATATGTCCCCCTTTCAGGGGATGGGGGTATTCGTGGCCTAATCCACACCTGATTTCAATGTGTAAATTGTTTAGGTTGGTGCATATAGGGCCGGGAGAATCCGGCCCTACAACGCCCCTGTTACGGATTTATGCCTAATTATTCCACCGGCTGCCGCCGCTGACATTACGCCGGGGACGGTCACTCGATGGCCGGTCACCGTTGATCATCGCACGTCTGGCCTTCTGCACATCGCTTTCATGCTTCAGCAGCACGGTCAGCGTATTTTGCAGCGTATCACGATCCAGCGCGTCCGCATTCAGCATCACCAGCGCCTTGGCCCAGTCAATGGTTTCGCTGACACTGGGGCTTTTCTTCAGGTCGAGCTGGCGCAGATTCTGTACCACTTCTACCGCCTGCTGCGCCAGCTTCTGATTCAACTGTGGTACGCGCATCCGCACGATATTGAGTTCGGCATCCATGGTCGGATAATCGATGAACAGATACAGACAGCGGCGTTTGAGCGCTTCAGAAAGCTCGCGGGTGTTATTGCTGGTCAGCACGACGTCCGGCTGATGCTTTGCCTTGATCGTCCCCAGTTCCGGGACTGAAACCTGAAAATCACTCAGGATTTCGAGCAGGAAGGCTTCAAATTCTGCGTCTGCCCGGTCGATTTCGTCGATCAGCAGCACCACCGGCTCCTCAGACATCAGCGCCTGAAGCAGCGGTCGCGCCAGTAAAAAGCGTTCCGAGAAAAAGACATTTTCTTCGCGTCCGAGGGTATCCGCCGCATCAGACAGGCTGCTGGTCTGCGCCAGGATCTCGCTCAGCTTATCGCGCAGCAGTTGGGTATACAGCATCTGCTTGGCGTATTCCCATTCGTACAGCGCCTTGCTCTCGTCCAGCCCTTCATAACATTGCAGGCGGATCAGTGGACGGCCAGCAGCCTTTGCCCATGCTTTCGCCAGCTCGGTCTTCCCGACACCTGCCGGGCCTTCAGCTAAAAGTGGTTTCCCTAGCTGATTGGCAAGGAACATCACAGTTGCGATCTCTTCGCTCGCGATGTACTGCTGTTCGGCCAGCGCCCGCTCGACTTGCTCAATCGTGGTATACATATTCGGGTACTTCCTTTTACGTGTTGCCGATAGTTTATTCTAACCCGTGCCTGTGGGATTACGCCATGTGAGCCGCCCATCCGTTCGGGTAGGACAGCGGGAGAAAGTGGAGAAACCGGGCAGTCGGGATGCTGTGATACCGGGAACCTGTGGGATCGTTGTATGCCACCGGTGAGCTGTGGTGAGGGTAGATGTGTCGTTCAGGCCTGCTCAGGGTCTAATGATGGCCGTCATGGTCGTCATGGTCATCGTCGTCGTCATGATCGTGATCATCATGATCGTGATCATCATGATCGT
>CAYNDH010000025.1:19157-34159 GCA_964395665.1 uncultured Anaerolineaceae bacterium
TCATGATCGTGATCATCATGATCGTGATCATCATGATCGTCAGCAAATTCGCCGCTGCCTGGTGCCTCAAGCTGGTCGTCTGTCCGACCAAAGCGGCGGCGGCGGCGGCTGAAATCCAGCAGGGCGGCCCGGTATTCTTCTTTGTTGAAATCGGGCCAGTATACCGACGTGAGATAGTATTCGGCATATGATCCCTGCCAGATCAGGAAGTTGCTGATCCGCAGTTCGCCGCTGGTGCGGATGATCAGCTCTGGATCGGGCAGGCCGCTGGTGTACAGATAACTGGAGACGACCTCTTCGGTCACCTCTTCAGGTTTGAGGCCGGCTTCCATAATGTGCTGGATCGCCTGCACGATCTCATCCCGCCCGCCGTAATTGAAGGCCACGTTCAGAATCAGCTTTGTATTGTGCCGGGTCTTCTCACAGGCCTGCCGGATTTTGCGCTGAAGATGCGGCGCGACTTCCTCAAGCCGCCCGATATGCCGGATCTGCACGCCTTCGCTGTCGAGTTCATTCAGTTCGCGGTCAATGACAGATTCCAGAATACGCATCAGAAGCTGTACTTCGCGGCGGGGGCGTCCCCAGTTCTCGGTCGAGAAGGCGTAAATGGTGAGGATCTTCACGCCAAACTCGACCGATGCCCGGATGATCTGTCGCAGGTTTTCAGTCCCCTGCCGATGTCCTTCACTGCGTGGCAGCCCGCGTGAGGTGGCCCAGCGCCCATTGCCGTCCATGATGATGGCGACATGGTTCGGCAGTCTTCCGGGCAGAATTCCTGACGTTTCCGCCAGTGAAGAGGTCGATGAGGGCGCTTGATCCTGCTTATGTTGTACTAAAGATGCCATGTATCATCTTCCTTCACTTCTCTGGTAGTCAAACGGGCCATCCGCTCAGATAACGCCCCATTCACGCGCTGCCATCTGTAAACTTCTGTACGGGCCTAGACCTCGGTGATTTCCTTTTCCTTGGCCTTGCTCATCTCTTCAATTCTGGCGATGAACTCATCCGTCAGTTTCTGGACTTCGTTTTCGCCGCGTTCGCGCTCATCTTCCGAGATCATCTTTTCCTTCTCGAAATCGCGCAGATCGTCATTGGCGCCGCGCCGGATATTGCGGATGGCAATCCGTGCTTCTTCAATCCGGCGGTGCAGCACCTTGACCAGTTCCAGACGGCGTTCGCGTGTCAGCGGTGGCATATTCAGGCGGATCTGGCTGCCGTCGATATTGGGATTCATCCCGATATTGGCTTCCTGAATCGCCTTTTCAATGGCCTTGACCGCGCCACCGTCAAAGGGACGGATCAGAATCTGCATCGGCTCCGGTGTCGAAATATTCGCGAGCTGACGCAGTTCAGTGGCCTGCCCGTAGTAGTCCACTTCCAGCCGGTCAACCAGACCGGTACTGGCGCGTCCTCCGCGAATACCCTGTAAGTCCTGTTCCAGCACACTGATGCTGGAACGCATCTTGGATCGTGTTTCGTTGGTAATGTCAGCGATCATTGTGAATACAACTTTCTTTTCGAAAAGCCGCACTAACCCAATATTATAACTTACTGCCTGAACTCTGCGGATGAGTTTTTGGCGTGAAGTCTCAATCCCGTGCTGTCTCTGCAAAACAGATCGTCTGCATCACCGGGATGAGACGCAGAGACAGCAGATATGAACAGATCATGAATCCTCGCGGGGATGCGCTGCCGTATATCCGCCGCACGTCCGCCACAAAGATATTATGGCTGGATCTGTGGCGACCAGCCTTCCCACTTTCGCGCCTGCCACGCCGTATACAGCGCGACTGATCCGACCGTGGCGACGTTCAGGCTGGCAACCCGTCCACGCATCGGCAGGGATACCAGCATATCACAGGTATCGCGGACCAGCCGCCGCATCCCTTCGCCTTCACTGCCCAATACCAGCGCCAGCGGGATGTCAAGGCCGGCCTTGTCGATGCTCGGCACATCCGGCCCCAGATCCAGCCCGATCATCCAGATGTCACTGCGCTTCAGTTCCTTCATGGTCTGGGCGATGTTGGTGACCTGAACCACGTTCAGATGTTCTACCGCGCCAGATGACGCACTGACGACCGAGGCCGTCACCGAGACGCCGCGCCGGTCCTGTAAAATCACGCCGTGAATGCCGACCGCATCGGCTACGCGCATCAGCGAGCCGACATTCTGCGGATCTTTCAGCAGATCGAGCATCAGCAGGAACGGCTTTTCGTTCCGGACCTGTGACTCATTCAGGATGTCGTCAATCTCGACATACGGATACCCGCCGACGCGCAGCAGGGTGCTCTGATGATTGGCCCCGGATGCCAGATCGTCCAGAATGCGTTTGGGGACGCGCTTGACCGGGACGCCGCGTTCCTGTGCCAGCGCCATGATCTCGGCGATGGCCCCTTTTTCCTCTACCCGTTCACCCAGCAGAAGCTGCTCGAACCGGCGTCGGTTGGCCCGCAGCGATTCGGTGACTGCCCAGTGTCCGTATAAAAATTCCGGCATGGTATTGCTTCACTCTCTGTTCGTGTGGGGCGCTGACCATCTCCGCCAGCGCCGACGAGCGTATCAGCGGTTCGCGGATCAGTTGGTCACGCGCCAGACGGTCTCGTCCGGGCGATCTTCCAGCACTACGCCAGCGCGCAGCAGTTCATCGCGAATCCGGTCCGACTCGGCGTAATTCTTTTCCTTACGGGCGCGGGCGCGCATATCAATCAGCAGTTCGATCAGTGCTGCTTCCCGTTTGCCATCGCTGGTCGCCGCGCTGTCAGCCGATGGAATAATCCCCAGCACATCGCCGCCGAGCTGGGTATAGAGATCGTTGATCGCGCTCAATGTATTCAACCCGATGGTCATATCACTGTTGAGCAGGGTGTTGACATCACGTGTCAGCTCCTGCAATACCGCCAGCGCCTTGGGTGCGTTGAAGTCATCATCCATCACCAGCTTGAACTCATTACGCGCTGCTTCCAGCCGTTCGGAGAAGCCGCTGGCGTCGTCGCCTTCAGGGGCATTCCCCATCATCTGACGGGTGAGGCGGACAGCATTATTCAGCCGTTCCCATCCCGCCGCCGCTGCACCGAGTGATTCTTCACCATAGGTGACCGGGCTGCTGTAGTGGGCGCCCAACAGGAAGGTGCGGATGACTTCGGCCCGCTGCATCTCCAGCGCCTGCCGGACAGTGACCGAGTTGCCAAGGCTCTTGCTCATCTTCACGGGAATACCGTCTTCATCGGCGATATTCAGGCTGCCGACCAGCATCCAGTACCGGGCGAATTCAGCATCATTCGCGCATTCCGACTGCGCGATCTCCGACTCATTGTGCGGGAAGATATTCTCAATGCCGCCGCCGTGGATGTCGAAGGTATCCCCCAGATATTTTTTCGCCATGGCCGAGCATTCGATGTGCCAGCCGGGGAAGCCTTCGCCCCACGGGCTGTCCCAGCGCATGATATGTTCGGGTTCGGCACGCTTCCACAGCGCGAAGTCCTCCGGATGGCGTTTTTCGCCGCGCACTTCGATCCGCTTGCCGCTCTCTGCTTTTTCCAGCCGACGATTCGACAGCTTGCCGTATTCCGGATCAGTCGTCACGTCAAAGTACACGCTGCCATTGGCTTCGTAGGCGTGCCGCTTGGCGATCAGTGTCTCGATCATCCTGATCTGTTCCGGGATATGACCGCTGGCACGCGGCGAGATGTCAGGCCGCTGGATGCCGAGTGCGTCCATATCTTCGAAGTACCGGCGGGTGTAATACTCGACGATCTGCATCGGCTTGGCCTGAAGCTGATTGGCCTTCTTCAGGATGCGATCTTCGCCGGTCTCCAGCAGATGCCCGACGTCTGTCAGATTCTGGACGTAAAGCACGTCGTATCCGCTGTAGCGCAGCCACCGCGTGACGACGTCAAAGGAAACATAGGTCTTGCCATGCCCGATGTGGGCGTAGTCCTGTACGGTTGGTCCGCAGACATACATGCTGACACGGCCTTCGGTCAGCGGGACGAATGTCTGTTTTTCACGACCCAGTACGTTAAAAATTTGTAGGCTCATGGTGTTTTCCGGTGATTGATTCAGGGATGCAGGGGTTCGACGCTTCAACAAATACAGATCTTAGCGATCCTGGCATCTCTGTGATGGACTGCTTGCTGCATTCTAACGTTTCTGCCGTCGGACGTACAGCGAAAGAAGAACGTGATGATAACACATCTCATCGCAGGGTAGTGCCGGGATCGATGAAGCGGGCATTGTGCTGTCATACTGTGCGGATCTTCACGATGAAATCAGGAAAACCCCGCAGGAATTTCTACGGGGTTAGGTGTCTTCAACTTCAGTCTGATCAGGCAGGTCAGTTGTCACTATGCCGTCGGACATCGTGCTGAACGAACTATAACAGGGTTAGCTGATCGGTTCCTTGTAAATCACATAGCGCCCGATGTCATCGCCCTTGGCGATACAGGTCGCCATATCGACCTTGAACTCGTGACCGCTCGAAACCCAGCGCAGGCCTTCCTGCAGCAGACCCTGTCCGACGAAACACACAGTCCGGTCTGCTTCACGTTTCCAGCACATCGGGCAGCGTTCCAGCGTATAGATAATGCGGTCGGTGCCTTCTTCGTACACGTTCGAGATCTGGTCCGAGAACTGGTTGAAGATGTTCGCCATAGCAGGCAGCCCGATCTTGAGCTTGGCATTGAGCGGCAGCACCTTGAACGCAAGGTCACCCACACCCGCCAGCGCACCGAAACCGCGCAGCGCGTCAGCAAAGGTCGCACGCCCGGCACGCAGCGCCAGCCCACGTCCACCACGCGGCCCGTACATCTCTTCCAGCGCGACATTCAGCGCTGTGTAATCTGCGAAATCGAAGCCTTTTTCGAGATTGTCGGGGGGCAGATTGCCGACCAGTTCGCTTAGACCAGCAAGGTTCAGAATGGCGTTGAGGCCATTCGTCCCCATAATTTCTTCCATCGCCTCAATGGTGATGCGGGCGAATTTGTTCGGATAATAGTAGCCACTTTTTTCTCGTGGGGCCGTCATGCAGAGTCCTCCAATTGGCGAGTGATACCAACCGTGAATAGCGGCGCAAACGCGGTTTATGCTCTTAAATCAAATTGCTCGTGTGTCGGGCGGCTGTAACCAAGTGCTTTCCGAGTGCCGTTCAAAACACTTTCGGGGGAAACAACCCGATGCGAAATCGCCCAATGAGCGTAAATACTAACTTTTAGCAGTATATCAAAAAAGTATCACCTTGCCCAATTAAGGGATTTGCGAAATTTACATACCACAAACGCTTATGCTGCTATCAGATGTTAAAGCGCCGTGCCGAGACACAGCCCCAACTGCTAAAAATACCGGGACACGGAGCATACGCCTGCACTGCCATGTCCCGGATGATGATGTCAGCGGTTAATTCGCCAGCACGATCAGCGGATCATGCTCGGCCTGCTCGGTTGGCAGACGTCCCTGCATACTCCACGGGCCGGTCCATGTGATCTCCAGATTGACCAGTTGGCCTTTCCAGTCGCCTTCCCCTTCGAAGAAGACCAGCTTGTTCTGCGGCGTGCGCCCGCGCCACTTGCCCTTGTGCTTTTCCTCAACCAGCACTTCGACCGTCTGGCCGAGATATTTGCTGTTGATCTCGGCGACGATCTCCGCCTGAAGATCATCAAGCATCTTGTGACGGCGTTCCTTCTCTTCTTCCGGCACATCATCGACCATCCGCCGTTCGCTGACGGTGTTCGGACGCGGGCTGTAGCGCGCCAGATGTGCCTTGTCCAATTTCAGGTCACGCAGGATGTTGTACGTGTCCATGAACTGTTCTTCGGTTTCGCCGCAGAAGCCGACGATGATGTCGGTGTGGATCGCCACATCCGGGATGATGCTGCGGATCTTCCCGACCAGCGCACGGTACTGGGCGGTGGTGTATCCGCGCTTCATATTGACCAGCACGTCGTCATTACCGGCCTGAACCGGTACTTCGATATGCGGCATCACACGCGGCAGTTCCGCGACGGTGTGCAGCAGTTTGTCCGTCATCCAGTTCGGGTGACTGGTCAGGAAGCGGATGCGGTGAATATCGTGTTCTTCGGCGACCTGATGCACAATCCGCAGCAGATCTGCGAGATCGGGACCGTCTTCGACATCCTTGCCGTAACGGTCCACGATCTGGCCGAGCAGTGTGATCTCTTTCACACCCTGAAGCGCCAGACTGCGGACATGTGCGACGATTTCGCCGATACTGCGGCTGCGCTCGATCCCGCGCCGGAAGGGGATGATGCAGAATGAGCAGGCATGTGAGCAGCCGTAGACCACCGGCACATGGGCGCTCACCAGTTGATCCGCTTCGTGCAGCGGCAGGATCAGGTCGCCGTCCTGAATGGCGTCCCGCTGAAGCCGTGCTTCGTATTCCTGCTCGACGATTTCTGTTTCCCAGCCGCGATCCTTCAGAAAGCTGACCATCGGCGCAGGTTCAGACGGCGGCAGGAAGACATCGACGAAGGGCAGCTTTTTACGCATCGCCAGCGGATCACGCACGCCGACCATGCAGCCCATCACGCCGATGACCTTATCCGGCATCTGCTCTTTGACCTGCTTCAACAGCAGCAGGCGGCCCATCGCCTTATCTTCAGCGCTCTGACGCACCACACAGGTATTGACGACCAGGATATCCGCTTCGCTGGCGTTGTCTTCTGCCACTGCCTGATGCCCCATGCGCTCCAGTTCTGAAGCCAGCCGCTGGGTATCGGCGATATTCATTTGGCAGCCATATGTCCAGATATGATATTTCATGATGATTTTTCCGTCTTTTGCATGAGGCCATTGTAGCGAAGCCCGCCGAGAGCGTCAATCGTGCCGGTGATCCGGGTGTTTTGAAGTCAGATGTAATGGTCACAGCATCCCGTCCTCAAGTTCGCGGATGGCCTGATTCTGCGCCCGGAACTGCGTTTCGAATAACTGCGCGTACAGCCCATTCTGCGCCAGCAGTTCGCGATGCGTCCCACGTTCGACGATCTGACCGCGATTGAAGACGAAGATCACATCAGCGGAGAGAATCGTACTCAGGCGGTGGGCGATGACGATGCTGGTGCGCCCCTGCATCACCCGCTTCAGCGCTTCCTGAATGAGCGCTTCTGACTGGCTGTCAAGGCTGCTGGTGGCCTCATCCAGCACCAGAATGCGCGGGTCTTTCAGGATCACACGGGCCAGCGCCAGCCGCTGCTTTTCGCCACCGCTCAGGCGATAACCGCGCTCGCCGACCACGGTCTGGTATCCCGCCGGAAGCCCGACGATGAAGTCATGAATATTCGCGGCCCGGGACGCGGTTTCGACCTGTTCCTGTGTCGCATCCGCGTTGGCGTATTTCAGGTTCATCAGGATGGTATCGTGAAACAGATAGGTTTCCTGTGTCACCATGCCGATCTGCTCCGCCAGTGATTCCAGGGTGATGTCGCGCAGGTCATGGCCGTCAAGCGTAATGCGACCTTCACTCGGATCATACAGGCGCGGGATGAGATAGGTCAGCGTGGTCTTGCCGGCACCGCTTGGCCCGACCAGTGCGGCGACCTGCCCCGGCTCGATGGTGAGCGTAATATTGTTAAGCGCGACGGTCCGCGCCTGTGTCTCTGGTGTGTCCGTCTCTGAGTCAGCATCATCCTTCGCGCCGTTAGCCTGAGTGGTATCAATATCGGAGAACGCCGTGTAATTCTCATCGTCATAGCGCACCACATTGCTCAACGGATCATGCCTGGCAACCGTATAGTGGAACGACACATCCTCAAACTCAATCCGGCCCTGCACATCGTTCAGCCTGATCGCATCGGGCTGCTCGTGAATATCCAGCGGCAGGTCGATCACCTCAAACACGCGCTCGAAACTGACAATCGATGTCGAGAACTCCACCGGCGCATTGACCAGCGCCTGCATCGGGCCGTAAAGCTGTGTCAGAAAAGCACCGAAAGCAACAATATCACCGACTCTCCAGACTTCATTAATCACCAGATGACCGCCGAACCAGTAGACCAGTGCGGTCCCCACCGCTGTGACTGACATGATGATCACGAAGAACTGTGCGCCGATGACGGCACGCCGCACACCGATGTCGCGGACCTTTTCGGCGCGGTCGTCAAAACGATCGACTTCCTGACGGGTGCGCCCGAACAGCTTGACCAGCAGCGCCCCGCTGATGTTGAGTGTCTCGTTCATCATGGCGTTCATCTGCGCGTTGTACTTCATCTGGTCGCGGGCGATCTCGCGCAGCACACCGCCCACCCGCCGGGCCGCCATGATGAACACCGGCAGCACCAGCACACTTAGAATCGACAGCCGCCACTCCATAGTCATCATCGCGAGCAGCGTCAGCAAGACGGTGATGATATTGATCACGATCTCGACCATGGTGTTGCTGATCGCTCGCTGGGCATCGACCACATCACTGTTGAGGCGGCTCATCAGCTCGCCGGTCTTGGTATTGGTGAAAAAGCTGAGCGACATCCGCTGGAGATGGGTATAGAGCGAAAGGCGCAGATCGTAGATCAGCCCCTCACCGATCCCCGCATTCAGCCGCCGCTGATAGACACGGACGAACCCGCTGACAATCGGGATGCCGAAGAGCGCCAGCACCAGTAAATTGAGCCGCCCGACATCCTTATTGGGCAGGGTGATGTCGATGAGATCCCGGTAAATGAACGGAATCATCAGCGTCAGAAATGTCGTCAGCAGGATCGTCCCCAGCATCAGGATGATCTCTCTGCGATAGGGACGTGCATAGCCCAGCACGCGGCGCAGCAGCGCACGCGTCACCTTGGGGCGTTTGTCCTCACTGTAGATATAGGTCCACCAACCGCCGCCACCAAACATGTATTGATCCTTTCACTGCATTTATAAGATGAACTGTCGTCAGGCAGTCAGAGAGTCCATTGAAGTTGAGATGTAACTATAATCCGTTGAAGCGAACGATCCCCACCGCTGTTCGGATAGGGTGTACCTGCCCATGCGGATAGCCCCTGCGAGAGGTCATACCGGTTTTTCCCATACAAGGGCAATACAGGACAGTCCTTTACGGTCAATAGACGCGTCGAGCAGGGGGAATATTCCGGCGCTCTCCGCCAGGGTGCGAAGAGCCGGAGCCTGTGGCGCGAGACACAGCATGGCGATGCGTCCGCCCGGTTTGAGGACACGCGCCATTTCCACCAGGGCGGCGGACACGGTCTCAAGCGCTTCGTCATCATACGGCGGCTCGGTTGCAATCGCGTCGATGCTGTGATCCGCGAAAGGCAGATGCGCTGCATCCAGTACACAGTGCAATGCGCCGGTATTGGTCAGGCCGAAGCGCAGGACAGGGTCAATATCACCCGACAGGACATTGAAGCCGCTTGCAACAGCTTCAATCAGGATGCCGCCCACCCCGGCAAACGGATCGAGCAGGATGGCATCCGCCGCAGGTGTATACACCAGATTGACCAGCAGCCGCGCATCGATCACCGGCAGGCCGCGCTTGCTCATCTGGCCGCCGTCCCCACGATAACCGGTCACATCGCGCACCTCGCCTTCCGTATTTTCAAGGGCAAAGCGGCGGCGATCCGGGGCCTGTTCGCGCAGGGCATCCTCATCAGAGGTGTACAGGCGCACCACGCGGTAATGTTCGCCGCGCCACTTGACTGAATCGCTGGTTTTCGTGGGTAATGCCTCAAGCCCGTCTACCCGATCACTGTAGCCCAGCCAGGGCAGACGTTCGACCGCCTGCGGGACGGAGTCCACGGGCAGGCTTAGCCAGAAGATACCCTTCTGCTCGCTGAGCGGGCCGCCTGCTTCCGGCTGTGCGCCGAGATCCCGCAAGAGGGAGACGGCTTCGATCTGCGCGGCTTTACGCGCTTTGCGACGGGCTGGCCGTCGGCGGAAGATCAGCAGGGTACGGATCGACGCAGAGGCATCTGGCATCACGCTTACCTGACGCCTACCCCGTCTGGGATGCTGACAGGCGTGATGGCATGGGACGAAAGCCGTCCTGCCCTTCCATCAGATCCGGGATGATGGCGCTCATCTCCGCCTTGACGCGCTCATATTCGGCATCACTCCAGCCGCGTTCGCGCAGTAAAGCACGGGCGGTTTCACCTGTCCCGGCGACAAACCGGCTTTTGGTGGCGTGAAAGTTCTGGATGACAAAGTGCCGCACACCAGTTGCATACAGGTCACGGGCGAACTGTGCCGCATCCCCCACCGGCAGCAGCGGTGTCAGCGTGACGCAGGCATCGATACCGGCTTCATGCACGGTCTGGATGGCGTTTAAACGCTGGGTGGTTGAAGCGCAGAATGGCTCAAAGGCTTTGCGGACAGCATCGTCGTCGGTCGTGATCGTCATATTGACGCGCACCTGTTCGAAGCGCTGAAACAGGTCGATGTCACGGGTAACGAGTGGGCTGCGCGTCTGAATTACGAGCCGGACCTGATGATAATCGAGCAGTTCCTGAAGGATGGCGCGGGTGAGTTCGAGCTGGCGCTCAATTGGCTGGTAGGGATCGGTCACGCTGCTCATGTAGACGGCTTTATCGATCAGTGGACGGCGGCGCTTCTTCTGCAAAAGCTCCAGCGCATTGGATTTAACACGCACCCACCGGCCCCATTCATCCTGCTGCGCCTGGGTGGGTGTGAAGAAGGCGGCATAGCAGTACGTGCAGCCGAAGGTACAGCCGTTGTAAGGGTTCAGGGTGTAATCGAAGGCGCGGATAAAGCCCGTCGCTTTACCCAGAATCGCGGACGCAGGCTGATGGATAATCTGCGCGGACATATTCCAGACTGCTCCTGAAGGTGAATTTGCGGGGAATGCAGTATAACACATATGTTCTTATGCGGGTCGCGTCAGGCTGAATCCTGAACACTTCCCATACACAACCTTCACAGGATTGGTCGGGCTATTGTCGTAAGCATCGTTCAGCGGTCTAATTGACCGATGTCGAGTACAAAAAAGGAAAGTGATCGCCGTGACGATTTCCCTTCAGCTTCTGACGGAACGCATTGCAGAGATCCAGACCACAATTGAAGCAGCCTGTCTGCGGGCGGGGCGTGATCCACAGTCGGTGACGCTGGTCGCTGTGAGCAAGACGCACCCGGCGGAGATGGTGATGCGGGCGATTGAAGCCGGTTTAGAGGATTTTGGCGAAAACCGTGTCGAAGAGGCGGCCCCGAAGATCGCAGCAGTCAATGGCGCGGTGAAAGAGGCCCCGATCTGGCATCTGATCGGGCATGTGCAGAGCCGCAAGGCGCGTGACCTGTTCGATGACGAAGGCCGGGCGCGCTTTGATCTGGTGCATTCGGTGAACAGCGTCAAGCTCGCCGGGAAGCTCTCCCGACTGGCTGCGGATCACGGCACGACGCTCGACATCCTGATTCAGATCAACATCTCCGGCGAGGCGAGCAAGGAAGGTTTCGACGCGACAGCATGGGATCAGGATAAAGAGATTCGCGCACGGTTGTGGCAGGATTTCAGCACGATTCGGTCGATGCCGGGGCTGTCGGTCAGTGGGCTGATGACGATGGCGCCGATTGTGGATGAGATGGAGCAGGCGCGGCCCGTTTTCCGTGATCTGCGGCTGCTGCGCGATGCGCTGTCGGACTCCTTCGGCGCGGTGCTGCCTGATCTGAGCATGGGGATGACCGATGATTATCCGGTGGCGGTTGAAGAAGGCTCGACTCTGGTGCGGATTGGCCGGGCGATCTTCGGAGAGCGCGAATAATCGGCGCGAATGATCTGAGTGAAAATTATGTGTATTTCTTTCGTGACCAATGGCGTTTATCCGGTACAATGAGACTTAATTTGTGAAACGCACGTATAAAGCAGTGACAACATCACTGCAAACTCGTGTTCCGAACACCCGTGAAGAAAAGGAATAAGGATAATCCATGATCGTGTTTCAAATTATCAGCACACTGCTGAGTCTGTTCTCGCTGCTGGTTCTGGGCCGGGTGCTGCTGACATGGTTCCCGAATATCGACCGCTATCACCCGATTGTACAGTTCATCTTCAATGTGACCGAGCCAGTGCTTCAGCCCATCCGTCAGATGATCCCCCCGTCGCAGACCGGCGGTCTGGATGTCAGCCCGCTGGTGGTGTTCATCGGGATCTACATCCTTCAGATCATCATCCCCGGCTGATTTGTGCCAACAGACTTTCAGAAGAGGGCGACCATTGTGTCGCCTTTTTTGTTGCTGGCAGGGCTGCAAATGCTGTCAATACACCGATTGGACAGGATCAGTGATGGTCATATATCCGGTCTGCGGATAGGTCATTCGGTCGGTCAAAAAACATGCCGTTGGCCCATTCAGGCGCACCCACGAAGGGCTATAGTGATTATAACCGTTCACATTACGCTAGGTTTGTGGTGCTGAACGGTTTTCCATGCAGTTTGTAAGGTTGCCTGTAAACCTGCCTGTAAACCTGCAAGCTGATAGGCATGGTAAACAAACTCTGAAATACTGAGGAGGTTATATGCGTAAAATCACTGTCCTGTTAGTGCTGCTTGCGTTAGTGATGATGTCTGGTCTGGTGATGGCACAGGAAACGCCTGAGCCGACACCTGAACCGACCGCCGATGTGACAGCCGAACCGACAGCCGAACCAACGGCGGACTCGACTGAGGGCGATGAGGCGGCAGAAGTCACCGCAGAGGCGACTGACGAAGCCGATATCTTTGTGCCGACCGTGCTGGTCCGCATCGCGCATTTCGCATCAGATGTGCCGGTGCTGACACCCTTTGTAAATGGTGAACGGAGCCGGATTCAGGTGCTGTCGTTCCCGTCGATCACGGGATGGGTGGAGATCCCCGAAGGTGCATCGCTGTCATTAGTGCCAGAGGGCGGCACGGCGGCTGATGCGGTGGTTGGCCCGGTCAGCCTGGACAGCACAGGCCGTTGGGGGACGATTGCTGTCGTCGGCTCACAGGCAGAGGGCACGCTGACTGCCTACCTGCTTCGTGAGAATCTCGCGCCGCTGCCGGATGGCTGCGCAGCCGTGACGGTTTTCCATGGTATTCAGGGCGGCCCGGCGTTCGATGTCGTCAGCGGTGATGGCGCGGTCCTGGGGACCAGTGTCGGCTTCCCCGGTGCGGATAGTGCCATGGCCGTGCCTTCGACTGGTGCCGGAGCCAGCAGCCAGTGTGCGCCTGCAAACGAGATGACTGAAGCCGATGCCTCTGGCGAGATGGCAGCCACTGAAGAAGCACCGGCTGAAGTTCAGAGTACCCGTCAGACCGGCAGTATTGCTGACTGCACGGTGATTCCGGTAGGCCTGACCACTGGTGGTACGACTGATACATCAGAGGTGATGGCGACCGAAGAAGCCAGCACGACGGATACGACCGATACGTCTGACGATGCCGCTGCAACCGAAGAGGCCAACTCTGAAGAGGCTGACTCCGAAGAAACTTCTACCAGCAGCACCGTGACCACGTCTGCGGTACGTGCGCCAGCCCTGCGTCAGGGACAGCGTGTAGCGAACTGCGCTTACACCTTCCTTGTCCCAGCGGGTATGGCCGGCCTGTCAGCCAATGCCGTCGGCAGCAGTGATGTGCTGTGGAGCCTGACGAGCGCCGGGATTGAGGCGAATACTTACTACTTCTTCGCCGTGATCGGCACTGCGGACGCACCGCAGGTCTTCAGCTACTCTGTGGGCGGCGGGACGCTGTCCGGTGTGATGATCGATGCGGAAGATATCGAAGCCAGTGATCTGGTCACTGAAGTCGAAGCGACACCGGAAGTGACCCCGGACAGCACCGAAGAAGGCGCTTAAGACCGGATAAGGTCTGAACAGTCAGAAATCCTGTCAGAGGTCAGGGATCTGTAACAGAGGTCCCTGACCTCTTTTGTATCTGGCTTCCTCAGACGAAGGTCTTAATCCGGGAGGTGTCAGCGGGTGGGTGAAAAACGTAAAATCTGCTGCGATGCGTGTTGTCTTAACGCCTGTGCGCTGCCGAACCGCTTAAAATATGGGTAGGGACACGTGTGTTCCGTTTATTTTTTGCTATCAGGGATGTTTATTGTCATGTTTGCACGCGGGATTATTCGTCTGTTCGGGATGGCGCTGGTCGTCTTTTGTTTAAGTGCTGCTTTGCTTCCATCGCAGATGATCAAAGCCGAGTCGGTTTGCTATATTGATGGCTGCCCGAATGGGCAACCGCCAACCATCACTGATCAGCCGGATGATGTGACGATTCCATATCAGGGGACAGCGACGTTTACAGTTGCCGCTACAGGTGGGGATGATCTGAGCTATCAGTGGTATAAAGGAAGCTCCTATACAAATTCTGAACCTATCTCCGGTGCGACTTCCAGCAGCCTTACAGAATATAACCTTCGTGTTTCGAATGGTCTTTACTGGGTGCGCGTCTCCAACCAACACGGCTATACCGACAGTCACATGACTACGGCCTACATTAACCATGTCACCAGCCCCACATCCTTCTGCCAGGCACAGCAGTTAGGGATCTGGACGACCTTTATGCCACGGAGTGATGGACAGTATGCGGCATGGGATACCGGTTGGAATGGCGTCTATATTCACAATGCATTCACCGATACGACGTCACTTTTCCCGGACCCCGCTGCGTCTTCAGTTGAAGCTGTTGATGCAGGGCGGATACTTTACAATGATGGCCTGATTTTCGATCTGAATACCGGCGTTCCGATCATCGATCTGTCAAGCTATTCATACGATTGGAAAATGCTGAACGGCCAGCATGTCTTTGGACAGGCGGTGAACAGCCTTGGAATCTATAACCTTAATACCGGGACCCTGACTGAAGTCCCAATTGCAGATGCCCCATATCACTTTATCTACACGGTTAATGACCGATATGTCATCGGCTCAACTGATTACGATTACAACAACCCGCACTACTACGTCTATGATTACATTCTCCATACGCTCACAATGTTTATGGCGGCCCCGCACAATCGATCGTATCACGATACGGCCATCTATCTCGATGACACATATGCCGTATGGGCGGATTACGAGACCACCGATA
>CAYNDH010000026.1:0-8822 GCA_964395665.1 uncultured Anaerolineaceae bacterium
GATAAACGAGAACATCGATACTCCTGTTTGTATTATCGGCATGGGTCCGGGATAGGGGGCTTTTCCACCCAGCAAAATCCCTTAACTTGCCGCATATGAGACCGGAAGTTATCCCCTTACATGCCACGAAATGCCAGGTTCTGTTGACGTTTCGATCATAATGCCCCTCTGCTAAGCCAGTTTTGTGTAGGGGCGGACCTGCGTGTCCGCCCGCAGCGATTAAGCAGCCATCGCCTTACACATGAGCGATTTTTGTAAATGCCACCACGCCCTAGAACCCGCCGAGAACAGCATTGATATACACCTGCGGGATCTGTAACTGTTCGACCACCTGCACCGCTAATGTGACCAGCGGCCCGGCATACACCCCCAGCAGCACACAGATCCCGATCAGCAGCGCTGGCGCGTAGGGCTTGTCCCCGTAATCCTTCATGGCGGCGGTTGACTCATCTGGCCGCCGCTGGAAGATGAGCTGCCATGTCCGCATGGTGTACAGGATCGTCAGGATTGACCCGCCAATCACCAGACCGAATATCAGCCACTGTTCTGTCCCTGCACCGCCTTCGACCAGTGCCAGCTTGCTGATGAAGCCGTTCATCGGTGGCAGTCCGGCCAGCGCCAATGCCCCCAGAAAATACAGCACATTGACCTGTTTCATGCCGTAACCTGCGCCTGCCAGATCCTTCAGGCGGGCGGTTTTGGCCTGCGTATAACTGACCACCAGCCCCGTGATCATCAGCATGGCTGATTTGATGAAGGCATGGTTCACGGAGTAGATGATCGCTCCGGCCAGTGCAATCGGATTGCCCCAGCCAATGCCCACCAGAATGAACCCGACCTGACTGAAGGTCGAATAGGCCAGCATCCGTTTGGCGTCATAGGTGCGGAGTGCGCTGAACCCGCCAAGGAAAATCCCGATCAGCCCCAGCACGATCAGCGTCTGCTGGATCAGCGGCGCTTCAATAGCAAACATCAGCGTCGTGATGCGGATAATCCCATAAATCCCGACTTTGACCACGACTGACGACAGCAGCGCTGACAGCGGAGTCGGCGCGGTGGTGTGAAAGTCTGGCTGCCAGAAGTGAAACGGGAAGACCGCGCTTTTGAGCAGGAAGGCGCACATCAGCATCAGGGCTGACGCCTGCGCCAGTATCGGACGCTCACCAGAAGCCAGCAGTCGGGCGATGTCGGCCATATTCAGGGTGCCGAAGGTCGCGTAGATGGCCGCGATCCCCAGCAGCATGAACAACGTCCCGGTGGCTGCCATCAGCAGATATTTAATGGCAGCTTCCAGCCCCAGCGGATTATCCGAGATGGCGACCAGCACCACCGATGCCGTGACCATCAGCTCGATAAAGACGAACAGCGTGAAGATGTCGCCGGTGTAGAAGATGCCGTGCAGCCCGGTGATCATCGCCATCAGCAGTGGCATAAACGCCGGATAGGTCATACTTTTATCGCGACAGCTTACGACGTACAGCACCACGCCGACGACGACGGTTGCGGCCATAGCGAGAAACAGTGCCCCAAACAGATCGGCGGCGAAGACGATCCCATATGGCGGCTGCCAGCCACCCAGACGATAGATCTGTACCTGACCGGTGGTGATATTCTGATACAGGACCAGCAGGCCGGTGATCCATGCGGCGATGGCCGCCGCCAGCCCAAGATAACGCTGTGCGGCATTATGCCGTACCAGCAGCAGACCGCCGATAATCGCGGCGAAGGGAAAGAAGACCGGTCCAAGCAAAAGCAGGTTATCGTCCACCCATTATCCCTTCAGACTGCTGATTTCGTCAGAATTCACCGTGCGATAGCGCCGTGCTGCGATGCTGATCATGCCGAGCAGCAGCGCATAAGATCCGAAGCTGATCACAATTGCTGTCAGAATCAGCGCCTGTACCAGTGGATCGCTCGTTTGTCCGTTCGGGATGGCTTCTGCCGCTGTGTTCACTTTTTCCGGGATCACATACGGCGCCACATTCCCGTCAAAGGCACCGGCGGCGATAAAAAACAGATTGATGGCGGTAAAGAGGATGTAAAAGCCGATCGCGACCTTGATCATATCCCGCCGCAGAAGCTGAAACACACCCAGTCCAAACAGAATACCGGTTGCGATGGCGAATAACTCATTCATCGCCCAATAACTCCTTCTCAAATTCACGTGGATGTGCGATCGCTTCCATGATGGTGCTGACGCCGCCAAGTACAGTGAAGAAAATGCCAAATTCGAACAGCAGGGTTGAGGAAAGGTGCAGGTCAGCGGGTGCGCTGCCAAAGTCCAGTGCCCGCAGGAAGTTCTGCCCAGTCAGCAGCGGCAGCAGCGCATTGCCAAAGGCCAGCAGCAGGCCAATGACGATAAAGCGCCCCGGACGCAGCCAGCCGAGAGTTTCCCGCGTTTCGAAATAACCGAAGACGACATACCATGACGCGATCACCAGCCCCAGCACCACACCGGCGGTAAATCCATCCCCCGGGGCGACGCCGCCATACAGGATATGCGCCAGCGCGACCAGAATCGCAAACGGCATGATGAGCCTGGCACCGGTGCGCGTCAGTGGCGTCGAGAGCCGTGACTGCGCCCGTTCGTCCTGAAGCGCGCCGCCTTCTTCCGCGAATGAGCGACGCCGCAGCAGGGGTGCGTTCGGCATTTTACTCAACGGCGCCCAGTTGATCAGTTCGCGGGACTTCGGCATCGTCAGCAGTGTCAGTACGCCAAGCGATGCGACGGTGAAGACGGTGATCTCGAACAGGGTATCCATCCCACGGAAGTCGGTGACGATACCGCCGACGACATCGGTAATCCCCAATTCGCCGTAGGTGTTCTGGATGTGCCACAGCGCAATCGGTGGCGAATCCGAGAGCATCTGGGGCCGGTTGGTGATGGCCGAGAGCGCGAACAGCAGCACGGCGGTGCCAATCGCCCCTGATACGATCACATCACGGATGACTCCGGCGCGGTTTTTCATGGCCGTTTTGATCATCTCTTCGCGCCGCCGCTGGCTGATGCGCCCGATCATCAGCATGATCAGCACCGTCCCCATGGTCTCGACCAGAATCTGCACCAGCGCGACATCCGGGGCAGGGACCAGCAAAAAGATCACGCCGATCGAGTAGCCCATCACACCCATCGACAGCGCCGCCAGCAGGTGATTGCGGAAGAGGATCGTCGCCAGCGCGGCGCCAATGGCTAAGGTCAGCATCGCGATCTGAAGCAGGTCTGTGCCGGGATTATTGAAGGTGAAGGTCAGGTTGGAGAAGTGGACGATACTACCGGACATGAAATTGGTCAGGATGATAAAGACGCCTACACCACTCATGATCGCGATCAGATAATGGCGCAGCCTGCCATCCTGAAGCCGAAGCACAAGATCCCCGATGCCGTCCGACAGCCGGAGAATGCTGGCGTACACTGATGCCCCACGCGGCAAGGGGAAATCCGGCAGCGCCAGCCATACCCGCCGCGCCAGAAAGATCACCAGCCCGACGGCGAGTGCCGCAAGACTAAGCTGAAAGGCACGGTTTGACAGGCCGCCTTCTGGCAGCAGATGCAAACCGGAATGCTCGTGTGTCACCATCTCGACCAGCGGCACCACCAGCGGTTCGACCAGCAGACCGCCGATCACACTGGCCCCGGCCAGCGCTGCCGGTCCCCACTGGATCGGCGCAGGCGGCTGGTGATAGTGATCATACAGATGCGGATCTGGTGCAGGGCGGATAAAGACATCCCAGACGTAAATCAGCGCCACAATCACCGTAAAGACCGAACTGATCCAGACCACGACCAGCGGGACCAGCGTGAGCGGTTCGTCCGGCATCACGGCGTACAGCAGCGCCTCTTTGGAGATAAATCCAGGCAGCGGGAACAGGCCCGCCATTGAAGCGGCGACGACCACGGCGATTGCCAGCATCCCCGGCATCCGTTCGCGCAAACCGCCGAGTTTATCTAGACTGCGCGTGCCGGTGGCGTGGTCAATCGTGCCGGTCAGCAGGAAGAGGGTGGCCTTATAGAGTGCGTGTGCCAGAATGGTCACGACTGCGGCTTCCAGCCCATGTCCGTGCGGCAGGCCGATCATCGCGACCAGTGCGCCCAGCATACTGACCGTGGAATAGGCCAGCAGCCCCTTCAGATCCCGCTGGCGCAGTGCAAACAGCGCACCGACGAACATCGTCACCAGCCCGACGCCCATCAGACCGTGCAGCCACAGCGCGGTATCCCCCAATGCCGGATAAAAGCGCATCAGCAGATAGATACCGGCCTTGACCATCGTCGCAGAGTGCAGATAGGCGCTGGCCGGTGTCGGGGCGGACATGGCACCCGGCAGCCAGAAATGAAACGGGAACTGCGCCGATTTGGTGAATGCACCGAGCATCAGCAGCACGGCGACAGCGGCATAAAGGGGGGAGTCGCGCAGGGCATCCCCGGCGATCATCCCGCTTAGTGAATAGGTACCGGAGACATCCCCGGCGATGATCAGTCCGGCGAACAGGGCCAGCCCGCCCGCACTGGTGATCAGCAGCGCCCGCAGTGCGCCGATACGGGCATTGACATCATCCGAGCCATTGAAACCGATCAGCAGAAATGAGGTGATGCTGGTCAGTTCCCATGCGATAAACAGTGTGATGACATTATCCGCCAGCACCAGCAGCAGCATCGCCCCCATGAAGGCAAAGAACAGCGGATAAAAGCGGCCAAGCGGTGTGACGGGTTCGGCTTCTTCATGCCGTTCTTCCGCAACATGATCATCGCTTTCGATCTGTGGCAGATCGGTATCCGGATGATCGTGCAGGTCGTCATGGGCCGGATGCAGGCTGTCCCTCAGATAATATCCGGCGTACAGCGTGACGACGGTGCCGATCCCGGTCACAACCAGCGCGAACAGCAGGCTGAGGCCATCCAGCCGCAGGGCGAATTCCAGATGAAGCTGCTCCACCCATGGCAGCGAGAAGATGATGCTTTCGCCTGCGATGACGGGTGGCAGCATACTGGCAAACAGCAGAAACAGCGTACCTGTCACACCCGTCAGCAGCCAGAGGACACCCGGCGGCTCTAATCGGAAGCGACCACGAATCAGTGTCAGTAAACCAGCAAGCAGGAACGGGATAAGAGTGAGGCCCGCGAGTAACTGCGGCATGGAATCCGTCTTTCACAACCAGGATTGATAAAGGGTAGACTTGTAAGAAAGGAAGTAGTTCAGAAAGGTTTTAATTTAGCGCCAGTCGATCAATCACACTGGCAGGGCGCTTTTTGTGTTTTGACGCGACCGGATCACGGATCACCATGATCCTGTGAGCGTTCAGATTGCAGGACTCTGAGGGCATGACGTACAGCGAAAAACAATTTTTAAAGAATTAATGAAGCCTCAACTATCCCCCAAAATTGGGGGTTATGCAGACTCCTGACCATCGGTAGTCTATAGATAACATCTGGTGCGTATTTCTGCTTCCTGCCCAGATCAGCGGCACATGATTATGTCGCAACAATCAGCCTTTGACAACGGGTTTTGGGGAATTTACCCGTATTTGTAACAGTAATGTGTTTGCAGCACGAAAGTGTCTTAACACTAAGTTGACAGATAGGCAAATGTTAAAGCTGATTCCGCCAGGACTGCACACAAATATGATACTACCCGCGTAAGCCTGCGGTCGTATCCTCTCGTGAAACTTATCATCGAGAGGATATTTGATGAGCGCATCATACAAAGTGTGTCATCACGTGTATCACAAATTGAAAATCAGAAGGACAAAGGTAATTACAAATGGTCAGTAGCATACCCACTGACGAAAAAGTGGATGCAGATTCAGATGTGTCTGCATCATCTTCAAATGGCAATAGTCCCGGTGGTGGTGAGGTGACATGGTACACCCTCTCGACTGCCGATACACTTCAGCGCCTTGAGGTCGATCTCAATCAGGGCCTGAATGACAGCGACATCGCAAAGCGCCTTGAGCAGTACGGCCCGAATGAGCTGGAAGAGGCCGAACGCGCCAACATCTTCAAAATGGTCTTCGAGCAGCTTATCGACCCGATGGTGTTGATTCTGCTCGGCGCTGCGACCATTTCATTCTTCCTTGGGGATACCAAAAGCGTGTTCGCTATTATGGCGATTGTCGTACTCAACGCTTTTATCGGTGTCTCGCAGGAATACCGCGCTGAACAGGCGATGAATGCCCTGCGTAAGATGTCGGCACCTTCGGTCCGTGTCCGCCGTAATGGACAGGAACTGGATGTCTCTTCGATTGATATTGTGCCCGGCGACATCGTCCTGCTGGAAGCGGGCAGCGTTGTCCCGGCGGATGGCCGCATTATTGAGTCGGCCAGCCTTCAGGTTCAGGAAGCCTCACTAACCGGCGAATCGTTTCCAGCCGAGAAATCAACCTATGCGCTGGCATCGGCAGATGTATCACTGGGCGACCGGGTGAATATGGTTTATCTCGGCACCGCCGTGACCCATGGCCGCGCTGTTGTCGCCACGACCGGCACCGGTATGAAAACCGAGCTTGGCCGCATTGCTTCGCTCATTCAGGATGTGGAAGTCGAGAAGACTCCGCTTCAGCGCCGTATGGCCGAAATGGGCAAGGCGCTGTTCTATATGGCAATCGGGATCGTCATCGTCGCGGTGATTATCGGCCTGATTAACCGCCAGCCTGACGAAGGTCTGGATGACATCTTCATCGCAGCGGTTGCGATGGCGGTAGCTGTCGTGCCGGAAGGCCTGCCCGCCGTGGTGACGATTGCGCTGGCACTGGGCGCGCAGCGGATGCTTAAGCGCCGTGGACTCATCCGCAAGCTGCCCGCTGTCGAAACACTCGGCTCGGTCACGACGATTGCATCCGACAAGACCGGTACGCTGACCGAAAATCGCATGACCGTGACCGTGTTGGATGTCGCCAACTATACCGACAGCATGACCAGTATTTATGTCAATCCCAATGAGCGCCGTCTGTTTACCGTGCGTGATGGTGCGCTGACATCCTTCAGCCAGACCGAAGCGCTGATGCTGACCACTGCTGAACTGGCGAACGATGCCAGTCTTGACCGTATCAGTAACGAAAGCTTCGGCGATCCGACTGAAACCGCGCTGCTGACCGCCGGTAGTCAATTTGACCTGTGGAAATCCGAGCTGGAGCCGGTGCTGCCACGCGTATCCGAAGTGCCGTTTTCATCTGAACGCAAGCGTATGGCAACCGTGCATCGCGTAGACGGCCAGCCGAAGATCCGTACCGACGAAGGCTATCTGCCTTATCTTCCGGCTGAAATACAGAACAGCCGGTATGTCATGTTCATGAAGGGCGCCGTAGACAGCCTGCTGGATGTCTCTGACCGGGTGATGGTCGAAGGCCAGACGGTTGAGATGACCAACGAATGGCGCAGCCGTATCGATGCGCGGGATGATGGCCTTGCCGAGCAGGGGCTGCGTGTGCTGGGCTTCGCTTTCCGTCCGCTGGATGAACTGCCAGATGAGGAAACACTGGCGGAATACGAACGCGAGATGATCTTTACCGGTATGGTCGGTATGATCGACCCGCCGCGCCGTGAAGCACGCGAAGCGGTGGACCGCTGTTTGCAGGCGGGTATCCGCCCGGTGATGATCACCGGTGACCATCCGCTGACGGCCTATACCATCGCCCGTGACCTGCATATCGTCAATGACGATGATCAGGATACCAGCATCCTCAGCCGCATCATGACGGGCCGCCAACTGGAGGTCATGAGCGATGCGGAACTGACCGAAGCGGTCAAACGTGTCTCGGTGTTTGCCCGTGTATCGCCTGAACATAAGCTGAAGATCGTCCGCGCCCTGCAGAAGAACGGCGAGATTGTCTCCATGACCGGTGACGGCGTGAACGACGCCCCGGCACTGCGTCAGGCTGACATCGGTGTGGCGATGGGCATCACCGGGACGGCGGTCGCCCGTGAAGCCGCCGAGATGGTCATCCTTGACGACAACTTCGCGACCATCGTCAGCGCTGCGGAAGAAGGCCGCACGATTTACGACAATGTCCGCAAGTTCATCAAGTACATTCTCGGCAGCAATATCGGTGAAGTCGGCGTGCTGTTCGCAACGCAGCTTCTCGGACTGCCGCTGCCAATCAATACGCTTCAGATCCTGTGGATGAACCTTGTCACCGACGGTCTGCCCGCGCTGGCGCTCAGTGTCGAGCAGGGTGAGCCGAATGCCATGAGCCGTCCGCCGCGTGACCCGAAATCGAGCCTGTTCAGCGATGGTCTGGGGGCATATCTGCCGCGTGTCGCCTTCGTGATCTTCCTGATCGGTATGGCGGCGGTGCTGCTGGTCCCGAATGGTGATTATCGCCTGTGGAGCACGATGGTCTTCACCACGCTGGTGATTTCGCAGATGGGCCATGCGCTGGCGATCCGTTCCGAGCAGGACAGCGTGTTCAAGATCGGCCTGTTCAGCAACAAGGCGATGCTTGGCGCGGTCGCGCTGACGGCGGGCTTACAGCTTGCGCTGATCTACGTGCCGTTCCTGAGTGACTTCTTCGGCACCACACCGCTGACACTCGGCCAGCTTGCCCTGTGTTACAGCGCCGCGATTGTCACCTTCGCCTATGTCGAGTTTGACAAATGGCTGTTCGAGCGTGTACTGCGCCCCCGCCGTGAGAAGCGAGCCGCAGATGCTGCCGCCGCCGAAGCCGCAGCACTGGCACAGGCTTCTGTGTAGGACGAGCTTGTCAGATAGCCCTGACCCTGTATACAGAATGTAGGGGCGGGATTCAATCCCGCCCGTGTTCTTCACACAGGAATCAAAAGAGGCGGATCGCGATTGATCCGCCTCTTTTTTGTTTGTGAATGAATT
>CAYNDH010000026.1:8922-34100 GCA_964395665.1 uncultured Anaerolineaceae bacterium
AATCAAAAGAGGCGGATCGCGATTGATCCGCCTCTTTTTTGTTTGTGAATGAATTAAAGGATGTGCCCGCAGGCTTTGGAAAGTCTGCTGCTGTTGAAACAGCTTCGGTCAGCGTTATAAGCAGCATTTCAGACAATGACCTGATGGCTGGTTTGAAGTGCGGAATTACTCCTCCATCTGAACCATTTGAAAACTCTAACCGCATAGATAGAACATACGTGCTATACTGTGTGGTTCCTGTACCTTAACATCACTTCGCGGTCATGATCACAGAAGCGCTGCAATTGCAGCGGCATAAAATTTTTGCGCCGCCGCCGCCGCTGCAAGCCGATTTGAACCTGAACATTTCTGATTGCAGCCGAATTGCGCTGCAACGCGCTGCAATGCGCCGCAACACGTGGCATATAGACCGGACGACATTGCTTGAAATGTCGTCCGGCCCACCTGTGACAGAATCTCAGACGTGTCAGGTTCCGCATCCGCACGTCATGGATCGATGGAGTTTACGAACGCACCTTTGCACCGAGACGGGCTTCGACCGACTTCATGATCTTCTTGCGGACCGCTGCGACTTCCTTGTCATTCAGTGTGCGCTCGTCGGTCTGATACGTCAGGCTGTACGCAAGGCTCTTGTGACCTTCGGCCACCGACGGACCACGATACACATCGAACAGGCGCACATCCTTCAGCAGTGCGCCGCCCGCCTGCCAGATGACCTTCTCGACTTCCGCTGCTGGCAGATCTTCCGAGACGACCATCGAGATGTCTTCCAGCACCGCCGGTGTGATCGGCAGCGACCGGACGCGGTACATGGGCTGCACCAGTGCCAGCAGCAGATCGAGATCGAAATCCGCAACCATCACCGGCTGTTCGTCCAGTTCGAAGGCTGCCGCCACCACCGGATGCAGTTCGCCGAAGTCGCCGACCACGTTCTCATTGACTGTCACCTGTGCCGAGCGCCCCGGATGCAGGCTGGGATGCTGTGAGCGCGTCACCTGAACGTTATCCAGATGCAGGCCGTCCAGCAGACCTTCTACCACGCCCTTCAGATCGAAGAAATCGACGGTGCGCGGCTCACTGTCCAGCCAGTCAGAGGGCTGACGTGCACCAGTCATGATGATGCTCAGGCGGCGCGGCTCCAGCGGCAGGCCTTCGGGTGTGGCCTCATCCTTTGGATAGTAGTAGACGCTGCCGATCTCGAAGACATGCACACCCTGCTGATAGCGCCGGTTGGCGCGGGTAACTTCCAGCAGATTTGCCAGCAGGCTCTGGCGCATCACGTTCTTTTCCGGCGAAATCGGGTTGGCAAGCTCGACATACTGGCCGGGGATCACGGCACGAGCCGCCGCGCCGGGTGAGATCAGGGCTTTTTCCTGCTGCTGGGTGGTGAAGCGGTAGGTGATATTCTCGCGCAGGCCGAGCGCCACCAGCAGATCGCGAGTCTGCTCTTCACGTTCCAGCGCGACGTTGGCCCACTGTTCTGGCATGGCATCGTCCATGATGGTCAGGGGGATCTCATCATAGCCGACGATCCGCATCACCTCTTCGACCAGATCAGCCTGACCGATCACGCCAGTGCCGATGTCCATGCGATGCGGTGGGACGGTCACGTGCAGGGTATCACCGCTGCGCTGTACGGTGAATTCCAGCCGCTTCAGCACGGACTCGATCTGCTCGGCGGACAGTACCATGCCGGTCAGCCGTTCGACCTCACTCGCAGGTAATTCGACCTTCACTTCTTCAGCAGGCAGCGGATATTCATCAATGATGCCCTGCGCGACCTGTCCGCCGCCGAACTGACGCATCAGTTCGATGCCGCGTTTCACGCCGCGCCCGGCCTGTGCGGGATGTACGCCACGGCTGAAGCGCACACCGGCATCGGTGAACACCTTCTGCTGCTGCATCGTCCGGCGGATGTTGATGAAGTTCCAGTTGGCCGCTTCCAGCAGGACGTTTTTCGTCTCCGGCCCGATCTCGGTCTCCGCGCCGCCGATGATCCCGCCAAGGCTTAGCACGCCTGCCGTGTCGCACACGAGGATATTTTCTGCGTGCAGGGTCCGGGTGATTTCATCCAGTGTTTCCAGCGTCTCGCCAGACTGCGGCAGGCGGGTGATGATGGTCGGGGATGCGCCGTTGGCCCGTGCCCGGAGCTTGTCATAATCGAAGGCGTGCAGCGGCTGGCCGATCTCGAAGGTGATGTAATTGGTCACATCGACGATGTTGTTGATGGGGCGCTGTCCGCACAGCCGCAGACGATGCTGAAGCCATTCCGGTGACGGCCCGACTTCGGTATCGCGCAGCAGGGCAAGGGTGAAGCGCGGGTTCAGTTCCGGCACGTGAATCTCGATGCCAGCCTGCCCGTCAATCGGTGCGCCTTCCATCACGACATCGTATGACGGCTCGCGCAGCGGTTTATCCAGTATGGCGGCGACTTCCCGTGCCACGCCCAGCACGCTGTAAGCCCGCGCCAGGTTGGGCGTAAGTTCGACCGTCAGCACGACATCACCGAAGACATCCTGAAGCGGTGTCCCGGCGGTGTAGGGTTGTCCGCTGATGTCCTGTGGCGCACTGTGCAGCAGGATCACACCTTCATGCTCGTCGGAGATCCCCAGTTCCTTCTCCGAACAGACCATGCTCTTGTTATGGATGCCGCGCAGGGGCTTGCCTTTCAGAATCATGCGCTTCGGCTCGTCGCTGTGGCCGTCCCAGACTTCGGCCCCTTCGGCAGCGAAGGCTGTCCACAACGGCGGATTCAGTTCACCTTGTCCCTTGTAGTCGAACAGGTTCGGCGCGCCGGTCACGCACTGCTCAAGTGCTTCGCCGCCATAATCGACCATCGCCAGCACCAGCCGGTCGGCGTCGGGATGCGGTTTCACCTCACGGATCGCGCCGAGCAGCAGCTTTTCGCGATCCCATACCAGATGATCGGAGACCGGATAGCGCACGCCTTCCACGGTCTGCTGTGGCACGCCGATATAGCGCAGTTCACTGACTTCCAGCCCGGCTTTGGTGAGTTTTTCGGCCAGAAGCTCTGCTGGGATGTCGATTTCGACAAATTCTTTCAACCACGAAAGCGGTATCTGCATCTTATGTTCCTTATGTTGTCCTGAAACGGTGTCTGGTTTCAGATATTGGTCAGGTCAGGTTGCGTAGAGGCATGATGCATCACACCTCTAATCTGATCGTTCCTTATTCTCATCAACAGGTGAAAATTGTAGGGACACCCTGAAGGGTGTCCGCCTGTTTAGCATTTTTCACATGGCGGACGTGCTTAAGCACGTCCCAACAATTATTTCACCTTTGTGAGGTTAATCGATAATGTTTGCCTAGAACTGCTCCAGAAACCGCAGATCGTTGCCCCAGAAATAGCGGATGTCGGTCAGGCCGTGCTTCAGCATCGTGATGCGCTCCGGCCCCATGCCGAATGCGAAACCACTCCACACGCTCGGATCATAGCCGCCGTTCTTCAGCACGGTCGGATGGATCATCCCGCAGCCCGCGATCTCCAGCCAGCCGCTGTATTTGCAGATCCGGCATCCGCTGCCACCGCACACGAAGCACTCAATATCGACTTCCATGCTCGGCTCGGTGAACGGGAAGTATGAGGCACGGAAGCGGACTTCGGTGTCCGGTGTGAACATGCGCCGGGCGAATTCGGCAATCGTCCCCTTCAGGTCGCTCATGCGGATATTGCGCCCGATGGCGATCCCTTCCACCTGATTGAACTGTACTTCGCTGCGAACCGTGATCTGCTCGAAGCGGTAGCACATCCCCGGCAGGATCATACGCAGCGGCTTTGAGCCGTTGGCTCCGAATTCGCGCATGGAGCGAATCTGCCCGCCGGATGTGTGCGTCCGCAAAATGACATCATCGCGGGTGGTGTAGAACGTGTCCTGCATATCCCGCGCCGGATGATGCGGCGGGAAGTTCAGCAGGGTAAAGTTGACATCGTCTGACTCGACATCGCGGCTGCGATAGACCTGAAAGCCCATATCAGCCCAGATCTCGTTGAAGCGGCGCAGGGTCTGGGTGGATGGGTGCAGTCCGCCGACTGTCTGGCGGCGTCCCGGCAGGGTGACATCGATCTGGCCTTCTTCAAGATCGCGTGCCAGTTCCTGCTGGCGGATGAGTTCCTCACGTTCGGCATGGGCGGCAATGAGCTGTTCCTTGATCTCATTTGCCAGCTTGCCAAATGTCGGGCGCTCTTCCGGTGAGAGTGATCCCATACCGCGCAGCAGCCCGGTGATCTCTCCCTTGCGTCCGATGTATTTACTTTCCCACTGCTGAAGCGCATCACTCTCGGTGACGCCTTCCAGTGTCTTGAGCGCATCATCGCGCAGGTTATTCAGTTGATCGAACATAAGCGTGTATTCCTTTCCCCTGTGACTCCCTGTGATGTGAATGATTTACAGCCTGATGGTCTTTCGGGGCCGGGGACAAACAAAAAGCGCTCGTCCCTGGCCGGTGGCAGAGAACAGATTCTCTGCACGGACACACAGGGACGAGCGCCATAAATGGCCTGCTCGCGGTACCACCCTGATTGGAAAGGCTGCCGATGCGACGCGCAGCGTTTCCCACTCAAGCGATCCCTTTAACGCCAGATCACTGCGGGACAGACTACTTGCACGCTGTCTCTCATACCATCCACCGATCGACGAAAATCATTTGTAGGGACATCCTGAAGGATGTCCGCCGACACTCATCCGGTTGAAAATGTGCATTCGAGTCAGGTGGTGTTCACCTGCCGGTGACGGAGCAGACACAAATTGCGCTGCTCGCTTCAGGAGTGAATTTCACGCACGCGGCCTGCCGACGCTTTCAGCCGTGGGGTCAATCCCTGTGGCATCGGTTCTCTGTTGGCTGCGGGGACGCGTGAACTGTCTCCCTCAACACCTTTATTCAGACTATGGTAACCCGCCTTTTGATGTTGTCAAGAGACGAGTGACCCGGACATCTTCGCCATATCCGCTTCGTTGTACCAGACTCGTGTGCCTTCATCCATCGACGGCGCAGGGAATGTCACCAGATCGATGCGCCACGGAGTCAATTTGAGCAGGCCGAAATTCTCATCATCGACCGTGCCGAAGGTGGTTGCCGGATCGTATCCGAGCGGTTCCGGCGTGGTTTTGAACAGATCCCAGATGTACTTTTTCTTCTCGAAATCATCGACCCATTCGGCAACGCATTCGATGTATACCGGACCCATCACATTCGCGATATAGGCCAGCGATACATGCGGATTGCGTGCCAGATGCTTTGATTTGTATGACGATAATGATCCCGATGGCCGCTAATTGCTGCTAAACCGCCCTGCAATCACATCAAACACTTCCCGTGTGCCGGTGATCGTCCCATCTGGCGCGACATCCACCCAGTTATAACCATCCCACCGTGCCGGGTGACCGGCCAGCGCCAGCGGAGTCACCGCCAGCACCCGCGAGTCCTCAATCCACGGGACCCAGCCTTCTTCCGGCAGATCGGGATAGCGGTCATGGTTCCCAAAATAGGCCAGATCCACAAACTGTATGATGTCCTGCTCACTGAACTGCTGGCGTGACCATCCGGCCTCACTGATGATGATCGGCAGGATTTTGCGATTTTCGAGCGTGGTCAGCTTGTAAAGTTCCCAGTTGTAACTGTTCACACTCTGGTTATGCAGCCCTTCGACCTGTGGCAGCGCGTTGGGATTGCCTGCGCCGTTCTGATACTCGATGTGGTACTGCGGACTCCACGGCGGGCCGGGGCTGTGGACACGTATATTCCACACATCCAGCACCTGTGTGATATTCTCATCGGCGGCGAACATGGCGTCGATGAAGCTTTCGCCATCCAGATCGACCGTGCCGCTGGCCCCAGGCTGACCGTTGGTATGCGGTGCAGCGTGATCCAGCGCCCCACCGCCGATCCATGTCTGCCGTCGCGCCGCCTTTACCGCCTGTGAGATGTCGGTCAGGAAGCGGGTATAGGCTGCCGGATCGGGTGTGCCGCCCCATGAATGCCCGCGATTGGGTGTGTGGCCTACCAGCACATACACATCCCCTTCAAACGCAATAGCCGCGAAGAAGTCCGCGTACTGCTGCGCCACGGATGTATAACCGTCGTCCAGATCGGCGGGCGGCGCGTTCCACCACTCATTTTCGGCATCATAGGTTGTCGCCAGCCGGATGATCGGCGTCAGCTCGTATTGGGCGCAGAGGTCGAAGAAGCGCTGCCACTTTTGGGCGTCGAGATCGTCCAGCCGGATGATTTGTGTGACATGCGTCCCGACCTGGGCGGCATACTCGAAATGCTGCTCCCATACTGCTGGATCAAAACTGGTCTGGCCGTCGTCCAGCAGCAGATGAACACCCATTTTGCTGGTGTTGGGCTGCGGGGGATTGAGCAGTGTCAGCATTGTGACCAGCAGCACCGCCAGCAGGATCGTCCCGCCAATTGTGTACCAGCCGCGCCGCTTGTTTTCGGCATGGAACTCGCGCATCACGCGGTCGATGTCGTGCGGCGCGTCTGTCGATTCGGTCAGATCTGCGTCGTCGATGTCATCATCGTGTGGAGAGCCTGCCTGCTGGTTGATGATCACCGCTCCTTTTCAGTGCTGCCATGGACACAACACACTGTCGTATCCCTGTGTTTTTAAATACCTATCCCTGAAAGATTACCCGGTCAGGGTGTTTAACGTCGTGCTGGGCTGGCTGCTGTTGTTCGGCTGCCAGTCGATTTTGAAGCCGTGCTTCTTGCACTGGCCGCCTTTGCCCCGGTGGATTTCGCCCCGGATTTGGCGCTTGCGGCCTTCGGTCTGGCAGCGGTGGTCTTCGCGGCGGTTTTCGGCGGTTTAGGAGTTGCCTTCAGTGTGCGTTCAACTTCCAGCAGCAGACGGTCACTGTTATCGTAATCGCCGCGCATGGGGATGTACAATGCCGCACCCGCCAGCAGGACCAGAATCGCCATCACTGCCTGCTGCTGTGCCAATACAAACAGCGCTACGAGCGCGATGCTGATCAGCACGATGATCTGTCCCTGCGGCCCTGCGCCATCGGGCACATCACCACGGATGACGGTCTGGCCGTTTTCGCGCTTAATCTGCGCGTGCAGCCGTGTCGTCCGCGAGAAGTTAGCGGCGACGGGTGTGGTCAGGGCGAGTGAGAACCGGCCCCCTTTCTCCACCCACCCATCCAGTGCCGGACTGCTGCGCGTTTTCGGCTGGTGCAGCCGTTCATTCAATGCACTGGTACTCTGCGGGATCGATTTATCGGTATAAAGCACAAACCGCACGATAAATCTCCTTTAAAACTTATCTGACTGTCAATTTTTTCGGGGCTTATCTCTCGTTAATTATAGCACGATTGCTGATAGAACAAAAGTTCTTATTCTCTAACTTTCGATACGATATGCGGCGGGTGTGTGGCGGCCATGCCATCGCATGTCCTTGCGGATTGTGCACTTGCTGATCTGCCATTATGCTGGCGGCCTACAGCATTGGCAGGGTCACGCCGCCGTCGATCACGAAGACCTGCCCGGTGGTAAAGCTGGATGCCGGCGCCGCCAGATACAGCGCCATGCCTGCGATTTCGTCCGGCTCTCCGATGCGCTTCTGCGGTGTCTTGCTGACAATCCCGGCATAAAGCGCGTCATTATCCCAGATGGCCTGCGCGAATTTTGTTTTGATCAGCCCCGGCGCGATGGCGTTGACCTGAATATTGTCCGATGCCAGTTCCATCGCCAGCGTCTGGGTCAGGTTGATTACACCGGCCTTGGTGATGCTGTAAATGCCCTGCATGGTGCCGGGGCGGATGCCGTTGACGGACGCGATATTGATGATCTTGCCGCCGCGACGATCCCGCATCGAACGCACCGCCGCCTGTGTCAGCCACACATTGCCCAGCAGATTAACCTCAAGCGTCTTCTGCCACAGGCTGTCTTCAGCTTCCAACAGGGTACCGAAATGCGGATTGGTGGCGGCATTGTTCACCAGTACATCGACGCCGCCATAGGTCTCGATGGTTTTGGCGACCAGTTCCTGCAATGCGTCCTTGCTGCCGTTATGCGCCGCAATCGCTGTGACTTCGCCACCGCTGGCCGCTATGCTCTCATTGGCGCGAAGTTCTTCGACCACCGTATCCAGTGACTCCTGCTTGCGGCTGGAGATCACCACTTTCATCCCTGCTTCGGCGTAGCGGGTGGCAATCGCCAGCCCAATCCCACGTGACGCACCGGTCACAATCGCGACTTTGCCGCGCACATCAAATAAACTGCTCATTCACATCATCTCCATTAAGAAAGCCGTCTTTTACGCGGATTATGTGCGATGGGGATGGGGGAGTCAAATGACAGCGCACCTGCCGGACTTGTCGCACGGTGTGCCATCAGGCATACTGGCGTGCCTGATTCGATCAAATATCTAATCTGCCTGATTTAACCTGTCTGCGCTTATCCGAGTGATGTGATTCATGTCCTTGAGACGATCTGCCCGCCGCCCGTCGGTGTTTGTTCTCCCAGTGCTGCTGATCATCGGCCTGACGCTGGTTTTTTTCTGGAAGCTGGCCTTCACCGATCTGATTCTGGCGCGAGGGGATACCTATTTCTATTTTTATCCGCTGTGGGCCGCCCGTGATGCCGCGCTGTCACAGGGGCAGCTTCCGCTGTGGTCACCGGCGATCTTTATGGGTGTACCGCTGCTCTCTGATCCGCAGCTCGGCACGCTCTATCCCCCCAACTGGCTGACCGTCCGCCTCGCACCGCCGGACGCCGTGCGCGTCAGTATTCTGCTGCACGTGACATGGGCTGCGGTCGGCGCGTTTGTACTGGCACGCCGCGCCATCGCCCTGACCTTCTTCCCGGCGCTGACAGCCGCCTGCATCTTCGCCTTTGGCGGATATGTCGGCGCGCATGTCGAGCAGATCAATCAGCTTCAGGGCATCGCGTGGATGCCGTGGGCGCTGGTATGCCTGCACGAATCGACACAACGGCCCCGCCTGTATATCCCGCTGCTGGCGGTGATCTTCGCGCTTCAGGTGTTCTCCGGCCACACGCAGACCGTCTTCATGACCGGTATCGCGCTCGGAGTCTATGGGCTGGTTCATTCCTTCACCGCCGTGTCAGATGATGCACGCCATGACCGATTGCGCCGTGCTGTCATGCTGCTGATCTCACTGGCCGCTGCTGTCATACTGGCGGTGATCCTCGCCCTGCCGCAGTTGTATCCGACGCTGGAGCTGACCGGCCTGTCGAATCGCGGTGGCGGTTTCAATCCGCAGCAGGTGCTGGCCTTCTCGTGGAACCCGGTGCTGATCGGTCGCGGGATGCTGCCGAGCTACGATGCACAGGTCTTTGGCGAATACATCGCCTATCCCGGTGTGATCGGCCTTGCGCTGGCGGTTATCGGCCTGCTGACCTCGGATCGGCGGCGCTGGCCGTGGCTGGTGCTGGTGATTGTCGGCATGCTGCTGGCGCTGGGCTATTACAATCCGCTGAACTGGACGCTGGCCGGTTTGCCCGGATTCAATCTGTTCCGTGTCCCGGCACGCTGGCTGGCACTGGTCACGCTCGGTCTGGCGATGCTGGCTGGACTGGGGACAGCGCGGCTGATGGTCCCCCCGGTCAGCCGCCGCGAGTCACTGCGTCTGACTGCCGCCGTGCTGATCGTCCTCGGTCTGTTGATGGCCTCGACTTTGCTGTCGTCCCGTGCTGCCGATGAAGTCGATGGCAGCGCCGTGCCAACAGCGGTCACGTGGGTGGGATGGATAGCCGCGCTGATCGTCGCCCTGCTGCTGGTCGCTCTGCACGGGGGCGCATTGCATGGCGGACGTGACCGCATCCCGGCGCGTGTCATGTCGCTTCTGCCGATGATCGCCTGCACGGTCGTCCTCGCGGAGTTGTGGCTGGCGTCCGGCACGATGCCATACAATGACCTGACCGATCCGCAGGTCTATCATGATGCGCGGATGAGCGCCTATCAGCTTCAGGCGCTGGATACCGCTAATCCCAACAGCCCCGCACACGGACGCCTGCTCAGTATCTCGAACCTGTACTTCGATCCGGGGGATAAACCCGCGCTGGAAGCCCGCTGGGACGTCCTCAACATGACCGAACGCGCATCCCACACCGCCTTCACCGCCGAGAAAGCGAAAGAAGTCATCGCGCCCAATCTGCCACTGATCTGGGATCTGCCGAGCGTTGACGGCTATGGCGGCGGCCTGCTGCCGACGACCTATTACACCCAGTTCACGTCGCTGCTGCTGCCGGATGGCATGCTGCGGACGGTCGATGGCCGCTTGCGCGAACTGCTGGCACTGTCCGAGTGTAACGGCGCGTGTACCCCGCAGCGGCGCTGGCTGAACCTGACCGGCACGCGCTATCTGCTGCTGGATAAGACCTTCGACCGCTGGCAGGATGACATCGCCTACGATACCGCTTTCACACTGAAGGCTGGCGAGACCGTGACGCCGTACACCGATCTGGTCGGGACGGCGCTGCATCTGCTGGTGGAAGGTCCGGCTGAAGGGGAAGCGGAGTCCGTGCAGCTTCTGCTGGACGGCGAAAGGCTGCCAGTGACATCACATGGCATGGTCGGGGATTTCGCGTTGTGGCGTGCTGCACTGCCGGAGCCGCAGTCGGTGCAGGGCACTGAAATCGCATTTGATGCTGCTGACGGTGCCAGCCTCTTACGGGCGCTGACACTGGTCGATGAGCGCACCGGCGCGTTTATGCAGATCCCGCTGGACGGCTGGCATCTGCTGCTGTCCAGTGACATCAAACTGTACGAAAATCCCGCCGTGTTCCCGCGTGTCTTTCTGGTAGGGGATGTGCAGACCGTCGAGACCACATGGGATGGGACCGAAGCCGCGCTTGATCTGATGCGTGATCCGGCCTTTGATCCGGCACAGACGGTTATCGTCGCGGCTGATGAGAATGTCACACTGCAAACTGACGGCGACCTGTCAGGGAATGCCGTGATTACATCAGCGACGGACACAACCCTGGAAATCGCCGTTGATGCCTCACAGTCGGGGATGCTGGTCATCACCGATGCCTGGTATCCCGGCTGGAAGGCGCAGGTCAACGGCCAACCCGCCGACCTCTATCGAGCGGATGCCATGTTCCGTGCTGTTCCGGTCCCCGCCGGGCAGAGTACCGTCACGCTGACCTATGCCCCCGACTGGCTTAACTGGATCATCCCATCGGGGGTAATAGCGTGGGGACTCAGCACATTATGGATATTGATAGTCGCCGCTACAGATAGATTACACTGACGAGGGAACTTCCTGACCATTTGTGCCACCAGCCTACATGACTGAGGCTAAACCACCCCATAAAACGGCTAACACTATGACTGAAACGTTACGATTGATAATCATAACCTACTCCTCATCTGCATGAAGGTCTTCTTCGGCATAAATGAAAGGCCCACCTAATCTAATACAACCATTTGCCTGACTCAGGAAATTCTCCTGCTGTATTGATGTAATGATCATGTCTTGCGTCATTTTTGGGTTTACGTATAAAACTCCGATATAAGCTTCACGATTCCAAGCGTTGAGTGCTTCCACTACAGCACTTGTTTCTGCATTGTTCATCAGGTCTTCTGAAGATTGATCGTCAGTCTGTGCGACAATCCGAATTTCGTTCTCCCCCATACATTCCGTATTTGCGGGAACCTGGACCGCTAGAATTTTGACATTTCCGATCTTATCAGGTAAGCCGAAAGAAGCTGGTAAAAACTGTTCAGCAGGAACAGGGTCTTTTGTCGCTTCTGGCAGGGGAATTGGTTGTTGAGATTGGAACTGACTGCCATTTGACAATAATAGAATAGATACGAAGCTTACAAAAAAGCAGCAAATAATTACGATCACTCGTGAAGGGGCAAACTTCATCATTATTATCACTCCAGTCAGCACTATTTATGATAATATATACTCAAAATCACAATATGTCATTTTTCATTACGAAGCTTATAGATAATTGGCTCATTGTTCGAATAAACGTTACAACCGCCGTTCATGCGCTGTTCATCCCTGCGCCAAACTTTCTCAGGTATGCTAGGGGACGTTCATCTTTTCAGCACAAGGAGAGATCCATGATGCAGAAACCGCGTCTCCGCTTTACCTTTGTCCTGTTCGCCACGCTGATGCTGGCGCTGGTGATGTCCCTGCCCCTGCCCTTCACAGCGCAGGCGCAGGGTGCGCCGGATCAGATCAACACGGCGCTGGCGACGCTCAATCAGAAGCTTGGCACCAGTCTGACGCTCAATGACCTGTTCTGGAACTGGGAACAGCTTGACAATGTCGATGCCAGCCTTGGCTGCCCGACGCCGGGTGAGGCTTACGCCCAGATCGCGCTGGTGGCCTACAAGTTCGAGTTCACCTATAACAACGTGGTTTACGATATCCGTGTCTCGGCGGATAACAGCATCGTCCGCGACTGCTCCAGCACATCGACCGATGCGACGCCGACACCGCTTCCGCCCGACTTCGTCGATCCACTGTCGAACCGGCTGTGCCCTGAACCGCCCGCCGGGATTTCGTACATCCGCACACGGCTGACGGCTGACATTGAAGCGCGGGTTGTGCCCGGTGTGCCAAATAATCTGCGTGCCGAGCCTTCGACCAGCGCGGCGATTATCGGTGAGATCCCCAGTGAGGGTGTGTTCCGGGTGCTGACCGGCCCGACCTGCGATGCGGAAGGCAATGTCTGGTGGCAGGTGAGCTATGGCGAACTCGTCGGCTGGACAGCAGAAGGCAATGGCGATCAGTATTATGTCGAGCCGCTGGCCCCGGAAGCCGACGCACTGCCGCAGCCTGTGACTCCGATTGAAGCGGGCAACCTTGGCTTAGTGCAGGAAGTCGCACGCCTTCAGGGGAATTTCGCGCTGGATGCGGCCTTTTCGCCGGTGGGCCGACTGGTGACACTCGGCGGGACAGGTTCCGAAGGCGCATGGGTGTATGACAGCCTGCTTGCGCCGGTCCGCGTGCGGATCAGCAGAGATGTACTGACGACGATTGATTTCATCGATGCACCCGCCCGTGCCGCCGATCGCAGTCTGGTGATGTTCGGTGGGGCAGACGGTGCCGTGCGCCTGTGGGATCTCGATCCGCAGAGCCGCATCCCGGAGCGTATCTTCCTGCGCGGCCATGATGATCCGGTCAGCGCGGCTGCAATCAGCGGTGATGGCGCGGTGATGGCGTCCGGCGGTGGGCTGGCCTTCACCGGTCGCACGCCGCAGGATGATGACCGCTACGCCATTGTCGTCTGGGATGTCAGCCGTGTGGTGATGAGTGATGTACTGCGCGGCCATACTGATCATATTACCGCCATCCTGTTCACACCGGATCACCAGCGCCTGATCTCGGCCAGCGCCGACGGTACGATTCGCATCTGGGACTTTGCCAATGAGCAGCAGTTGGAGATTGTCACGGCTGAAGTCGGTGTGACCAGCCTCGCCCTCAGCCCGGATGGATCACTGATCGTCGCAGGTTATGGCGATGGCTCGATCACGCTGTATCCGTTTGATGTGTCAACCGATACGCTCACGGCCACCACGCCGCAGATCGTCCATGCCGGCCCGGTGAATGATCTCGCCTTCAGCCCGGACGGGGCGCTGCTGGCGACGGTCGGCGGCGATGGTCAGCTCGGCATCTGGGAAGTGGCGGATTTACAGTCCAGCCCCGGCCTTGGCACTACGGCTGATGCTGCGGGTACGGCTGATGCTGCGGGTACGGCTCCGACCCTGTCCCCGGTGCAGACGGCGACACCGACCAGCGGCGCGGGGCTGTCCACGTCAGCCGGATCACCGAATCTGATCGGCCAGCCGCACACCGGCACGGCGATTGCGGTCACGTGGTCGCCCGGTGGTGAGTACGTCGTCACGCTTGGCGATGACCATATCATCAAAATCTACGCGGTCGCATCTGCGGCAGGGTAGGTTGTAGAAGTCCGGGATGGGGGCAGGTGATGTCGCTGGCCCTCATCCCGGTATAAAAATCCCCCACACTCTGCCCCTGTATCTGTCACCTGCTGCCGCGAAGAATGTCTCACACGGTGATTCTGGTGTAAAATGTCCCCACGTTTGAGCTTTGCCGGATGGGATTCCGTTTCTCTGGTGGATCACAATCAGCATCCCAGCCACGCTGGTCCAACCCAGGAGTGATGTAAATTACACATGATTGAACTGTATGCTCTGATGTGGGTCGTAGCGACATTCACGGCGGTGATCGGCTTTCTTCGCGGCTGGAATCGTGAAGTGGTGGTCACCGCGGCCTGTGTGCTGGGGACATTTCTGTTGTTCCAGTTCGACAGCCTGCTGCGCGGGACGATTCTGGTTTCGCTGTCGCGGGATCAGACGTTCTTCATTCAGTCCGGGCTGTTTCTGCTGATTGTGTATATCGCCTATCGCAACCGTTCATCGACGACGCGTGGAAAAGGCCGTGCGATCTCTGCCGAGAGTATTCTGGGGGCGCTGGTTGGCTTCTTCAACGGCTATCTGATCATGGGGGCGCTCTGGTATTTTCTGGACATCAATGAGTATCCACTTGATCCCCTGATTATCGCGCCTTCGATCACATCGCCCAGCGCACAGAATCTGGCCGCCATGCCGATGATCGTTTTCAGTGGGGGCGTGGCAGGCTCGGGTGATTTTCTGGCGATTGTCGTCATTATCCTGCTGCTGTTCGTCATCCTGGCGATTAACTGACGCTCATGGCTGCTGAATTCCGCTTTTATCCTGGGCAGAAAGTCCATTTCGTCGGCATTGGCGGCAGCGGATTGTCGCCGATTGCGCGTGTGCTTCTGGAACGCGGCTGCATCATCAGCGGTTCAGATCGTGCCGCCAACGCACAGTCCGATGCACTGGCCGCAGATGACGCGATCATCCATGTGGGCCATGATGCCGGCCATGTGGACGGCGCAGATGTCGTGATTATCTCATCAGCGATCGGCGCTAATCCGGAAGTCACCGCCGCACAGCAGGCCGGTATCCCGATTTACAAGCGCCGTGACATCCTGCCTGCGCTGCTGCATGGCCGTGAAGCGATCGCGATTGCGGGGACAGCAGGCAAGACCACGACTACCGCGATGATAACGCATGTGCTGCGTGCCTGCGGGATTGATGCTGGTTACATCGTCGGCGGGACGATGTCCGCCACAGGCAGGAATGCCGCCAACGGGACGCACCGCGCCTTTGTCATCGAAGCTGACGAGTATGATCACATGTTCTGGGGGCTGCATCCGGCCATCGCGGTGGTGACGAATGTCGAATACGATCACCCGGACTTTTTCAAAACGGAAGCCGATCTGTTTCGTGCGTTCGATCAGTTTGTCGCGCAGATTGACTCCGATGACGGTGCGCTGATCGTCTGCTATGACGATCCCGGCGCGGCACGGCTCTATGACCAGTATTATCTGAATGTGCCGTATGCTATCACCTATGGCCTGGCCGAGGGTGTGAATTATCGTGCGGAGAATATCACGCCGCAGCCAGATGGCATCACTCGCTTTGATGTCACCATGCTGGGGCAGGCGCTGGGAACGGTCAACCTAAGCGTGCCGGGACTGCATAATATCCGCAACAGTCTGGCGGCAATTGCGATTGCCCACGAATTTTATGATCTGCCCTTTGACCAGATCGCGGATGCATTGAGCAGCTTTACCGGCACAGGCCGCCGCTTTGAATTATTAGGTGAACATGACGGCGTGGCGGTTGTGGATGATTACGCGCATCATCCCGCCAAAATCCGGGCGACGCTTCAGGCGGCCCGCAGCCGCTATCCTGACCGCGAGATCTGGGCGGTGTGGCAGCCGCATACCTACACCCGGACGCAAACCCTGCTCGATGATTTTGCCACCTCTTTTGCTGATGCCGATCAGGTGATCGTGACTGAAATCTATGCCGCACGTGAAGCGCCTATTCCGGGCATTGACGGTGCTTCGACCACACAGGCGCTGGCTGAAAGACATTCCCATGTGATGTTCTCGCCGGATTTCGACCATACGCTGCGCCTGCTGGCTGATGTGAAGGGGCAGGCCGTGATCGTCGTCATGAGTGCCGGTGATGCCACCCGCATTGGCCGCGATTATCTGGCGCTGAAGAGCGGGCAGAAGGCATAAGACGTGGAGACGCTCGTCACCCGTTTTGCAGGCCGCCTGCTGAAGGATGAGCCGCTGGCACGTTTTACGGCGGCGCGTCTGGGTGGCCCGGCAGACTGGCTTTATATCGCCAAAGGCCCGATTGAAGAATTGATCGAAGTGGTCAGCGCGGCGTGGCAGCACGGGATACCGGTTCGGATTCTGGGCGGCGGCGCGAATGTGCTCGTCTCGGATCGTGGTGTGCGCGGTCTGGTGGTGATTAACTCCCTGACACAGATCGAAACCGGTGACTGGCACGACGGGCGCAATCTGTCCGCGACTGCGGGGACTGGTTTAACGGTGCTGGCGCGGCGCTGCGCGTCGTTCGGGCTTTCCGGGCTGGAATGGGCGGTCGGTGTCCCCGGCACGGTTGGCGGGGCAGTGGTCAACAATGCAGGCGCGCACGGCAGTGACATGAGCCGGATTGTGGCGGATGCCGTTGTGCTGGAAGCTGAACGCGGCGTGCAGCTTTACAGCGCTGCGGATCTGGGCTATGACTATCGCACCTCTGCGCTCAAGTCGCGCCCCGACCGGCGTTTTCTCGTCCTGATGGCAACGCTGCGCCTGACGCCGGATGATCCCGACGCGATTCAATCCCGTATGACTGAACACAATACCTACCGCAAGCGCACGCAGCCACAGGGAGCCAGCCTTGGCAGCATCTTCAAAAATCCCCCCGGTGATTATGCCGGACGCCTGATTGAAATCTCCGGCCTGAAGGGTTATCAGGTTGGATCGGTGCAGGTGTCGCCGGTGCATGGCAATTTTTTCGTCAACACCGCTGGCAATCAGGGCCGCGCCAGTGACTATTACACACTGGTGCGACATGTGCAGTCCACAGTGCTGGAAACATGCGGAGTCGAACTGGAAACAGAGATCGAATTCGTCGGTGAGTGGGAAATGTAAGCACATGTAAGTGAAAATTCGTAGAGCTGCCTCGCTTGTGTTATCATCTCCGCGGGTGAGTATACCACTACCTCCAATACATCTTAGTTTACATACCTGAGGAGATTGCAATGTTTAAATCTGTTATTCGGTTCTTTGCGTGTGCAGTGCTTCTGTTTAGTGTTTTACCTCTTAGTTTAAGCTTGGTGGGTGCGCAGGAAAGTGTGGACATTGTTGTCCTCCTGCCGGACAGCCAGTCGTCTACCCGTTGGGAAAACGATGACCGTCGTTTCTTTGAGCAGGCATTTGATGCTGCTGGTGTGACCTATAACATCGTCAATGCTGAAGGTGATGCGGCCACACAGATTACTCAGGCAGAGCAGGCGATCACAAACGGCGCGAAGGTGCTGCTGCTGGTGAACCTCGACAGCGGTTCCGGTGCGTCTATCATCGAATTGGCACGTGAGAATGATATTGCAATCATTGACTACGATCGTTTGACGATTGAAGGCCCCGGTGCCGATTACTATGTCAGCTTCGACAATGTCGCGGTGGGCCGCCTTCAGGGTGAAGGTCTTGTCGCAGCAGTTGAAGCAGCGCAGGCAGATGGCAGTATCTCATCAGACGAGCCTGTCCGCGTGGCTGTCCTGAATGGTTCCCCGACCGATAACAATGCCACGCTGTTCAAGCAGGGCTATGACAGTGTGATTGATCCCCTGTTCGAAAGTGGTGACTGGGAAAAGGTCGATGATCAGTCTGTGCCGGACTGGAATAACCAGGAAGCCCTCGTGATCTTCGAGCAGATCCTGACCGCAGCCGGTGGTGATATTGATGCTGCAATCGCTGCTAACGACGGCCTTGGCGGTGCAGTGATCGAAGCGCTGGGCAATCAGGGTTTTGACCCGATCCCGGTGACTGGTCAGGATGCCACGGTTGAAGGTCTGCAGAATATCCTGCTGGGCCGCCAGAGCATGACGGTCTATAAGGCTGTTCGTGCACAGGCAACGGCTGCTGCAGAGCTTGCCATTGCCATCCTGAATGAAGACCAGGCAGTGATCGATGAGCTGATTGGTGAAGGTATAACGAATAACGGCACCAATGATATTCCGTCTCTGCTGCTCGTTCCTGTGGGCGTTACGGTCGATAACATCGCCGAAACTGTGATCGCAGATAACTTCCGCAACATTGAGGATATCTGCTCTGGTGATGTTGAAGCAGCCTGTGAAGACTCGGGTCTCAATGCCGCAGTAGAAGCATTGAACGCCACCGAGGAAGCCGAAGCAACTGAAGAAGCCGAAGCAACCGAAGAAGCGGATAGCTAGTTCTCGTTTATTCACACGCAACGGAGAAGGGCAGTGTTCATCACTGCTCTTCTTTGATTAAGTACAGCGGCTGTCAGTCGCCATCCGCCAGCTACTATACAGCGGTAAGCAGTTAATCTCGCTATAATCGAAATGCAGCGTCGATTAATCAAGGATGTTGCGAGTGCGGCATCCCTCATCTGCATCCGGGCTTTGAAATGAAGCTTCCAGAAAGATTTTGTTAAGGAGTATTCTTTTTGAGTGAACAAACACGGTCTCCCCTGCTGGAGTTAAAAGGAGTTTCCAAGCGGTTTGGGTCGGTACAGGCCCTTTATCAGGTGAATTTCCGTGCATTTCCCGGCGAGGTTATGGCCCTGGTAGGGGATAACGGCGCGGGTAAATCCACGTTGATCAAAGGCATTGCTGGCATTCATGCCTTCAATGAAGGGGAAGTTTTTTTCGACGGAAAACATGTCCACATCCATTCACCGCGTGATAGTGCCAGATTGGGTATTGAAGTCGTTTATCAGGACCTTGCACTAGCGGATAATCTCGATGTGGTCGCTAACATGTTTCTGGGAAGAGAAGCGACTGTCAGATCATTTCATCTGAATGAGTCGGCGATGGAGCGGGCCACGATCGACACCCTGAATTCGCTTATGGTCAGCACGCTCCAGTCTGTGCGCCAGAAGGTCTCCAGCCTGTCTGGTGGTCAGCGCCAGGCGATTGCCGTTGCCAAGGCGGTGATGTGGAATTCCCGACTTGTGATTCTGGATGAGCCAACCGCTGCGCTGGGTGTGGCACAAACCCGTCAGGTTCTCGATCTGATCCGACGGCTTGCACAACAGGGCCTGGGTGTCATTCTCATTTCGCACAATTTACATGATGTCTTCGAAGCAGCGGACCATGTCACGGTCATGAGACTAGGGCAGAATGTAGGCGAATATCGGGTTTCAGAAACCAACGCGGAACAGGTTGTGCAGGCCATTACAGCAGGAAGACTTCAGCGAGTACCCGGTATGGCGGAGGCAGCCTCATGAGTACAGTAGAAATCACCCCCCCCACTTCAGCCCAAAGCCGTCTGCTTGCCAGCCAGCAACAGCAGTCTCTTGGAGATTATATTCGTGGCTGGGCGCAGCGCATTCGTGCCGGTGACCTGGGTATTTTCCCTACGTTACTTGGCCTGCTGATTATTACGTTGATTTTTCAGTCGCTGAACAGCAACTTCCTCACGCCCATCAATTTCGTCAATCTGATGGTGCAGATGGCCGGGTTGACAGTGATTGCCTATGGCGCTGTTTTCGTACTGTTGATTGGTGAGATCGATCTTTCCGTCGGCTATGTCGCCGCAGTGTCGGCGGCGGTCATGGTCATTCTTTCTGTACCGGCTCCTGCAGGACTGGGGTTGCCGTGGTACGTTGCAATCGTGGCAGGATTAATGGCCGGCGTTCTCATCGGCCTGCTGCAAGGGGTGATTATTACCTACTTCCAGCTTCCTGCCTTTGTGGTCACGCTGGCGGGCTTTCTCTTCTGGAATGGTGTGCTGCTCATTGTTTTAGGAAATGGTGGCACCATCCGCCTTCAGGATGAAACGCTGCGAAGCTTCACACGGAGCTTTCTACCGGAAGGTGTGAGCCTAATCCTGACCACACTACTTATTGGGGTTTATGCGTTCATCCAACTGCGACAGCGGCAAATGCGGCAGGAAAATCAGCTTGCGGTTAAACCCATCGCGATTATGGTCTCCCAGATCGTCCTGCTGACGGTCGTCAGTTTTACGGTGGTGCTCTACGCGAATGAAAATCGCGGCGTGCCGACAATTGCAGTCATTGTCCTGACGCTGTTTGTCGTTCTGAGCTATATCGTAGACCGTTCGCGATATGGGCGCTATCTGATGGCGGTTGGAGGCAACAAGGAAGCTGCGCGGCGTGCCGGTATCAGTGTGGAACGTATCCGTACCACTGTATTCATGATTTCTGGTGCAATGGCGGCGATTGGCGGCATGATTCTCGCAACGCGCCTGGGGTCGATTTCGACGAATTTCGAGGCAGGTGCCCTGCTGCTGAATGCGATTGCTGCCGCTGTCATTGGCGGGACCAGCCTGTTTGGTGGTCGCGGATTCATCTATAGTGCGTTATTAGGCGCACTGATTATCTCTGCCGTTGAAAACGGAATGGGCTTACTGGGGCTGAGTTCCGGTGTCAAGTTCCTTGTGACTGGGATTGTCCTGCTGCTGGCTGTGATCCTCGACTCGTTATCAAGGAGACGTCAGCGTCAGGCCGGTATTGGCTGATCGTATGCTGTCCCTGCCATGCGGGTGCAGGGGATGATGTGTTCTCTGAGATGCTTCGCCACACACGATTCGAATGAGTCTGGCGAAGCATCATTTGTTTTTAATCCGTATACCCGTTTCTGGAAGTGTATACGGGAAAATCCGTTGGTAACTGCCTGCGATGTCTGATCAGTTCGAAACCGATTCTCTGTATCTTGATGGCAATCCGCTGACCACCTTGCCGGACGCGATCACCACCCAGATAAACCTTCGCGAACTGCATCTCGATCAAACTGCCCTGACCACACTGCCGGAGGCCATCGGACGGCTGACGAAGCTTCGGGCGCTGCATGTGATGGGAAATCAGCTTCACATACTGCCGGAGTCACTGTGGACGCTGCCGCAGCTTCGAGTGCTGAATATCGGTGACAATCCGCTTGGCAGTCTGCCAGATGCCATCGGCCAGCTTCACGCACTTCGCGAACTGCATCTGATGAACAATCGCATTGAACGATTACCGGATTCCGTCGGTGGCTTAAGCGCACTGGAACATCTGGACCTGCGCAATAATCAGTTGAGTACACTGCCAGAGTCGCTGGCGGGGCTGACCGCGCTTATGCATCTCGATCTGCGGAACAATCGCCTCACGTCACTGCCACCATTTATCGCCACACTGCCCAACCTGCGCAAACTCGACCTGCGCTGGAACAAGCTGCACACCCTGCCGGACTGGTTCTCTGATCTTGAGGCGCGAGGCGTCATGGTTTATCACTCATTCTGATACTTCTCCGGCGGTGAAACGGTATAGCAGGGTATAACAGGCACGATGCATAGAACTATAAAAAGGTTGGAAGTTGATTTGCAACCAATTCTCCCATTTGCCGCACGCGTATCATCGTTGTAAGATACTCATGTGGGATATTGTGGCTTAATGTGGGGAAATCGGTGACAATCCGTTCGCGTGAACAGCGTGTGGTGGAGCGCAAGCGCACCAAATCCAGCCGTGCGCCCGGCGTTCTGCGTCAGAAGACGGCTGAAGAGTTACCGAGTGTCCAGCATGGGGTACGCGGGCTTCAGATCAACTGGCGCATTTTCAGTGGTTTGATGGTCGCCTGTCTGACCGTCGTTCTGGGTCTGCTCTTTACGGTGGATGCGTTTTACGTCCGCCGGATTGAGGTCGCTGGACTGCGTTATCTGAATCAGTCCGAAATTTATACACTGACCGATGTTGCCAATACACATGTCTTCTGGGTCGATGCCGAACAGGTGCGCCGTAACATCCTGCAGGCGCCGACCGTAGCCGATGCCGAAGTGGTGGTCGGCTGGCCGCCCGATATGATCCGCATCACCGTCACTGAACGGGAACCCGCGCTGGTCTGGGAACAGGCCGGTGTGCCGGTCTGGGTGGATGTCAACGGGCGTGTGCTGATGCTGCCGCAGGAAGATCGTGAAGATCTGGTTCATGTCGTGGCTGAAGGCGTGAGTGAGATCGTCGAAACCAGTACGCGCATCCCGGTGGAAGTCATCAATGGGGCACTTCAGCTTCGAGAACTGCTGCCAGAAGCAGGGATTCTGCGTTACCACCCGCAAAAAGGGCTTGGGTTTTCAGATCCAGCCGGGTGGGATGCGTGGTTCGGTTCGGGCACTGATATCGGTGTCAAAATTCTGGTCTATAAACGTACAGTAACGGAATACGGCAGTTTGCCGACGCTGCGAGAGATCGACGTATCCAGCCCGGATACCGTCCTGCTCTGCTGCGACATCTTCTGAATTTGAGAGATTAAAGGTTGCACGGCCCCTTATGGATCATCTGGTCATCGGCCTTGATATTGGAACACATAAAATCTGCACGATCGTTGGACAGGTCCGCAGCGAAGACATCTTCGTGATCGGCGTCGGCATCGAACCGAGCCGGGGGATGAAGCGCGGCGTGGTCAACGATATGTCCGCGCTGACAGCGGCGATCTCTGCTTCGGTCCACAAGGCAGAGAAAACCAGCGGTTACGACATCAAGCGCGCATTTGTCAGCCTTGCTGGCAGTCACATCAGCTCGATCAACAGCCGTGGCGCCGTTGGCATCGCGGGGACGCGCAGTGTCACCACTGATGACATCGACAAGGCGATGGAGTCGGCCCGTGCGATTGCGATCCCGCATAACCGCGAAGTGCTGCACGTTGTCCCGCGTAGTTATTCGCTGGACGGTCAGGAGCGTGTCCGCAGCCCATTGGGGATGCACGGCTTCCGGCTGGAAGTGGAAACACATATCATCACGGCATCCTCAACCAGCGTCGCCAATCTGGAACAGTCCGTCGAAGCGGCAGGTGTGCTGGTGGATCGCTTTATCCTGAATCCGCTGGCCGCTGGTGACGCCATCCTGACCGATCAGGAGCGCGAAATGGGCGTCGTCGTGATCGACATCGGCGGCGGCACAACCGATCTCGCCATCTTCATCGAAGGGACCGTCTGGCATACAGCGGTGCTGGCGATTGGCGGCGACCTGATCACCAATGATATTACCTACTGGATGAATGTCTCGTTCGAACTGGCGGAAGCCGTCAAGATTGAGCGCGGTCACGCCAATGCCCGTGCAGTCGGCCCGCTGGAGACGTTCTTAGTTGAGCCGTTTGGCGACGGAATGCCGATTGAAGTCAATCGGGCGGAGCTGGCTGAAGTGATCGAAGCCCGCGTTGAGGAGATCTTCGAAAAAGTCCTGCAGGAGATCAAACGCTCCGGTTATGACGGCCTGCTGCGGGCCGGGGCGGTGATTACCGGTGGATGCTCTCAGCTTCCGGGTGTCAAGGAACTGGCGGGTCGCGTCCTGAATTGTCCTGTGCGGGTCGCTCAGCCCGAAAAGCTGACCGGTATGGCCGATGTACTCAAGAATCCGTCTTACAGCACCAGTGTCGGCCTGCTGCGGCTCGGCCTTCAGATGGACAGCGCCATGCCGGTTTCGGTTGCCAGCCCCACTGCGCAGCCCACCGCCAAGATCGGCCAGATGCTGGGCAGTATCTTCAAGCGTCTGCTGCCGGATGATACGGTTTAAGGCACTGTAAAACAGGACTATCAGTTCGTAGACGAAAGGTGTAAATCATTTACAATACGAGCATTATTAACAAAAGCCGAAGCTCTTTCATTCCGGATAACCGATGCATCGCGCCTATCGAAACCGGATTTTTGCAGATTCGGTATTTACTCGTAAAATGAAAAGCATATCGTCATCACTATTATCAAACAGATCTGATCAAATACGGTATGGGCCACCGCCTGTATCCATGAAGAGGACTTAGAGGGGTTAACAACAAATGGACGGCTTCGATCCCATTGAAGGATTTGCACAAATTAAGGTCGTGGGTGTCGGCGGTGGTGGAAACAATGCCGTCAATCGTATGGTCAGCGAAGGTCTGGGCGGTGTCGAGTTCATCTCGGTTAACACCGATAATCAGGCGCTGATGCTTTCGAAGGCCAAAACCCGCGTGCGTATCGGTGATAAGCTCACCCGTGGGTTGGGCGCAGGCGGTAATCCTGAAATCGGACGCAAGGCCGCCGAAGAAAGCTCGGAAGAACTGTATGAAGTGCTGCGCGGCGCAGATATGATCTTCATCGCCGCCGGTATGGGCGGCGGGACCGGCACTGGTGCTGCGCCGGTTGTCGCACAGATTGCCAAGGAACTCGGTGCGCTGACGATCGGTGTTGTCACCCGCCCGTTTACCTTTGAAGGCAGCCGCCGTCTCCAACATGCCGAATCCGGTATCGAAGGGCTGAAGAGTCAGGTCGATACCCTGATCGTGATCCCGAATGACCGCCTGCTCCAGATCGCCGACAAGCGCGCCAGCCTTCAGCAGGCGTTCTCACTGGCTGATGATGTGCTGCGTCAGGGTATTCAGGGGATTTCCGAACTGATTACTGTCCCGGCGCTGATCAATCTCGACTTTGCCGACGTCCGCACCATCATGTCTGAAGGCGGCGCTGCACTGATGGCCGTTGGTCATGGTGTGGGCGATGATCGCGCCCGCCGTGCCGCTGAAATGGCGATCAACAGCAGCCTGCTGGATGTGACCATCGATGGCGCACGCGGTATCCTGTTCAATATCACGGGTGGCCCAGACCTTAGCCTGTTCGAAGTCAATGAAGCGGCTGCGATCATCAAGGAAAGCGCACATCCGGAAGTCAACCTGATCTTCGGTGCGCAGATCGATGAGACGATGGGCGACGAAGTCCGTATTACGGTGATCGCGACCGGTTTCGAACAGAGCCGCGTTTCGCGCAAGCTCGAACAACAGCAGCCGATGCGTCCAATGACCAGCGTCCCGCGTTCGACACAGCAGGGCAATTCGGCACACGCGCCGCGTCCGCAGCAGCCACAGCAGTCTTATCAGCCGCCTGCGCCGCAGTCACAGCCCCCGGCACCATCGCAGCCGACTCCGCCCGCGCCGCAGCCGCCGCAGTCTAATGATGTGCCGTCTCGCGTGTACGATGAGGACGACATCAATATGCCGGCTTTCCTGCGTAAGCGCGACCGTCGGTAGTGGCTCAATAGACCTCACCAGCAATCAAAAACGGGGACTGATGATTTCAGTCCCCGTTTTTTGTCGATTGAGTTTTTTTAG
>CAYNDH010000027.1:0-3487 GCA_964395665.1 uncultured Anaerolineaceae bacterium
AGTACATGCAGGCAGTACATGCAGGCAGTACATGCAGGCAGTCTAAACTATCACGCGGCGTGAGGCTCAAGAGGCATTTTTCTGAAAATCTGCAACACTAAAGGGGTATGATACGTAAAATAAGACAAACGCGTTTTGTCCGAAGGATGTACCTCTATGTTTCCGTTAAAAGTCAATCGAAAAGTCAGCAGCACACCGGTGATCACGTGGCTGCTGGTCGCCGCCAATGTACTGATCTTCATCTGGCAGACGACGCTGTCGTCCGGTCAGGTCACCGAGCTGTTTCTGACAGCGGGATTTATCCCGTGCAAGGTCAGCGCCCACTTCTTCACGCCGGACTCGTTCCTGACGTTCTTCACCAGCGCCTTTCTCCATGCCGACATCATCCACCTGTTGAGCAATATGCTGTTCCTGTTCGTATTCGGGCCAGCAGTTGAAGATTATCTCGGCAAATTCTGGTATCCGGTGTTCTATGCGGCGGCGGCATTCGGCAGTGGACTGCTGCACATGCTGCTGACGGGGACCTGCATCCCGACCATCGGCGCATCCGGCGCGATCATGGGTGTGATGGGCGGCTTCCTGCTGCTGTATCCGGGCACGCGGGTGTCGTCACTGATCCTGCTGGGGCGCATCCCGCTCGGCGTCAAGCATGTGCGGGCGCTGTATCTGCTGGGCGTGTTCTTCGTGCTGGACCTGCTCAACGGGCTGGTGATCCTGACGAATACATCGGTGCAGCCAGGTGTCGCGGTGTGGGGACATGTCGGCGGATTTCTGGTCGGCTTCCTGATGGCGTTCATCGCCATGTCGTTCAAGCCGCTGCCGCCGGTCGATCCGATTTATCTGGATGAAGATTGAGCGACGCCATCGGATAAGCTATGATAAGGGCGTACCCGTTAACCCGTAGGTGGTTAATTAATGGGTGCGCCTTTTTTGTCTGTGGGTAGATGGTAATCGCATGGCACGGATGATCCAGCGGCGGGGGCGGCCAGAACGCACACTCTCGACCGATGTACAGGACCTGACGTTCAATTTTGCGGCGGCGCTGCCCGGACGTGCCAGCAGCCCGCATACCCGTCGGGCTTACTTCCGCTGGGTGGATACCTTTCTGGCGGACATCGCCGGTATGGAGCCGACTGAAGGCGTGAACCGTCAGATGCGGATGACGATGCTGCCGCTGCGCGTGCTTCAGCAGTCACTGTCTGCGGCGCAGCTTCGCGCATGGATGGGGATGCTGATCGGACGCGGACATGGCAAGCAGGGATTGGATCAGGCGCGGGCATCGATTGTCACGCTGGCCGATCTGCTGGCCGAAGCCGAATGGATTGACGATTACGTCGCGGCATCACTGGCGCGGGTGCGTCCGCCGCGTGCCGAGCAGGGCCAGCGGCCCGGTCGCTGGCTGTCGCTGGATCAACTGCACGTCCTGATGAGTGCTTCGCGGCAGATCGCGACCACCGAACAGCAGGCGGTACGCAATCACCTGATCATCACCATCCTCTGCACGATGGCGCTGCGGCGTGAAGAACTGGCCGTCGCGAAATGGGGCGACCTAAGCATTCAGAATAACCGCCCCGTGATGCAGATTCACGGCAAGGGGCGTAAAGTCGCCATGATCGACGTCCCCCGCCCGGTGATGCGCGATCTGGATCAGTGGCGCGGGATTGTGTCGCGCAGCCAGCACCCGCCAACCAAAGAGTCGCCGCTGGTGCGCCGTCTGTGGAAAGGCGGTCGCGTCTCACGGGGATCGCTGACAGCGGACGGCATCTGGTGGATTCTCGGCGAAACCGCCGCCCATGCCGGGATCGGCCATGTCGCGCCGCATGACCTGCGCCGTTCGGTCGCGGGTGCGCTGCACGAAGCCGGGACACCGATCGACAAGATCAGCCGTCTGCTGCGCCACAGCAATATCTCGGTGACAGAACGCTATCTGAACCGGCTGCCCAAAGCCAACGAAGGCGCGATCCTGATGAGCGAAGTACTGGGATTAAATGATGAGGACTGGCCCGGATTTTATGAGTAACCTGAATGAGCTGGACTGGAACCCGGTCAGCACGAAAACCTTATTCGAATTACTGGAAGCACTGCCAGACGAAGACGTCTTGAGCGTCTCTGGTGATGCGGTGATCCATGGACCAGTGACGGAAAATGCCGAACAGGTGCAGCGTGATGGCGTCTTCATCGCCCGCGCCGGACGCAGTGTCGATGGACACGACTTCATCCCACAGGCGGTCGCCAATGGCGCGGCGGCGGTCATCGGCTCCAGGCCGCTTTCCGAACTGGGTGAGATCGGCGTCCCCTATGCACAGCTTCGCGATCCACAGGCGGCGCTCGGTTGGCTGGCCGCAGCCTATTACGATTACCCGTCACGTGATCTGGTGGTGATCGGCGTCACCGGCACCGATGGCAAGACCACCACCAGCACCCTGATTCACAGCATCCTGCGGCTGGCAACTGGTGGCACTGCCGGTTATATCAGCACGCTTGCCGCCGATCTCGGCAGCACCACCGCCGATACCGGCCTGCATGTGACGACCCCCAGCGCACCGGATGTCCAGATGTATCTGGCGCAGATGCGCGACAACGGCCTGACGCACTGCGTGCTGGAGATGACCAGTCACGGGCTGGCACAGGGGCGTCTGAACGGCGTCGATCTCGATATGGCGGTGATGACCAATGTCACGCACGAACATCTCGATTATCACGGCTCATGGGAAAGTTACCGCGACGCCAAAGGCATCATGTTCGATCTGCTGTCACGCTCGCAGAAGAAATCCGGTGTCCGCGTGCCGCAGGCACTTGAGGAAGCAACCCCCGAAGCCTTTATCCCGAAAATCGCGATTGTCAACGCCGATGATCCGAGTGCGGCCTATTTCGCCGCCAAAGCCGCCGATCAGGTGATCATGTACGGCATCGAAAATGAAGCAGACTTCCAGGCGACGGGTATCCGCTATGAACCGGGCCGGACCTTCTTCAACGCCGCCGGGGATGCCTACTTCACGCCGCTGGCCGGGGCATTCAACATCTATAACTGTCTGGCAGCGATTGCCGCCACCCGCAGCTATGGCGCGAATCTGGCGACCGTGCAGACCGGTCTGGCGAATGTGAAAACGATCTCCGGTCGGATGCAGCAGATCGACGAAGGCCAGGATTTCACCGCGATTGTCGATTTCGCGCATACGCCGAATGCGCTCCGGCAGGCACTGAAGGCGGCGCGCACCATTCTGCCGGAAGGCAAACGCCTGATCTCGGTGTTCGGCAGCGCTGGCCTGCGTGATGTCGAGAAGCGGCGCATGATGGCCGAGACCTCGCAGGAGTACGCTGATTTCACAGTGCTGACCGCCGAAGATCCGCGCACCGAGTCACTGGATGAGATTTTACAGATGATGGCCGAAGGCTGCATTTCACGCGGCGGCGTCGAAGGCGAGACGTTTATCCGTGTGCCGGACCGTGGACAGGCGATTTACGAGGCGTGTCAGATGGCGCAGGC
>CAYNDH010000027.1:3587-8617 GCA_964395665.1 uncultured Anaerolineaceae bacterium
GGGAAAGGGAAAGCATTGCTTGCAATGCCGGGATAGGGGGCTTTTCCACCCTGCAAAACCCTTCACCTGGCGCAATGGAATGCAATATATTGCGCCCTTACGCGGATTGACACGTTCACCCAGGCGGTACATTCAACTGATTCAGCCATGCCTCAACCAATTCAGAGACAACGGCATTCCCACGCGGGTTGAGGTGCATATCATCGGCATAATACAGCAGTTCACCCTGCGCGGCATAGCGCTCGGCCTCTGCCTGTAAATCGGGCAGCAGATCGTAACAGGTCAGCTCCAGTTCATCGCACAATCTGCGCATCGTCTCGCGATTCTCCTTGAACAGCGCCATGGCCTCAAGCCCAAGCAGGTCCGCTGTCACCCTGCGGTAGACTTCTTCACGCACCGGGATCAGAAACACGACGAATTCCCCGCCCCACGCTTCAACCGTCTGTTTAGCGTTCTGCAGGGCTTCATGAGTCATCGGCACGCCGACGGAAGTACGCGGATCGGACATATCCATCGCGATCTGCTCGTAACGCTGGCCGAATTCCAGCACCGGACTGCCTGCTGTTTCATGGATCGGGGTGCTGAATTCCGGTGTGAAGTGGAAGCGCTCGAAATCACTGATATAAGCTTCTTCTCCGAACAGCGCCGTCTCGATCACGACGAACGCGACCGAATTCTGCCGCAGCCATTGCAGCACCGGCGCGTCTTCACTGGAATAATCCGGGACTCGCGAGCCGTACTCAATCGGCTGCATCTCGCCCCGTGTCACCGAAAGCTGATAATCCTCATTGAAGTCATTGCCGAACCACTGCCAGATCACCAGCGGCGGTTTGAACGCCTGCCCGAACGTCTCGATAAAGCGCCAGTGACTCATGCTGCCGGTGGAACCCTGCGCCAGATTCATCACCTTCAGGCCGGTGCTTTGCTGAAAGCGCGTCACCCAGCAGTCATCGTATTCGGTAAAACAGAAGCTGAACGAGTCGCCGACCACCGCCACATCGACCTGATCCCCCTGCTGCACCGGATCAGTGCGGAATCCCATACGGCTGTTGAGGATCTGAATGGTGCTGACACGAAAGACAACCGACTGCTTCGGCCCGTAGAGCGCGTTCTCGATATTGGGGCGCATCATGAAGTTGTGGTCGATGTCCATCGTCATCAGTTCGATGCGATTGATGTCAAGCGATGCGCCTTTCTGCACACGCTCCGCCGCTAACTGAAGCGCAGGTGGCAGCAGCGGCACAGACAACCGCAGCACACCCTCAATCAGCAGCGGCGTAACGATCACCCAGAACAACAGCAGCAGCAGCAGATTACGCCATTTATGCCATTTATGCCATTTACCCATACGAACGGCCCGTATCACATTTCATTGAAAGGCTAATGCGAAAAGTCTACTCGAAATGCGTGGTTTTTTTAACCGCTGGCCGATGCAGACCGGCACAGGCTTAAATCGTGGTTTCACCGGCCCGCTTATGCTGGTACAATGCCTTCGCTGTAAACCACTGAATATCTCATCTCACAACACAGGAATAAACTGCATGAATAATCAGTCCGCCGCCTCTTCTATTATCGCGCCTCACGGGGGCGTGTTGATCGACCGTCTCTATACCGGCGATGCGGCTGCGCCCTATCTGGAGCGCGCTCGTCAGGCGCCGAAGGTCACACTGGGCGAAGTGCAGCTTTCAGATCTCGAATTGATCGCCACCGGTATCATCAGCCCGCTGACCGGTTTCATGAACAGCCAGGATTATCAGAGCGTGCTGCACGACATGCACCTGACCAACGGCCTGCCATGGACCATCCCGGTTACGCTGCCGGTGGATCGCGAAACTGCCGACGGCCTGAAAGAAGGTCAGGATGTCGCGCTGGTGAATGCGTCAGGTGAGATCGTCGGCCTGCTGGAACTGAACGAAAAGTACACCTACGATAAGGAAACCGAAGCGGCGCAGGTCTACCGCACGACCGAAGCCGCTCATCCGGGTGTCTCCCGCGTGTATGGTTACGGTGAGGTCTATCTGGCGGGTGATGTTTATATGCTGGCGGAGCCGCAGCCGGACTTCCCCGACATCTACCTGCGTCCGGCGCAGACTCGCGCCCTGTTTGCCGAAAATGGCTGGCGGCGGATTGTCGCTTTCCAGACGCGCAACCCGATCCACCGCGCCCATGAATATCTGCTGAAATGTGCGCTGGAAATGGCCGACGGCCTGATGCTGCATCCGCTGGTCGGCGCGACCAAGTCCGATGATGTTCCGGCCTCGGTGCGCGTCCAGAGCTATAAGACCGAGTTACAGTATTACTTCCCGAAGGACCGCGTGCTGCTCAACACCTTCCCGGCGGCCATGCGCTATGCTGGCCCACGTGAAGCGATCTGGCACGCGATTGCCCGCAAGAATTACGGCTGCTCGCACTTCATCGTCGGGCGTGACCATGCCGGTGTCGGTAATTATTACGGCACCTACGACGCGCAGAAGCTGTTCGATGAATTCGATGAAGCCGCCATCGGGATTATCCCGCTGCGGTTTGAGCATTCCTTCTACTGCCGTGACTGCAACACGATTGTCACCGCCAAGACCTGTCCGCATGGCAAGGATAGCTGGCTGAGCCTGAGCGGGACACAGGTCCGCGCAAAGCTGGCCGCTGGCGAAATGCTGCCGGTGGAATTCACGCGGCCCGAAGTCAGCCATGTGCTGATCGAAGGGATGCGGAATTATCACCAGTCGCAGGAATAAGCAGCCCAGGCGACCTTATCTGACGTGAAAACAGAGATCCTTCCATGTTTCGCCGCCTGAGTGACAGTCTGACCAATCGCCTGACGAACAGCCGCAGTCGAAAGAAGCGCCTGCTGCTCATCGGGCTGGACTGTGCCAGTCCGCAGTTGGTCTTTGACCAGTTCCGTGATGAGCTGCCGCATCTGTCGCAGCTCATGCGCGGCGGGACATGGGGGACGCTCGAATCATGCACGCCGTGCATCACCGTCCCGGCGTGGGCCTGCATGACCACCGGGCGCGATCCCGGCGAACTGGGATGCTACGGCTTCCGCAACCGCGCCGATCACAGCTATGACCGCATGAGCATGGCCGACGGGACCACGATCCGCGCCAGACGGGTCTGGGATCATCTGGGGGATGCCGGTAAAACATCGGTCATCGTCTCCGTCCCGCAGACACATCCCCCACGCCCACTGAACGGCCATCTGATCAGCGGCTTTCCCGCCCCCGGTATCGAGAGTGCCTTCACCTATCCGGCAGTGCTGAAAACCGAAGTGCTGCGGCTTGTGCCGGATTATCATTTTGACATCACCGACTTTCGCACCACTGACAAGGATGCACTGCTCCAGCGCATTTACGATTTCACCGATGTGCAGTACCGTGTCGTGCGTCACCTGATGGAAAGCAAGCCGTGGGATTTCTTCATGCATGTCAACATGGGGACCGATCGCATTCATCACGCTTTCTGGCGCTATCACGATCCGCAGCACCGGCTGTATGAGGCGGGAAACCGCTTCGAACACGCCATCCGGGATTATTACCGTATGGTTGATGCCCAGCTCGGTGAGCTGCTGGCCCGCATCGACGACTCGACGACGGTGCTGGTCGTCAGTGATCACGGCGTCAAACGTATGGATGGTGCGATCTGCCTGAATGAGTGGCTGTGGCGTAACGGCTGGCTGGCTTTTAAAACACCGCCAGCCGAAGGCGTGATCACACCGTTTGATGAAGAGAATGTCGATTGGTCCCGGACACGGGCATGGGGCAGCGGCGGCTATTATGGCCGCGTATCGTTCAACGTCGCCGGACGCGAGCCGCAGGGGATCATCGCGCCGGAAGATTTCGAGAGGGTGCGCGATGAACTGGCCGCCGCGCTGTGTGCCATCCCCGATGCCCAGGGCCAGCCGCTGAATACGCAGGCATTTAAACCGCAGGCTATTTACCGCGAAGTCAACGGCATCGCGCCCGATCTGATCGTCTACTTTGGCGATCTGCACTGGCGATCAGTCGGCAGCCTTGGCTACGGCAGACATTACACACTTGAAAATGATATGGGGCCGGATGATGCCAATCACGCCGTCGAGGGCATGTACATCCTGCATGAACCCAACGGCAGAGGTCGGGGCCGTGTCGATGGCCGGTCGCTGTTCGATGTCATGCCGACCGTGCTGGATGTGCTGGATGCGCGACCAGCCGAACCGCTCTCCGGCATCCGGCTCGGTTAAGCAGCAGTGATTATCAAAAACGGGCAAATTCAGTCACAACCCACGAATAGAATGCCTTTAAAATTCATACAATGCGAATGAATCCAAAACTGAGCCTTTCATGAGAAATCATTTGACTTACAATGGCAGGCAATCCATTCGTTACATTCGTTTCAGGTTCGGAGAACGCACTCAATGACAGAATACCCCGGTTTTGTACTGTGGTTCACAGGGCTTTCTGGCGCCGGTAAGACCACCATCGCCATCGCCCTTGAACCGAAGCTGCGCGCACGCGGAATCCGCGTCGAGCGCCTTGATGGTGATATTGTCCGTACACAGCTCACCCGCGATCTCGGCTTTTCCAAGGAAGATCGCGACAAGAACATCGAGCGCGTGACCTTTGTCGCCAAGCTGCTGAGTCGTAACAATGTCGGTGTCATGGCGTCGTTTATCTCGCCATATGCCGCCACCCGCGATTATGTCCGTGAGGAAACCACCAATTTCATCGAAGTCTTTGTCGATGCCCCGCTCGATGTCTGCGCACAGCGTGACGTCAAGGGCATGTATGCCAAAGCCTTCGCGGGTGAAATCAAGAATTTCACCGGTGTGAGCGATCCTTACGAAGCGCCGGTCAATCCGGATATTCATCTGCACACCGACCCGGAAACAATTGAGGAATCGGTCAGCATCATCCTCAACTGGCTGGAAGAGCGCGGTTATATCCCCTCACTGGAAGCCGTCAACGCGGCATCCTGATCGCACCGGTACAAAACAGATTTCACCAGCAAAAACGCCAGCAGAGACTCCCGCTGGCGTTTTGTGTTCTGTTCTGGCA
>CAYNDH010000027.1:8717-33819 GCA_964395665.1 uncultured Anaerolineaceae bacterium
ACCAGCAAAAACGCCAGCAGAGACTCCCGCTGGCGTTTTGTGTTCTGTTCTGGCAGGGTTTGCGGCACGCATCTGCGACATGCGCCGGTGACTGCTCAATCAATCTGCTTCGGTTGTCCTGTTCACCACGTAAAGTTCGACGCTGCCAAACATCACCAGCCGCTCAAGCTGCGCCAGACAGGGCGCATCACCGAGTGCCTTTTCACGTGGGCCATAGACCACATACAACACCTGATAGCGTCCGTATGCCGAATATCGGCCATTGAGCAGCGCATCACAGTTGCCCTGCTGACCGTCGCGATACCAGTCTGCAACCGCCTTCCCCTTTTGCTCGGCATTCAGGGTATATTCCCGTGAGCCATAGACCACCGGACGTCCACTCCACGCAGGCAGCCATAAACCGACCTGCGGCGCTGCCAGCACAACACCTTCCTGACCGGGGCGCAGCCGCAGCCACTGGAACAGCCGGTCATAATCGCTCTCCAGCACCAGACTGCTGCCAGCACGCACCGCCGCCGATCTGAAGGCATACATGGGCGTCATCAGTACCACGAGAAAGCTCAGGCTGATCCCTGCGGCCACGACAATCAGCATCTGGTAGCGCCATTTACGCGGAAAGCGCCGGAACCAGTAATCCTCTGCTGAACGTGTACCGAAATAGGCCATCACCAGCATCAGTCCCAGCCCGAAATCCAGTTGAATGACCGGCGTCAGGTAGATCAGCAGCACCGTCGCCAGTAGCCACAGCAGCATGATCTGATTACCGTCCTGCTCAAAGCGTCGGATGGCGCGGTACAGCCCCGGCAGCGCAATCACCAGCGGGATACCAAGGCCGAGCGCGAAGATCCAGACCGGCGGCAGCATACTGCGATTCAGATTCAGCCAGATCTGACTCACCACCGGGTTATAGGCGAAAATCAGGCCGTAATAGGCCAGCAGCGGCAGCGGTGGGACAATCAGGCACAGCATCCAGCGCAGGCCGTAGGGCGTCCCCCGGTTCTGAAGCATCCGCGCCAGCAGGACCACCACAAATGCGATCCCGATCGGCACAATGCCCGGCGGATAGAGAAAGGTGACGAACAGGCTGAAGAAGAAGATCGTTCCGCCTTCGTTACCGAGCATCGGGCTTTCGTCTGTGCCGGGGCGCAGGACTTCGATAATCGCGCTGATCAGAATCGCCATCCCGCCCATCGCCAGCGGCAGATGCACATTCGTCAGGGTGGTGTAAAACGGGTAGAGTTCAGGGTGCAGCAGGTCAATATAATTCGGACTGTTCGTCAGCGGGGCCAGCAGCCATCCAAGGCCGGAGCCGCAGACCGCCAGCACAAAAAAGACACGCCGTGACCGCACCCGCATCCATATTCTGGCCCCCAGGAAATAAATGGCCGCATACATGAAAAAAGCTGCCCCGATGCGTGCCACATGAAACAGCACAATCACCGGGATGCGCGTGAGCATTGAAAGCTGCCCCAGCAGGATGTACACGCCATCCACCAGCACGCCGTGATGCGGCTCCGGTGTGTGCAGATAGTGGCCCAGCCATGCACCCTGCGATCCTTCAATCATACGGGCGAGATAGCTCGCGGTATTCGGGTAATCGTGCAGGGCGCCCATAAAGCGCTGCTGGCTGGATGCCGGATCGTTAAAGGCAACCCATAGGAAGGGAAAGAGCGCTGCCAGCACAAAGATACTGCTCAGAATGATAACCCAGCGCCATTCGGAGGGGGATACGTATCCTGTATATCCTGTTCGCATTACTGATCCCGTCAGGAAATAGTTGGGTGAAGGAAGCCGTATTCAGATCAATCTCAGAGCAGCACATGGTGCAGGGCGAGCGCACCTTACTGATCTGTTCGGCTTCTGATGCAAAATCGTCTACAATTCAATAATCGTACAAGGCCTGCCGCAGACTGCCAACAGCCACTTGATCAGCCATAACCTGACGATCTGTCAGGCGGCTCCAAAAGATCATTTACGATTGTACCCGACAAAACCTGATTGAACAGTAAACGGTCATCAGGTATTAGTCATCAGCAATCGGCCATCAGACACAGGATCTGTTCTCCGCCGGACCTTGCAGGCGGTACGAACAGGCAGTACGAACAGGCAGGAAGTTCACCCGATATCTCTCTGTATTGATCAAACCACCCGGACCAGCAAACCTCTATGAATCAGGCAGAAGCACTCTATCAACTTCAGCAGGTCGATTTACAGCTCGTGCGCCAGCAGAAACGGCTGGACGAAATCAGCACGCAGCTTGGCGAGCGTCAGGCAGTGGATGATGCACAGGCCGCCGTCACCCAGACCGAACAGCGTTTAGTCCCCATGCGAACTCGGACGCTCGATCTCGATCTTGAACTGAAATCCATTCAGCAGAAAGCACAGCAGACCGAGCAGCAGCTTTACAGCGGCAGCGTTAAAAATCCCAAGAACATGCAGGAAATGCAGCAGGAAATCGACTCCCTCAAGCGCCGCACCGCCGAGCTTGAAGAACGCCTGCTGGAAACCATGTTCCAAAGTGAGGAAATACAGGCCGAGCTTGACCATCAGCGGACCGTGCTGGCCGAAGTCACCAGCACATGGGAAGCCTCACACGCGGAATTACTGAAAGAACAGGCCGAGATTCAGCAGGCGATGCAGCAGCTTCAGCAGAAGCGTCAGGAAGCCCTGAAGCCCGTGCAGCCCGAAAACCTGAAGATGTACATGGCGCTCAAGCCGCGCAAAGCACACCAGCCGGTTTCGGTGCTGAAGGATGTAAGCTGTTCGGTGTGCGGCATTGAACAGACCATGAACATCGTCCAGCAGGTGCGGCGCGGCGATCAGTTGATCACCTGCACCAACTGCGGACGCATTCTGGTTGATCGGTTTCAGTTCGCATGACACCGCTCATAACACCGCCGGAGAGCGGGATCGTCCCGCGTACCGGCGCGACTCACCCGATTCAATCGGTCTATCTGCGCGATCCGGACGGCAACTTGCTCGAATTATCGACTCCGGTCTAGAATCTTAAGCTCACGATACGGTATAAGCGGCTACGATAGGGAACAGCACACAGCGCTTACCAGTAATTTCAGAACCGCTCCAGCAAAGGTAGCGACATGATCGATTTTCAGTTTGAACCCAAAAATTTCATCGTCGGTCTGCTGTCCGGATGGGCGACAGCCTTTGCGCTGTATCAGGCACGCGGCATTCTCGGCGCGATGCGCCAATCAGTCGAGACACGGCGCGAAACCGCACAGCGCTACGCCACCCGCAGCCCGGAAGGGCGTTATGTGGGCGAACTGCTGAAGCGCTGCCAAAGCGATCATCTGGCTGGCGCGTCGGTCCCATTGAGCGACATCGTGATCGAACCGCGCTTCATCGCGCCAGCCCCGTTCGCAGCCCCGGCGGATGAAGATGTCAACCGCGACCCGTTCCATATTATCCCGCTGGTGCATGATTACCCAGCCCTGCACGCCGCCTATCATCTTCAGACGCTGTCGATTGAAGATCTCGGCCACGGAGAGCGAGCGCTGGCACTGCTCGGTCTGCCCGGCAGCGGACGCACCACCGCCCTGCAAGCCATCGCGCTGTGGAGCTTGAGTCAGGTTGAGTTTAAACCACCGAAGGACGCCATCGCGCTTCAGCTTGAAGAAGAAGAAGCGCTGCTCAAGGCCGATGAACGCGCCACCCGTATCAAGGACCGTGTGACGCTGGAAGAACGCGCCCGCGAACGTCTGGCGGAAGAACAGGCGCAGGACGGCGGCTCCACCCGTGATCCGGGCCTGACGGACCAGCGGCGCGGCAGTGTCCCACTGTTCAAGCGCCTGCTGCCCCTGTACATCGATCTGGGTTATATCGCCCCGGAAATCGAAGCGCTTGGGCGCCGCGCTGATCCAGCGGAACCGCTGGTGCGTGCCATCCAGATCCAGTACGGCGGCGTGACCGCCAAAGTCATCCCAAGCAAGTTGTATGAATATCTCAATCGTGGTTCGGCACTGGTGCTGCTGGACGGCTACGACGGCCTGACCGCCACCGAACGCCAGCAAGTGAGCCACTGGCTGCGCGCTTTTCTCCGCGAATACCGGCGCAACTTCATCATCGTGTCCGGCCCCACCAGCGGCTTTGACGGCCTCACCCGCGCTGGCCTGACACCGGTTTATCTGCGTCCGTGGAATGATGTCCTGAGTAACGCGGCAGCGGATCTGTGGGCCGCCCGCTGGACGAAAATCGCCGGAAGCGGCAGTGCCCCATCCGAAGCGCAGATCGAACAGGCCAGAGCGCAGATTCGCGGCCTCTCGGCCTTTGATGCGGCGATGGTCATGCGTGCGATCTTCGCCGGTGATCTGACGATTGAGGATGAGCAGAACCTGTCGCTGTCGGATGCCGTCCACAGCTATCTGCGTGGATTGGGCATCAGTGACGAGCACATGACACAGGCCGCCGCCGCCGCCGTCCTGCAACTGGAACGCGGCCCCTTCGATGAACAGAGCCTGCAAAAAGTCGCCGCCGCCAAAGCCGGGGCAGATGCCGCTGATGCCAAAGCAGCCGCACGGCTGAATCAGGCCCAGCTTCAGCTTTTACGCACACTGGAAAGCGCCCGGCTGATTCACCGCTATCAGGATGGCCGCTGGCACTTCCGCCATTCGCAGGTGACGGCCTATCTCGCCAGCCTGACGCTGAATGAGATGGACGCCGTCACGATGCGCGATAAGGCGCGGCGTCCGGAATGGTCATGGGCCTTTGCCTATGGCGCTGGGCACGCCAATATCGAACCGGCGGTGCAGTCACGGCTGGATATGCCGCCGGATGTCCTGTACGACTCCGTGCTGCGGATGGCCTGCTGGCTGGCGACGAGTTCCGATCAGGCCGCATGGCGCGCTTCGGTCCTCAAACAGCTTGACGCCTTCCTGAATCTGCCCAATCAGTTTTCAGCACTGCGCGAACGGGCTGCCGCTGCACTGGTCACCACCCGCGATCCGGCCAGCGTCAACAGCTTCCGGCGGGCACTTCGCACCGGGGATATCGAGATCCGGATGCTGGCCTGTCTGGGACTGGGGGCAACCCGTGATCCGCTGGCAATCGGGCCGCTGCGCGAATACCTCACCGACTCCGACAGCCGTGTCCAGCTTGCGGCCACCTTAGCCAATGGTCCGATTGCGACCGATGAAGCGATGGAACAGCTTGCAGTGGTCATCACCGGTAATGCAGAGGCGCTTCAGCGTGCCGCCGCCGAGACCTTCGCCGCGCTGCCTGATGAGGGTTATCCGCTGCTGCATGAGGCCGTTAACAGTGAGGATCTCGGCCTGCGACGGGCGGCGATCTTCGGCCTTGGGCGTGTCCCGACGCCGTGGGCGATTATCTCCATTTACCGCATCTTTCTCGAAGATCCGCAGTGGTATGTCCGTTCCGCCGCGCAGCAGGTCTTCATCGACATGCAGCAGACAGACGCACGCCTGCGCGCCTATCCTGATGTCGAGCAGATCGGCTGGCTGAAGGATTGGGTTGAGCGTCAGGGTGAGGAAGTCGGCGCACGCAGCCCTGAAGAAGCACTGGTCGAAGCGCTGGCGGACGAAGATCCGGCGCTGAACGCGCTCTCCGCACAGGCGATCAGTCAGCTTGGGCTGGTGGGTAATGCAGGCGCACTGTACAACGCGCTCCGCAGCCGTGATCCAGAGGTACGTGGGGCCGCCTTCCGTGCGCTGGCGGGTTTACAGCAGCAGATCGGTGCGCCGCTGCCCGCCCCGGCGTAACACTCACATCATCACACCCGCCGGAGTATATTCGCCATCTCCGGCGGGATCTTGTGCCGCGCCAGTGGATTCAGCCACAGCGTATTCTGCCCGGCCTGATTCCCATGCAGCACGATCCCGCTCAGGTGTGCGTACTGCCGCAGGAATTCCACCGCATTCCTGAAGCCGCGCCGCTGAAAATAATCATCCGTCTTGCGCTCTGCCATCTGACGCAGTGTGACTGCTGCCTGTGCCAGATCGTCTTCGGTGATCCCGCGCTCGGATGTCAGCCACAGCACATTAATGATACTCGGCGGCATCTGCCCGACCTTATCGCACAACACAGCCATCAGCTTGCCGGTCTTTACATCAGCGTCACGGTCACCTGTCGCATGATCATCCAGTTCAGCGCCGCGTATGCGCCGCACTTCGACATTAAACGGCGTATGCGTCCGGAAGGTCACCGTGAAATCCGGCCCACGCTGGCGCGATGCGCTGTATTTTTCATATTCGAGTGTGAAGCGTGCTTCCGTCAGCAGCAGGGCAGCCACCGCCAGCTCTGCCCGCAGATCATGCAGGCCGCCTTCGTCGCGGATATTTCGAAGTTTGGAGCGGATTTTGACGCCGTACTGAAGGGCGAAAGCCTTAAACCGGCGTGAGTCCTTTACCCAGCGCTCTAAATCATCATAGAGGGCGGTTTTTGGGGCGTTCTGGCCGAAGATTGAGATCAGCAGTTCGTTGAGGGCAGACATCGCGCATGACGTCGTCGCAGCTTATGAAGGCGATGTAATCGGTCGCTACGGGCATCCAGTGGACGCAGGGCACTGTCAGGCGGCGTACATGATATGCCGCCATGACAGCGCATTCGGATTTTAACCGGGTTCAGTTAGGGTTTTGGGCGGGGCAGCTTGGCCGTTTCGAGACCTTCGACCTCTACCGGCGATGACTTGGTCATGGGCCGGTTGTCATCAAGGACATCAATCCCCACACTACCCAGCAGTGTTTGCAGCCGCGCCATTGTCACACGATCAAAGTCCTGATAACCGCAGACATCGCAGCTATAGACCTTGACCTCAGGTACGCTGACGACAGCCCCATTAATTACCCGCGTGAAGGCGGTCTTTGCAGCCTGAAGGTGTCCAATCTGACACCGGGGACATTCGTGAGCGTTCATCTGACTCATGTGGATAACTTCTTTCTACCTATGACGCCACCTGAGCGTGGGATCATACTTATTATTCTAGCGGAATGTGTCGATCACGCCAATTTCGGAAAGCGGCAGATAGCGGAATACCGCCTTGCCAACAATCAGACTGCGATCGACCGCATCAAAAGCGCGAGAATCACGGCTGTCATTGCGATTGTCGCCCAGCATAATGTATTCATCCGGCCCCAGTGTCCATGTCTGTTCCTGACAGTTACGGGTACACGGCCTCAGCACAAAATACGGCTCTTCCAGCTTCTGCCCGTCGATAAAGACATCATCGCCGCTGACGGTGACGGTTTCACCCGGCAGCCCGACCACACGCTTGATCAGGCGCGGCTCGCTGGTGTCCTTATCCGGGGCCTGGAATACCGCCACATCGCCCCGCTGCGGATCACCGAACAGGTAATCCAGCCGGCTGATGATGAGATACTGTCCGGCATGGAAATTGGGCTGCATACTCGGCCCTTCCAGATTGGACCGTGGGATCGCCATCTCCGCCAGCACATAAACTGCGATAATGAACACCACCGTGCTAAGCAGTTCCAGCAGCAGGCCAGGACGATGCAGGCGCGGGCGGGGCAGGGATGCAGTTTCAGGTACAAGTGTCATGGTTATTCGGGATAGCCTGTTCTGGTGATAATGCCCCATGCATCCTGAGGCCAGTAACGGACAATCGCTTCGCCCACCAGATGTTCACGGTGGACGCGCTGTTCATCGCGCTCAAAACTCCGTGAATCAATACTGTTATTGCGATTATCACCCATCAGAAAATAGTCATCCGCCCCCATGGTATAGATCGCATCAGGGCAGTTGCGGACGGTACAGGGTTCGTTGATATACGGCTCGTGCAGCAGTTCGCCGTTAACATACACTTCCTGATTACGGAATTCGACCGTATCTCCCGGCAGGGCAATCAGACGCTTGATGTAATCTTCCTGCTGATTTCCGGGATAGTGAAACACCGCAATATCACCACGTTCGGGTTCGCCAAAGAGATAATTGGCCCGGCTGACGATGATGAACTGCCCGGTTTCGAAATTGGGTTGCATACTCGCGCCATCGACGATAAAGCGCACCGTCGTCAGGTTGACCAGTGCATAGATCGCGGCAATCGTCACGATCAGGTCAAGCCATTCGAGATAACGCCGCCCGCGCCGCAGTCTGGGTTTGGTTAAAGTTGGGGGAACCGCAGTGCTGAATTGTTGTGTGGAAACACTCACCAGTGAATCGCACTTCGCTTTATCATAAGCCAGCAGACAGACTCGCATTATAGGCTGGGTCACCCATCAGGACAATGTACAATCCCGATTCACCAGCAGAGTTTACGCAGTTCTTACATGGGAAATGCCGGATAGAGGGCTTCTCCGCTTCAATCCCCCTGCGCCAGCCGATAGACCGCCCGTTTTTCCCAGCCCGCCTCTGCTGCGACCGCCTTCGCCGCCTTTGACAGCGGTTCTCCGGCGTCCAGCCGTTCCTGAAGCGCCCGATAAACCCGCGCTTCGTCCCAGATTTCGTTCTCGATCACCGTGCCGCCCACCACCAGCGTGATCTCACCACGCGGCGGATGTTCGCGGAAATGCCCGATCACCTCTCCGACCGGCCCACGGATGAATTCTTCAAACTTTTTCGTCAGTTCCCGCGCCACACTCACCGGACGCTCGCCCACGGCTGTCTGAAGTGCTTCCAGCGCTTCCACCAGACGATGAGGGCTTTCATATGCGACCAGTGTATTGGGATCATGCTCGAAGCCCTGCCAGAACTGCACCAGATGTTTGCGCGGCAGAAACCCCAGATAGGTGAAGCGATCCGTTGGCAGGCCGGATGCGATCAGCGCGGTGGTAACGGCATTGGCCCCCGGCAGCGGTTCCACCCGGATACCGCGTTCCAGCGCCGCCTGCACCAGTTCATAACCGGGATCAGAAATACCCGGCGTCCCGGCATCGGAGATCAGCGCCACATCGCCATTTGCGAGTGTCTCAAACAGCGCGTCGAGCTTGGTCAGCTTGTTATGTTCGTGATAACTGGTCAGCGGCGTCCTGATCTCGTAATGCGAGAGCAGCACACGACTGGTGCGCGTATCTTCAGCGGCGATAAGCTGCACTTCACGCAGCACGCGCAGCGCACGCAGGGTGATGTCTTCCAGATTCCCAATCGGTGTCGGGACGAGATACAGCGTTCCCATGAGAAAATTCGCCGGGTACAGCGCCGAATCAGGTGTCGGAGTTGTCGTGGTCAGCGCGGTCCACAAAATCGTGGATGAAGCCGCCTGCATCCGAAGCGATCAGCGCCCCGCTCAATTTGTTGATCACCAGTTCACCCAGATGATTCAGCACGTAGTTGATCTGCTGCCGCATGATCGACATCATCGCATCCCACGGCACATCCGCCGGAAGCTGCGGTTCGCGATCAGGCCGCATGCTTTCGATGTAGGCCAGCAGCGGTTCGCTTTCCTGAAAGATCAGGCTGCCGGGCAGATCATAGCGCACCACACCATAGAAATATTTCGACAGCTTGCGGCATCCGCTTTCGAGCGCGAACAGATCACTGCTCGGCAGCGGCGGCTGGACATGCGACGAACCCGTGCGTGTCAGCACGACAATCGCACGCCGCATCAGGACATGCAGTTCCGGCATCGACTGCTGGCTGTTGGTCGCGACGATCAGCACACCGTCGGGCTTCATCACACGGCGGATTTCGGTCAGCGCCTGATCGACATCAGCCAGATGATAGATCATGTGATTCGCCATCACGACATCAAACTGACCGGATGCGTATGGCAGCAGATGGGCATCCCCCATGACGAGCATCGCCCGTGGATCATCCTGTCCGGGATGTGCGCGCAGGGCTTCTTCCGAGACATCGAGCGCATGATACTCGATCTGATCCGAGATGCGGCGCACCTGTGGATAATACAGCCCGGCCCCCGCCCCCAGATCGAGCAGGCACTCATCCCCACGCCAGTGATGATTGCTCAACACCCATGCCGGGAAATCGATCTTCGGCACGGTATACAGCTCGTGGATAGTCTGCCGGGTACGGACAGTATTGGCCCCGTTGTAGGCGGGTGATGGATGTGACGCAGGTTGGGAGTCATTGACGACGGGCATTAAGGCTTCCAATTGACTGTGGTTTCTCTTGAACAGCTTTCCGACAACTATACTCTTTAATACATGCCTGAGCAATGCCGATGCCCTTCTCTGATCTGCTGTCGTTCGATTTTGGTCCAATTTCTATTATCAGGCCAATCTTGCACCCTGTCACGTAATATTACATTTTCTGGATGCTGTGCGCTTCATGCCGTCCTCTTTCTATCCTTTGATCCGGCTCTTTGTTCAGGACTCGCTGCCGTAGGCTTTGCGTAGAGCAGGCGGCAGCACTGCGTGTATCGGGCATGGGTTGAGCGTAGTGCTTCCGACCAGATTCAAACCACGTCCCAGCCTATATTGAGGACATCGCTTTGATCTGCACAATATTAACGCAATAAGGAGCACCTTGGTCATGAAACGTCTTTCTCTTTTCTCCATGATTTTACTCATCGCCCTGCTGATCGCCGCTGTCCCCGCCGTTTTCGCGCAGGAAGCCGTGACCGTCACCACCGGTGATAGCGCGGTGAATGTCCGCACCGGCGGCGGTCTGGAATACAGCACCCGCAGCACGTTTTACAGCGGCACACTGACCGTCACAGGCCGCAATGATTTTGACGCCGAGCGCGTCTGCCGTGGCACGGATGCCGATCTCGATATGTGGCTCCGTATCGAACAGCACGGTGTCGAAGGTTGGGTTTCGCGCTGTGCAGTCGTCGTCAGCGGTGATCTGGCTGGTGTCCCGGTGGTCGAGCCGACCGCGCCCGTGCTGATCCGTGCCCTGTATGACGATGAGAACAAACTGCCGGAACTGGTTGAGGAAATCGGGGAAGCGCCCAAAGGTGATCATGTGGTCGGCACCACCCGTGCCCGCGTCAACTTCCGTGAAGCCCCCGGCCTGACTGCCCCGGTCATCAAGTCGCTGGCCGCCACCCAGTCGGTATACGTGACGGGTCGCAACGACAGCGGTACATGGCTGCAGGTCATGATCGAAGGGGAAACCGGCTGGATCGCCCGCTATCTCGTGCTGATGCCGCAGGGTTGGGAAGCAAAAGTCACCGCGAAGTAATCTATCACAAATGATCTGAATCACAGAAACAAAACCGGCGCAGAGTTGAATAGGACTCTGCGCCGGTTTTTTGATTGTCCCGCTCTGCATCCATAGGGTCGCGTCAATCCAGCCGGATAACCTTACCTTCAGCCGCCCGCAGCAGACGATCCCAGATCGCCTCACCCAGCCCTTCGCGCCCAAAACTGTGGACCAGAATGACATCCACCTTTTGTGCATCCAGTGCGCGCATCCCGCCGAACAGCAGCCGCCCAATCTGCTCCAGATCATGCTGTTTGCCCAGTGAGATGATCCGTGCGCCGGTGTCGGTGAAATGTACCGCATCCTCTTCCGTAGACAGGATTCCGACCCGCCTGCCATTTGCAATCAGACGCTGTGCCATATCCGTGATCGCCACAATCAGCGTCGTCGGTGATCCTTCAAACAGCATGACCTGCGCCCGTGGCGAATAGTGTTTAATCAGCATCCCCGGCGATGCCATCGGCGTTTCAGGCGGGGCAGCAGCAGCGATGCTGGCCGCTTCAGCCTGCGCCGGATGATCGCGCAGCACAGTGCGGATTTCGATCTCCGGCAGCACCGTTTTAAGGTCACGCAGCACAATCCTGCCCGGACGCAGGACCAGCGGCGGTGTCTGTGTCAGATCGACAACGGTCGATTCCAGGCCAATCGGTGTCGGGCCGCCATCCAGCACCAGATCCACCCGCCCGCGCAGATCTTCCAGCACATGCGCCGCGCTGGTCGCACTGGGCCGGGTGAAGGTATTCGCACTGGGGGCAGCAATCGGGAACTCACAGGCGCGGATCAGCGCCACCGCCGTCGGATGTGCGGGCATACGGATTGCGACCGTGTTCAGCCCCTGTGCGACCGTCGCAGGGACACGCGCCGCCCGTTCAAGGACCATCGTCAGCGGGCCGGGCCAGAATTTTTCGGCCAGTGCATACGCCCCAGGCGGGATATTGACCGCCAGTTGTTCAAGCTGTGACAGATCATGAATATGGACGATCAGTGGATCACTGGCGGGGCGGCGCTTGGCAAGGTAGATGCGTTCCAGCGCCACCGGATCGAAGGCATTCGCGCCCAGCCCATAGACGGTTTCGGTCGGGAAGGCGACGAGTCCACCGCGCCGCAGCACATCCGCCGCCGTCTGGATGACATCCGGCTGCGGGTGCTGTGGGTCAATCGACAGAACAGAGGTAGAGGTGGTGTAACCCATGGGTGTACCGATTCCAGCCGCCAGCAGCGGCATCAGGGGATAGTTGGTTCGTATCCCCTGATTGTATCAGTAACCCGTACAGGCTAAAGGCCGAGTTGCAGGATTTAACGCAGGCTTAGGGGGATTGCGACACGCGCTTATATCGACGCCGTATTCCAGGTTCTGTTGATGTTTCGATTATCGTATGACCCCGCAAACTCGTTTTTGTAGGGGCGATGCTGTGTCATCGCCCGCTGGCCGCCCGCAGCGACCCTAATCATTATCGGACGCCAATCCCGTTGGTCAGCAGTGCGATCAGGATATAGCCCAACCCAAAGCCCATGGCAAACATGGCGATCAGCGACAGGATAATCGCGCCGCAGCCGGTGAAAGCACTGAAGCCATAGGCCACGCCAATCCGCCGCGAGAATACAACATAGTAGAAAAGCGCCAGCACCAGCGAAACGGCAACCGAAACCCATCCCAGTTCCGGGCTGGAAAGCGTCATAACGGATACTGGCAGGGAGAGCACCGTGATCACAACCGTAGCAGCCGTCAGCGGCAGTGTTGCCTTTGTCACCAGACGCGGATAACTGCCCACACCGCCGAGAATCCCTCTACTCATCGCATGAATGAACAGATAGAAGATAATCATGGTGGCGATGGTGACGAAACTGCCAACCGCACTGTAAATCAGTGTGGCCGAGATGGTGAAGTTATTCAGGGAGCTTTCCACATACTCTGGCACTGACATACCATTCATGGCTGCCGTCAGTGCGCCGGCCTGTCCCTGTGCAGCAAGACGCTCCTCCAGTTCGATAAGCTGTCGTGTCAGGGCTTCCGTCATTGAGGGCAGGATAATGGCGAAGGTCAGATACACGCTCACGCCGATCAGCGCCGCATTGACCAGTCCGTAAATCAACAGGTCAATGAAGGCGTTACTCCATGAGGAATCTTCTCCGCCTTCATCGCCTCTTTTCTTCTTTTCCTCATCCTTCAGCAGCAGGTCAACCGCCATTTCACCGCTCATCGTACCGGTGAGGTTCGATGCCTGACTGAGGAAAAATGGGTCCTTCTTGAGATTCGGATTCAGCTTAAGCGCCCGCCGAAGCAGGTCAATTGCCCTATCCTTATCGCCGCCCACCTCTGCGTCAAGCGCACGATCAACCATCCCTTTGGCGCGCTCCACCTTTATTACAGAGACCTTGACCGACTTTTCGACTTCGGCCAGATCTTCGGCATCGACCTCTTCATAAAACGGTGAGGCGTTGCTATCGCTGTTCTCCATATCAGAGAACAGATCCCGCGTGTGCTTTCGGATATAGATCCCCGCCTTTTTCGCCAACTGCCTGATTTCAGGATCGCGATCCTTCTTGTGTACAGTCGCGAGATAGGACAGGGCATTTTCATCCAGCGTTTTAGCCAGCGCGATCACAGCCTCTTTGCGGGTACCGGGGTCAGGATCGTTTAATTGCTTCAGAACAGACGTATCGAGCATATCTCGATGCTTCCTTGATTGGATATAGATGTATGTGAGTCACTAACGTCTCTTCTATTATCACGCTAAACGGCGCGTGATGCATAAAGACTCACCGTTTCGCCGCCTGAATTTACAAATTAAAGAAATTGCTGAGAGGTTCATATCGAAGACACCCCATGCGATTGCATCACCCAGCATCACACTCGGTCCTTGACGCAAACAGCGCATAAGGCTAACGTTATGGTGCCTTGTTACATGGAAAGATGAAATTTCTACATGCGGATCGCTCAGGTTGGTATCGCGCTCGGCGCACTCGGTATGATCATGACCTTTATGGGCCTCTTCCCCGGCTCAACCGGCATCGCGCCGACTCCGCGCATCGGCATTCTGCAGATGATCTTTATCCTGATGGGCTTTGCGTTCCTGATTCTGGGCGCACTGCTGTACGCCAAGTTCACCTTTTATGCCAATACCCCTTCCAACCTGATCCAGCAGATCGCGACCCGGCTGGCGCTGACGGGCATCCTGTTTGCCGCGCTGTCCGGCCTGGCCGATATACTGGGATTTGGCACCCACACCCGCGCCGCCGCCGCTGAGGTCTTCATCGGCCCGCTGCAGGCCTTCGGCGTCATCGGCAACTTTCTGATGTCGTCGTTCGGTGTCCTGCTTTATACGCTCACCGGCGATCCCAGACAGAACCCATAAGCAAAATTAGCGCATCGCGGCATTTGTTGGTATCCTAATCAGCGTACTTTCTTCAGCATCTCTGCCTTAAACAGTGCGGTTTCAGCGCAGCATCATCAGACATATTGTTACATCGCGTATCTTTACATGACATGATGTATAGAATATGCTTTTTGCCGCGTCTGCGACTTCGGGATGCAGACAGCCGTCCTGAGAAAGCGATCTTAGCAATCAGCAGGTCCGCAAGCAGTCATTCGTCGGGAGCTGGTCAGTGTGGCGGGTAATACCTCATGCTGTAACCTTCACCAGCGAAAACCCGCTGGCGGCCTTTCTCACCTGAGGCTAAATGCTATCTCATCAAGGCTCTATTTAATTAAGGTGTCTTGTTTCTCCATACGATAATAGAGAGACATATCTGTCAACTACACATACACAAACTTGAGGAGAACAGCTATGCGCAAATTTTTAGTGGCTCTACTGGTGCTGCTCCTGGCCGTCAGCATGGTGATTCCGGCTGTCGCGCAGGATACCACCAGCACGGATACCGTTGGCCGTGTCCGTTTCGCCCATTTTTCACCCGCATTGACCACCGCCGTCGTCTTCCAGGACGGTGAAATCCGCTACAGTGGTCTGCGCTTTGAAGGTGTTACCCGCTGGTCCGAACTGGAACCCGGTTCGTATGAATTCGCCGTCGGTGGCAGCAGTGCAATCGCCAATGCTGTCATCTCTGAAACCATCGAAGTCGCCGCCGGTGATTACCTGACGCTGGTGGCTCATGGCAACAACAACCCGACGCTGACCGTGATCGCCGAGAGCCTTTCGGACATCCCCGAAGGCAATGCCCGTGTCACCGTCTTCCATGCAATTGAAGGCGCGCCGCCGGTTGACGTCCTCGCCAACGGCAGCCCGATCATCACCCTGCTGGCCTACCCCGGCACCGTGGTCAATCCCGACGGCCTGAATGACGGCGTCAACACACTGGACGTCCCCGCCGCCGCCTATGATCTGTCTGTGGTCCTCAACGGTACCAGTGACTCACTCGTGGATCTGCCCGGCACTGAACTCGAAGCGGGTATTTCCTATCTGGTGACTGCCATCGGTACCGCAAGTTCACCGGCAGTCGTCGTTATCGAAACCGATCCGGCATCCTTCGTACCCGCTGAAGAAGAAGTTGAAGAGACTGAAGAAGTCGAAGTGACTGAAGAAGCTGACGCTGGTGACGAAGAAGTCGAAGTGACTGAAGAAGCTGACGCTGGTGACGAAGAAGTCGAAGTGACTGAAGAAGCCGACACGACTGAAGAAGCTGATGCTGGCGACGAAGAAGCCGACGCCGGTGACGAAGCAGCATCCCCGGCCAATCTTGTGGATGTGGTTGCCGCTAATCCCGACCTGAGCCTGCTGGCCGCAGCACTCGAAGCGGCTGATCCGGCAGTTCTGGAAACCCTGACCGGGACCAGCAACTTCACCGTGTTCGCGCCGACCAACGACGCCTTCGAAGCCGCACTGGAAGAACTCGGCCTGACGCTCGAAGAAATCGCCGCCGACACCGATCTGCTGACCACCGTGCTTCAGTATCATGTAGTGCGCGGTACCATCAACGCCAATCTGCTGCGCGATGGCGCCAACCTGCCGACTCTGTCCGGTGACACCATCGCCGTTGGCGTGGACAGCGGTACCGTCACCCTGAATGATACCGTGACCGTCACCGAAGCAGATGTCATCGCCCCCAACGGCGTGGTGCACATCATCGATGGCGTCCTGCTGCCGTCAATGGACTAATCGCCGTTCATCGCGATGAACGACGGCCGGTCAGGGCCTTGTGAAATAAAAAGACGGAGCAGCAGATGCTGTTCCGTCTTTTATTTTGCTTTATCCGGCCTGTTTAATCTGAAAGCGTTGTCAGGGCAGTGCGCTACACTGGCGGCTGATCCCCCGTTTCCGCTGTGTGGACCTTCTCCCCCTGTGTCGTGATCGGTGGTTCGTCTGCATTGTCGGCTGTTTGAGGCGCAGGTCCAGCCGCACCGACAGCCGCACCGACAGCCGGAACAGCCCCCGAATCAGCCGCAGGCATATCCGGCGCAGTCTCCGGCGGAAGCTCCGGCTGGCTGCCGACAAAATCCACCAGTGTACGCGTCAGATCTTCTGTCAGCCGCCGGAAGAAATCATTCAGCTTTTCTCCGCCACTCTGCCCGAAAAGGCTGTAGGTGTAATTTTCCTGCACGCTCTTGCTGACGATCGTCATCTCCGGCTGCCAGCGGTCGATCAACTGCCAGTATCCCTGATCGAAGTGGAACAGCTCAAACACGATGTTGACCTCTCCGTGCTTCCCCTTCAGGCGGATATCCAGTGCAATCGGCAGCATGGCGCTGCGTGCCGTCACCCGCTTGCGAAACTGCCGGATCAGTGTCCGTGCTGTAGGGCGCACGCGCCGCATCATCTGATCGAAAGACAGCCGCTGGTTACTGCGGATCAGTTGATTCAGCCGCTTGATCGCCTGTGGTGACATCAACGTTTCAGTCCGGCTCACCCGCCCGTACTGGTCATATTGAATCAGCCGCGCCGCCTGTAGCTGCCAGCCTGACAGATAACGTCCATCGGTCCCCAACAGCAGCTTGATCGACTGAAGCGCCCCCTGTGTCGGCGGCGTCGAGATCAGGTTGTTCTGTGCCAGCGGCTGCCATGCCTGCCGTACTCCCGGTGCGCTGTAAGGGTCCAGCGGCGGGACGGTCGCATAAGGCGGCTGCCACGGGATTTTGAAATCCGGGCGGCGCACAAACAGCAGACGCAGCAGGCGGATGATCAGCAGCAGCAGTAACAACACACAGGCCACGACTGTCAGCAGCAGGGCCACCTGTTCGCGGTCATTCAGATCAATCGTGACATCAATCAGCGGAATCGTCAGGGTAGGTGAGCGGTCGATTGATGCCGGAGGCGTAACCGGTGCAGTCGGTGTTGGTGGCGCGGGCGTTGTGACCGCATTACCGCCTGTCCCCGCTGTGATCGGGATATTTGCACTCAACAGCGAACTGCGGATCTCCGGTGTGTCTGGCAGGCCGATCACCCGCACCACGAAGACCTGCTGTGTCCCCGGCTCGAACTGATCCACCGGAACACGAAGCACAAATGAGATGCGGTCATTGTTGCCATCCAGTGGGCGGACCTGTTCGCTGGCGACCACGCGCTCTTCGCCTGCACCATCCAGTGCCAGCACCTGAATCTCCGCCGTAGTACTGCTGGGGCCGCCATTGTTGACCACACCGGCGATGATGTCCAGTGCATCACGGCTGCTGTTCAGCGTGATCCCGGCGGTCACACTGTAATCCGGGGGGGCGTCGGTCGTCTGTGCGTTCACACGCCCTGATACCATCCCCACCCACACCAGAAGGATCAGCGCCAATCCGCCCGATAACGCGCTCATCACCCGCGAGAGGAACCGCTTCCTGAATAACTGTCCTGAAAATATACCGAATACGCCGTGCATGACACTGCCTGCCTAGGATCTGCTGGAGATTGATCTGCAATTTGCCTGTAATCAGCGTTCACGGTTCCACAAGCTGCGAACCGTCCGATAATCGCTAAACCGGCACCTCTCATCATGACTGAAACTATAGAGCGAAAATGCATTCTTTCCAAGGAGCGAGCACAACGGTCAGCCTATGGTTTGCCGACGACTTCCCGCAAATCATCGCTTCTGACCACTGACACCAGCCGGGGCAAGTGGCGCTGTCCTGCTTGTGTCCGGATACTGTCCGGTTTCGGCCCGTTTCACTAATATGTTTTACAACTAATCTGCGATGCTGCACTCATCGAAGTGTGAGTACAGAAAGGCGCAGAGATCATGCCCCGTCCGCCGATCTTCCCATTGAACTGATCTGCGAATCTTCGCCCTGACTGACCTGCCCGTCAGCCATCCAGCCATCCATCCCGCCGAAACCCTCACAGGATATTTCCACTAAAAAACGGCCTATCTTCTGATAGACCGTTTCTTAGTGGCGCAGATGCCTAACGGGAGGTTCGTCAATCATGATCACCACCTGCGTTACCACGTTTCGCAATCACAGGGATCGCGGATTATTGTGTCAGACGTGGATCATTATTTGCGATCATCGAGCGGAGTTCTTCAATTCCAGAGAGTAAGGTTTGCCTGTGACGTTCATCAGGAATGGATTCAGCACGCTGCTGCGCCTGATCCATTTCTTCGAACGCCTCTTGCATCTCCCCTCTTCTGGCGCTGTTAAAAGCCAGAGTATGCAGAATGTGGACTATGTCTTCGTCATTGCCGAGTTCATACGCCAGGTCAAGTGCCTGATTAAGGTAAACCCGCGCCATCCCCATCCGATTTTTGATCATCGACAGGATCATGCCATAGGCATGAAGTACTCGCTGCTGCCGTAGAGGGTCCTGCATCAGGCGTACTTCTTCCCACGCTTTCTGAATCCACTGCGCGGCTTCTTCATGTCGGCCTTCATAATAGGCACTTACAGCATATTCATGCGAAATCGCGGCATACTGCCAGATATATTCCGTTGTGCTGTAAGCCTGTGCTGCCTGTTCCAATAGAATATCTGCGTAGCTGGTATTTCCTAGAAAGCGATAGGCCTGCGACAGCGTATAGGCACTCCGCCCGAAGTAGAGCACATTTTCAGTATTTTTCCAGAAGTGGTAGGAGCTGGTTGCAAAGGGGATGGCTTCTTCGTTACGGGTGGTTTGATTGAGTAGTTTGGCAATTGCAAGGTGTAGATGAGCGGTTTGCTCTGGTGTTCTTATTTCTGCATGATAGGCCAGCAGATCACCGATCATATCATAATTGAACGTTTCTATATGTCCGTCCTGCTCAACCTGCAACAGGCCGATCATGGCATCCAGTTCATTGGGATGATCTTCGGACTGGACTGCAATTTCATACGCCTTTTGAAACGACTCACGCGCTTCTTCCATCCGGTTATTAGCAATAAAGTAATTACCCAGACGGTTTAGCATACGACTTCGGACAGCATCATCTTCAAATGTCGGTTCTACTTCTATCGCCAGATTGATCACCGGGTCCCAAAAATTCTGTACACGCTCGGTAGGCAGAAAGGGCAGGGCGTGAATCATGACCTTGCCAAAATCCTGCCGCTTGCGGATGCTCTTCAGACCACGTTCGAGCGCAATGGAAAGCGGTTCACGATATTGTCGATACCATTCAAGATCATACTTATTACGACGGAGCTGTTTGCCCCATTCATTGGCTGTAAAGGATGGCACTTTTTCTCTCGCCATTTGTTATTACTCCATAAATTTCGAATCAAAAGCGAATTAAATCACCTTTTTGATGGATGCTGAGTTGTCAAGGGAGATCCACCCATGCGCTCCGGGATCATATTGTGATGATTAGCATTGAGATAGTTAAAAGATCACTGACACTGTGCTTAACATCTTTTACTATACCAACATATTAGTATACAGAACCTTTGAACAGTTCGCAAGGTTACATCGTTTGGTTTTATATTCATATCAAAATCCTATCCATTTCTTAATGTACTGTCTGTCACATACCTTTCTTAAGGTTAAATCCATATCACAGCCTTTCATTCCAGCTCCATTGCATTAATTATAAGCCTTATTTTTGCAGTGCAAAATAGTACCCAGGTGACATCCTATTAACATATCGCCAAATTAGTAGCTTTATTTGTACAGATCTCTATACAAGATTCAGTCTCCTCGATTCACAGATCAGATTTTTAATTCGACTGCTTTTTATCTTAGGTGAGGAAACATTCGAGTTCGATCGTATTTCATACCATATTCCTTTTCGTCAATGATCGCTTGTAATACGGAATTCTGGCTAGAGGAGTTCCATTTTATCTCATTATTGGAACGCTTAACATAGTATTTTGTATCATGGAAAATCTGAATTAGGTCACATTAAAGTCTGAAAGGCAAACAACGTAGGGAAACCGTATAGTGACGGCCATTTTTAAGTGAGTGGCGTGATTGTATAATGCATCTGATGTGTAATATCACTAATTTCCGAGTAGGCATGTCGAGCAGGCACTATGAAAAGAAGTATCACTTTGATCATCACCAGCATCAGCGCCATACTGGTTGTCCTGATGCTGAACATCGCGGCTGTCAGCGCACAGTCCGTCGATCCGACCACCTCAACTGAAGCCATCGCCGAAACACCGGAAGCCGCTCCAGCGATCACCGTGCCGCCCTATGCACTGCTGCAAGGGTTACGCTATGAAGCACAGGGATGGAACAACTGCGGCCCGGCGACCTTAACGAGTGCGCTCTCCTATTTTGGTTATACCGATAACCAGACACGCGCTGCGCAGTGGCTTAAACCTAACGGCGAAGACAAGAACGTCAGCCCGTCGCAGATGGTTCAGTTCGTCAACAGCCAGATCCCGGAACTGAATATCTTCGCGCTGGAACGCTACGGCGGCACACTCGATCTGCTCAAGCTGCTGGTTTCGCAGGGCTATCCGGTCATCATCGAAGCCGGTTATGATCCCGAACCCGACCGGCTCGGCTGGATGGGCCATTACCTGTTCGTCAAAGGCTATGACGACAGCAGCCAGGTCTTCATCACCAATGACAGCTATCTGGGTGAAGGCATCAATTACAGCTATGAACACATTCAGGAATTCTGGCAGCACTTCAATTATGCCTATATCGTCATCTATGAAAGCGGACAGGAACCTGCCCTGCTGGAACTGCTCGATACCGATGCCGATGTCCGTCAGAATTACATCAACGCGCTGGAAATCGCCCGCGCTGAAGCCGTAGCCGACAATACGGACAAGTTCGCATGGTTCAATATGGGCAGCAGTTTCGTCGGCCTTGAGATGTACAACGAAGCCGCCATCGCCTACGATCAGGCCTTCAGCCTCAATCTGCCGTGGCGGATGCTCTGGTATCAGTTCGGCCCGCTGGAAGCCTACAGCCAGATGGAGCGCTATGACGATGTCCTGCGTCTGGTGCAGCGCAATCTGAATGATGGCGGCGGCCAGTACGTCGAAGAGAGCTTCTACTATGGCGGCGTCGCCCGCGAAGGCAAAGGTGAAGTCAGCCGCGCTCTTGAAAATTATCGCGGTGCGCTGGCCTTCAATCCCAACTTCGCCGCCGCCCGTGACGCGGTCGAGCGCCTCAGCAGTTAATCAATCTCCACGGTAAACACGAAAGAGACGGCCATATTGACCGTCTCTTTTGATTTTCCTTCTGCGTCTGTTCCTAAGCCTGTACCAGCAGATTCTCCGCTTCCAGAAATGCATCGACCGCAGACTGCCAGTCCCGCAGACGCACACCAAGCGCCGCCCCTGCCAGATTCTCCATGCCGGTATACACCGGCGGCGTCGAAAGGCGGCTCCATTCATGGCGGCTGATCGCGCTGATCGGCACATCACCATACCCTGCCCGGTCGAGAATATAGCGCGCAAAGGTATAACGCGAGCAGGCCTGCTCATTCGTCAGGTGATAGATCCCGCTGCGGCCAGCCTCAATCAGATCACAGAGCGCACGAGACAGGTCATTGTTATACGTCGGATTCGCCACCTCATCCGTAACCACACGCAGCGTCTTCCCCGCCGCTGCCGCATTCAGGACGCTGTGCAGGAAGTTTTTACCGCCGTGAGCGAACAGCCACGCCGTCCGCACGATGAGATGCCGGGGATTGACGCTCATCACACCGCGTTCCCCTACCCATTTACTGTAGCCATACGGGTTCACCGGGTTCGTCACATCATATTCGTAATAGGCGCGGTGCGACCGGCCATCGAAGACTTCATTACTGCTGATATGCAGCACCGCCGCCCCGATTTCATACGCCGCCGCTGCCACATTCTGCGCCCCATAGCCGTTGACCGTGATCGCCTGCTGCGGGTCCTTCGCACAGCCATCCACATCTGTCCATGCCGCTGTGCCGCTGATCGCCAGCTCTGGCTGCGTCTGCCGGATCGCACTCCGCACCGCTGCGAAATCGGTGATGTCAAGCTGCTCCAGCGTCAGCGGGATCACATCATGCCCCGTCTGCTGAAGATCAGCCGTCAGCCGCGCTCCAAGGCGTCCGCTTGCCCCGGTAATCAGAATCCGCATCGTCTACAACACCCTTCCCGAAGTAAAATTTATGCTGCCTCCACCAGAGACTGTTACAAACACTAGAGGCTATCTGAAAATTGGTTTCCGACGCGGACAGGGCGCCATTGCAAGCAATGCGGCCCTGTCCCTGCCTTCGACGTGTGCATTTATGCACCGTGCATTTATGCATCTTGTAGGGACAACGCCTAAACATGCTTGTATGTCGTTGTCCGCTGTTTCCGTAAGATTCAGGGCCGTTTACTGAATATTCAGATACGCTCTACATTCTTGCATACTCATGGAGAACAATAGCACATAGCAGCTCTTAAAGTCCCCTCTCCGGGCGGCTAATCATTACCCACATCTTTGCGAATGGGTTCTGGAGAGGTCTTGAGTGTACTTCAAGAGATCATTATCATATGATAGTTTAACCTTTGTGACACATTGAGACCTTTCCTCACCTTAGCTCCTATACTTATGGGTAAAGCTTAGCCGGGCGGAGAGGGGAAGGAGAAACGCAGTTTCTCAGGGGTGAGGTTCAGGTCAGACTACATCCGATCCGGCAGCGACATCCCCATCAGACCCAGTACCCGCCGGAAGGCTGTCAGCGCCGCCTTATAGAAGCGCAGACGTGCCTTCGCATCTTCTTCCTGCACACCTTCCCCAAAGACGCGCACGCGGTCATACAACGGATGGAACGCATTCGCCAGTTCAATCGCGAAGAACGCGATCTTGTGCGGTTCAAAGTGCGTCGCCGCAAATTCGATCTCATCCCCCAGTGTCAGCAGCTTCCGCAGGAACTTCAGTTCCTCATCCCCCAGTCGGCTTAAATCCGCGCCCTCATCGCTGAAGCCGCGTGCCTCTGCTTCACGGATAATGCCCAGACAGCGCACGTAGGCATACTGGATGTAATACACCGGGTTCTCGTTGCTCTGCTTCACCGCCAGATCGAGATCGAAATCCATCTGCGAGTCCGGGCTGCGTGCCAGCAGCAGATACCGCACCGCATCCGCGCTGGTCTGGTCGATCAGGTCATCCAGTGTTTCGATCACGCCGCTGCGCGTGCTGAACTTCTGTTCCTGTCCACCCTTGATCAGCCGTACAAGCTGGATCAGGATAACATGCACTTTCGCAATATCCACATCCAGCGCCTGAAGCCCATATTTCACCACCTGATGCTGGGTATAATGATCCGCCCCCAGCACATTCACCAGCACATCGAACCCGCGCTCCAGCTTGTCCAGATGATAGGCGATGTCCGGCAGGGTATACGTCGGTTCGCCATTAGAGCGCACCAGCACGCGATCTTCTTTATCGCCAAACGCCGTACTGCGGAACCATTTAGCCGGTGCAAGGTCAGCATTCTCGGCCTTGGCCTCTGCACTCTCGCTCTCACGGACCGCGCTTTCGTAGATATGACCGGCTTCTTCCAGTCGGCGCAGCACATCCCACACCGCGCCGCTCTCGTAGACGCTATTCTCGTTGAAAAATGTATCGTGGCGGATATCCACCCGTTCCAGCGTCGCCCGGATCACGTCGAACATCTTCTTTTCGACATATTGCTTGAACGGTTCCCAGTCTTCTTCCACCCACGTGTTACCATGTTCACTGATAAGCTGACGAGCGAAGTCAATCAGATATTCGCCCTTGTAGAACGTCTTTTCATCTTCAATCTCGACCGGCAGCCCCAGTTCCTGCAAATAGCGTACCCGCAGGCTGTTGCCCAGATTCTTCATCTGCGCCCCGGCATTATTGAAGTAATATTCGCGCTCCACATCATAGCCAGCCGCTTCCAGAATACGCGCCATCGCATCGCCGACCATCGCGCCGCGAGCGCGTCCCACATGCAGCGGCCCGGTCGGATTGGCGCTCACGAACTCGACCTGTGCGCGTTTGCCTTTGCCGAGTTCGAGTGTGAAAAGCTGGTCACCTTCCGCCAGAATCTGTTCGACCTGACGGCGCAGCCAGTCATCATTCAGTCGGAAGTTGATAAATCCCGGCGGCGCGACTTCGACACTGGCGACGAACTCGGCTGGCTGGATATGTTTCGCAATCGCATTGGCAATGTCCAGCGGCTTCATCTCGGCCACTTTCGCCAGTCCGAGCGCAATCGGGGAGCCGTAATCGCCCTGAGAGGCGTTCTTCGGCGGCTTGATGTCAATCATAGGTAATTCAAAAGCAGGCAGATCACCCGCCGACTGTGCAGCGCGCACAGCAGCAGTGATCATTTCAGCGTGGGCATAAGGCAGTAATATCACAGGAACTCCATCGAACGGTCAACCATTGGACGACACTCGCGCCATTGTAACAAACTGCCCCCATGTTAAGCGAGGGCAGTCCCCTGTGACCTATGATGCAAACGCGATCACCTCACCATCCGCCGGGATCAGAAGCTGCTGGGGCGAAATCCCATGCTCGTCAGCATACCGCCGCAGATCTTCCCGCGAGACCGTGGCATGGTCCAGCGCTTCCATATGCGTGGCGACAATCTGGCTTCCGCCTGCTGCCGAACACACCGCCGCTGTCTGCTCGGCATCCATCACAATCGGCGCGCTGCCTTTCCATCGTGCGCCGCATGAATGCGTCACAATCACATCAGGCTGCTTCTCGCTGAT
>CAYNDH010000028.1:0-33791 GCA_964395665.1 uncultured Anaerolineaceae bacterium
AATTTTTCCAGATCCAGCAGCATCTCCGGCTTCAGATAGAAGATGTCCGCCTCGTCCCGGATCAACCCGCGCTCGATCAGTGTGCGGACGGTCTGCGGCCCCATCCCTTCGATGTCCATTGCCCCACGCGACACGAAAAATTCGAGACTGCGGAACACGCGCTCCGGGCACTGCGGGTTTGGACAGAAATAATCGACCATGCCTTCCGGCTGGATAATTGGCGTCTCACAGACCGGGCACAGCCCCGGCGGATGGATCGGCGTCTCGTCGCCATTCCGTGCACCGGTCAGCGGCCCGATCACATATGGGATCACATCCCCGGATCGCTTGATCGAAACGGCATCCCCCAGCCGGATGTCGAGATTCCTGATGAAGTCATAGTTATGGAGCGTGGCATTCACCACCGTCACACCCGACAGAAAGACCGGATCAAGCTGTGCAGTCGGTGTCAGCTTCCCGGTGCGCCCGACGTTATGCGTGACGCCAATCAACTGTGTCGTCGCTTCCTGTGCCGGGAATTTATAGGCAATCGCGCCGCGCGGGTCCTTGCCAGAAATCCCAAGTTCAGCCGCCACACGCAGGTCATTGACCTTAATGACCAGACCGTCGATCTCGAAGTCAAGTTGGTTTCTGCGGGTTTCCCATGTGGGTAATTGTTGGATAATGTCGGATAATGTGGGATAGTGCTGGCTGTCAGGTGGGATATGGAATCCCATTTTTCGCAGATATTCCAGCATTTCCCACTGTGTATTGAGTCGAGTCCCCACCATTTCGACAATCGAATAGAGATAGGCTGTCAGCGGGCGCGACGCTGTCATGCGCGAATCCTTCTGTTTCAGCGTCCCCGATGCGGTATTGCGGGCATTGATATACAGCGGCAGGCCAGCTTCTTTCTGGCGTTCGTTCAGCGCGATAAAATCATGTTTGAGAAACATCACCTCACCGCGCACCACCAGTTTTTCAGGCGCGGATAATCCCACACTGGAATCCAGCGGGATACGCAGCGGTACACTGCGGATCGTGCGGACATTGGCCGTGACATCATCACCGATCAGGCCATTGCCACGGGTGGCCGCCTGAGTCAGCACGCCGTTCTCATAGGAGATGACAATCGTCAGGCCGTCGAGCTTCGGTTCGAGTGTGTAATCCAACTGAGTCCCGGCGGGCAGCATCCGCAGATTGCGCTCTTCCCAACTGAGCAGATCTTCGGCGTTGTATCCATTCGACAGGCTCAGGATCGGGGACGGATGCTGGATTTTGGCGAAATCAGCGCTGAGATCATTGCCCGTGCGCTGCGTTGGCGAGTCCGGCGTGATCAGTTCGGGATATTCCGTCTCCAGCGCCACTAGTTCGTTATAGAGGGCATCATAACCGGCATCCGAGATAGAAGCCTCACTGCGTACATAATAATCATAGCTGTGCTTGTGCAGCCGTTCGCGGAGTTCCGCAGCGCGCTGTCTGATCTCATCGCTCACAGGGCTGGTTGTCATCTCGATTTCGTTAGAGTCGCTCATCTGAAAGACCTTCTGCAAAATCTGCGGTAAGAAATCTGCTGCTTCAGGTGACAATGGGATCAGGAATCCGGAAGCTCGGTCGGCACGACTTCAAGATAATTGGAAGCCGCCCATCCCATGCGCTGGCTGTTCTGCACATCCTGTAACCGCCACCACGTCAGGCCATCCGCCTGAGAGGGGCCTTCAACCACCGTGAACAGCGTATTTTCCGGTGCGCGGAACGCCACCGGGACATCGATCACACCCGGCCTTTCACGCACATTCAACTGATTATTCCCGACATCGACCACACGGATCGTCACGCCAAGCGTGATGCTAAGCGGTGTTGGAGACAGATACGGCGTCGGCAGGACCGGCCCCTGCATCACAAAATCAACAGTCGCAACCGGGCCTTCAATCTGCACGGGCAAACTGGCCGACTCTGGTGTCGCTGCATCCGCTGCATCTGCCGCTGGATTTGCAGTACGTTCCAGCGGGGGCGCGGTGAGCACGACCAGTTCCGCCGGGCGTGCCGGGGCAGCACTGCCCCCCAGCATCACCAGCAGCATCACCAGTATCCCGACGGCAAGCACAACACCCAGCAGAGTCGCGGCAATCGACCACAGCGGCGGGAAAAGGCTTACACTGCCAGCACGGCTTACGCTGCCAGCGGTGTTTGCACTGTCAGCAGTATTTGCACTGTCAGCCGACTGCTGACGGTGTTCACGGCTCGGCTGCGAACGTGGGGACTGCTGACTCGCGGCTGCGGACCGTATGTCGGAATTATTGTCTTCAGGATTTACATTTTCAGGCATTTTCTCATCTGCTGCGTTTGATTATCAATATCAGGCACATCGGCATATCAGGCACGGGATACACCGCGCTGCTGTATCCATTCCAGAAATCGTTCCAGCGGCCATGTATTGATGACCGATTCCGCCTGCACCCAGCCGCGCCGCGCCGTACGGATGCCGTAATGCATCAGGTCCATGTCACCGGCGCTGTGCGCGTCGGTGTTGATGGAGAGCACAATCCCCAGTTCAACGGCCCGGCGTGCATACTGCGCCTCAAGATCAAGCCGTGCCGGATTCGCGTTGATCTCCAGTGCGATCCCCGACTCTTTGGCGGCGGCGAACACCGCGTCCATATCGGCGTCCACCGGTTCGCGACTGGGGATGATCTGGCCGCGTGGATGGCCGATCAGGTCCACATGTGGGTTCTGGATCGCATTCACCAGCCGCCGGGTGATCTGATCGCGTTCCTGTCGCAAACTGACATGCAGTGACGCGATCACAAAGTCAAGCTGCGCCAGCACATCATCGGGGAAATCAAGCTGTCCGTCTGCCGTGATCTCCATCTCGGTGCCATGAAAGACGCGGATCGCGCCGTTCATCTCGGCATCCACCTGCCGGATCTCGGCCTGCTGCTCCATCAAGCGCTCGATCGACAATCCACCGGCAATGCCCAGACTGCGCGAATGATCGGTGATAACGATGTATTTGCGGCCATGCGACCGGGCGAGTTCGGCCATTTCACGGATCGACAGTTTGCCGTCGCTCCATGTGGTATGCATGTGCAGGTCCGCCTGGATATCTTCAAGCTCGATGAACTTCGGCAGTTTGTGCGCCTGCGCCCGTTCGATCTCGCCGGTATTTTCGCGAATCTCCGGCGGAATCCACTGCATCCCCAGAAAGTCGTAAACCTCTTCTTCTGTCCTGAAGATGACCTTCTCGGCGTCTTCAATAATATTGCCGGATGAATCAACCGGGCTGAAGGCATGTTCGTTGAGACTGTAGCCTTTTTCAAGCGCGATTTCGCGGATGCGGATATTATGCATCTGGCTGCCGGTGAAATACTGCTGTGCCGTCCCCCAGCGCTCAATCGGCAGCACACGCAGATCGACCTGTACGCCGTTATGCAGTTCCACCGAACTCTTGCTCTCCCCCTGCCCCAGAATACGCGCCACAATCGGCTGCTGGACAAAGGTCTCCATGATATGCGCTATCGCATCGGTGTGATCGACGGCGATCAGCAGGTCAATATCGCCAATGGTGGGACGTGCGCGGCGGATGCTGCCTGCGATCTGTGAGGCGACCACACCCGGCAGCACCAGCAGCGGTTCCAGCAGGGATTCAGCCGCAGGCAGCGCGACTCCAAGCGGTGTCCGTCCGGTCTGGCGGCGCAGCGACTCAATGCCTTCCAGAATCTTCTGCTCGCTTTTCGCCCCCATTCCGCTAAGATTACGCAGCTTCTGCTCTTTAGCGGCGGTTTCCAGCGCGGCGACATCGGTGAGCTGAAGCTCCTTCCAGAAAAGCTGCGCCTTCTTCGGCCCGACGCCGTTAATCCGCATGATCTCGACCACGCCCGGCGGGATTTCCGCCGCCAGCCGGTTATAGAATTCAAGTTCGCCGGTATCGATCAGCTCATTGATCTTCTCTTCCAGCGTTTTACCAATGCCGGGGATTTCCGTCAGTTGACCTTCCGCCGCGACCACGTTGATGTCACGTGGCAGTTCGCGGATACTTTCCGCCGCCCTGCGATAGGACAGCACACGGTGAATGATCTCGCCTTTGAGCTGGAGCATATCCGCCACCATATCAAAGACATCGGCAATCTGTCTGTTTGTAAGCGCCAACCCGTCCGCCTTTCACTCATCCCCTAGAACTTCTGTTTTACATGTTGCAAGTATATCAAAATTACCCGTGTCTCAACAGCGCAGCCGGGGAGGATTTGCTATACTGTCATCAGCAGTCAGGGCAAAGTGGTCAGAGCAGGCCAGCAACCAAGCAAACAATCAGGACAATGACTCTTTTTACAGAAAGGATGTCAACATAATGGCAGAAGAAAATACAATCGTGGCATTGGATAGTTTGTCGGCAAACGAATTCCGGGTTGAAATTGACGGTGTCGATGTGCCCGGCATCTTCCGCGTTTCAGGGCTTCGGGCCTTTGATTATGCGAAACCGGAGCAGCGCAGCCAGATAACGATCACCAAGATGGTCGAGCGCGATCCTTCCAGCGCATTCAATCGCTGGCTGCGGGAAACCGTTGAGGGCAAGAACAGTGATCAATCCGTTACGCGTACAATTGAGATCATCGCGGTCGATGATGGCGTCGAGACACGGCGCTGGGTGATCGATCAGGCGTCGCTGGTCAATGTCAGCTACTCAGATTTCAACTCGGCGTCGTCCGAACTGGTTGAAGAAATCATCCAGCTTCAGTATCGCGGCATCAGCCTCAAATGGAGCAGCGCCGGCTAAAACCAGTTACCGTCGTGGGCCGGAAGAATCCGGCCCTTACACCCGACAACACATGCCAACATGCTTACATGTCTTGTCGGGTGTTTCCATGAACAGGTCACCAACCGGCTGATTGATCCCGCTATCGTGGTGACAAGCCGCGCAGCGCCAGCCCTACCCCATAGACGATCAGCATCTGCGCCGGGCCATAAGTCAGCCAGACCGAGTCGCCGATCCATTGGAAATAAGCCTGATTAAACAGCCGCGCTGCAAGGATCAGGTCGCTGGTCAGAAACAGCAGCCCACCGATGGCAACCGGGATAAAGCGCGCATCCTGAAGCGCCAGACCAGCGGCCAGCCCGGCTGTACTTGCCAGCAGCAGCGCATAAGGCAGCGCCGCCCAGTGGATCACCGTTGGCGATGGCGCACCGCGCAGCACGACGAGATACCAGCACACCGCACCAAACACCAGCGCCAGCGCTAACGCCGCCCAGCGCGGCGTGGCGGCATCCAGCCCGAAGCGATTTGCCGCGATCACCAGTAACGCGATATAGGCCACATGCCCCAGCCCGAATGCCCCCATCCCACCAAGCACAGACTGATCTGATTTAATGATCAGCCGGGCCATAAACAGATCACCGATAAAACCCAGCGTCATGCCGACCGCGAGCAGCAGTGCCAGATCGCTGTTCGGCGTCCCACGGTGCAGCAGGGCAAATGTCCATCCCGCCGCGACCAGCGTCACCGACGAACCCAGACGCATCCAAAGCGGCATCCGGGCAGCGAGATCGCTATCGGGGGTACCCACAATCAGCCCGCCAAACAGCAGCGCCGCCCAGATCACCCACAGCAGCACCAGCAGCGGATTCAGTAATGTGTCACTCATAATAAAAACCTGTTCTTTATGGGTTTAATAAAAATAAGCTGTCCCTCGCCCATCGAGTGACAGGCAAGGGACAGAACACTAAAATACCGTAATCAGCCAGCGGTAGCCATACGGCGGCAGTTCCACTTCATCGGAGACGCGCACACCCTCTTCGCTCAGCATATCCTTCCAGACTTCGCCTTCAGGCAGTTGGATCCTGTGCGGCTGATCACTGAGATTGTGGAGCGCCAGCACACGTACATCCCCTAACTGACGCCAGAAGCACAGCAGTTCCTTTGGCAGATCTTCCCACCAGATCAGATTGCCATTCGCGAACAGCGAATGTGTCTTACGCACCAGAATCATCCGGCGGACCGCATGCAGCAGCGATGTCGGATCATTACGCTGCGACTCAACATTGACATGCGAATATCCGTAAACCGGATCGCTGATCGTGGGTGAGTACAGCGTATGAGGGGCCGCACTGGAGAAACCGCCGTTTTCTTCATCTGCCCACTGCATCGGTGTACGCACGCCGTTGCGGTCCGGCAGCGAAACATTATCCCCCATGCCAATCTCATCACCATAGTACAGGACCGGCGCACCGGGCAGCGTGAACAGCAGCGAATTCATCAGCTCGATCTTGCGCCGGTCATTGTCCATCAGCGGGGCCAGACGGCGGCGGATGCCGAGATTCAGGCGCTGCGGCTGCTCTGGCGCATACGTTTCCCACATAAACTGGCGTTCTTCTTCTGTCACCATTTCGAGCGTCAGTTCGTCGTGATTCCGCAGGAAAATCGCCCACTGTGTATCCGACGGGATCTCCGGTGTGTCTTTCACAATATCAATTACACTGGTACGGTCAGCGCGGGCCAGCGCCATATACAGGCGCGGCATGATCGGGAAGTTGAAGCACATATGGAACTCTTCCTTCCCCGGCTCACCGAAATATGGCATCAGATCACGCGGCCACTGATTGGCTTCAGCCAGCAGCAGCCGGGCGCGATAATTGTTGTCAACGAAGCTCCGCATTTCCCGCAGATATTCATGGGTTTCCGGCAGATTTTCAGAACTGGTGCCATCACGTTCAATCAGGTACGGCACGGCATCCACCCGGAAGCCGTCGATCCCCAGGTCAAGCCAGAATTTCATGATATTCAGCATTTCCTGCCGGACAGCCGGGTTATCATAGTTCAGGTCCGGCTGAGAGGAGAAAAACCGGTGCCAGTAATACTGGCCGCTGCGCTCATCATAGGCCCAGTTTGAGGTTTCGGTATCGATGAAGATGATGCGGGTGTCCTTGTATTTTTCGGTATCATCACTCCAGACGTAGAAGTCGCGCATCGGCGAATCCTTGCTGCGGCGGGCTTCCTTGAACCACGGATGATCGTCTGAGGTGTGATTTACCACCAGATCGAGAATCACACGCATCCCGCGCCGGTGGATCTCCTCAACGGTCAGGCGGAAGTCTTCCAGCACTCCGAAGCGTGAATGAATCCCGTAAAAGCTGGAGATGTCATACCCATCATCGCGCAGTGGTGATGGATAGATCGGAGTGATCCAGATGCAGTCCACACCCAGCCACTCTAAATATTCCAGCCGCTGGCGCAGTCCTTCAAAATCACCGTGTCCATCACCATCACCATCCATAAATGCGCGTGGATACAGTTCATAAAAAATTGCGTTGGTATGCCAGATCATAAAACACCCTCACCTTACAAAGCAGTGAATCTTTCAGATTAAAACCGGTCAAATTAAAGCTGATGCATGTCGCGCAGATGGCTGATCAACGGCTGCACGTCTGGCTCATTTCCATTGCGCTGTCCCATTGGATCAATAATCTCATCATCGCCGAGCAGTGCATGCGCAACATTCGTCATGCCGCAGCTAAGCGCTTCCAGTTCATAGCCACCTTCCATCGCGAATACGATCTTACCACCACACAATTCACGCGCCATTTCGATCAGCTCATGCGTCAGATAGGCATATCCTGTCAGGCTCAGCCGCATCATCGCCAGCGGGTCCTTCCAGTGTGCATCAAAGCCTGCCGAAACAACAATCAATTCCGGCTGAAAGCGTCGTGCTGCCGGCCAGAGGATCTGTTTATAAAGCAGTTGATAATTGGCATCACCATTTCCACTGGAAAGCGGGATATTGATCGTCGTCCCCTTCCCTGCGCCCTGTCCGGTTTCGGTGATGCTGCCAGTGCCGGGATAAAACGGATACTGGTGTGTCGATATGAACAGCACATCCGGATCATCGTAGAACATATCCTGCGTGCCGTTGCCGTGATGCACATCGAAATCGACGATCAGCACACGCTTTATACCGTACTGCTTCTGGGCATGTCGCACCGCAATCGGCACATTACCCAGCAGACAGAAGCCCATCCCCCGCTGCACCAGCGCATGATGCCCCGGCGGACGTGTCGCTGCCAGCGCATTTTCGGCTCTCCCACTCATCACGGTATCGACCGCTGTCACCACCGCCCCGGCAGACAGCCGCGCAATCTCTGGTGAGACGGGCAGTGCATAGGTATCGGCGTCAAACCGGACGATCTTATCCTGCGACGGAATCCAGTTGAGGGAAGCCACATATTCCGGCGTATGGACCGAGAGGATCTGTTCATCGGTCACCATCTCCGGTTCCAGCCGAAGCATCCGGCCCAGCAGCTTTGATGCTTCCATCCGCTGCCACACCGCACGGATGCGACCGGCGTGTTCAGGATGTCCGGGAAAGTCGTGTTCAGTCACGCGGGAATGTGTAATATAGGCTGTCGTCATACCTGCCAGTTCTTTCATGCATCAAGGGGCACATGGTGAATTCGTACCGGACGGAATTATCACAGGTTTTTTCAATTACACAAACCCGTATGGTCCCGTATAATGTTAGTCCGGTCCGCTGATTAATTAAACGGTATGATTGTCGTTCTTCTGCGCATCGGCGTTTACTAATGCAGCAGGGATTTAGTGATGGGTTCAGGGCAGTTGAGGAAGCGTATTCATGCAGTATAAGCCACTGGTCGAATGGGCGAAGCAGGTCTGGCAGGAGCGCTATGGCAGCGCCGAATACGTCACCATCTGGGCCTCTGCCGAATGCAGTAATGTCATCGCACAGGAACAGATCAAACCCGGCAGGCGCTTTCGCGGACGTGCCGTCTATAAAGGGCTGGAACAGATCGACTGCCCGGTGATCGTGCCGATCAGCGATTATGGGGCACGTGGCAAGCGCATGACGCTGACAACGACATCCGGCGGGTATCTCTTCAAATTTGAAGGCGACGAAGGCCCGTTCGATGTGATTTATGCCAGCGCCTATCTCGATGATGATGTCCATGATCTGACAGCGATTGCGCTGGTCCCCAAGAATCGGCTGGATACATGGGCCGCCTTCGAATTGAGCTGTGCGCGGGCGGTCCGGCCACGGATTCGCCGCCGTCGTGATGTCTACATCATTGGCGGGACTGATGCCTTCTTCGATCCGACAGTCGAATGGTCCGATGTCATCCTGCGCGATGAGCTGAAAAATCAGATTATGGAAGACATCGAAGCCTTTTTTGACAAGGGCGTCGATATTTACCAGCAGTTGAAGCTGGCCCCCTTCCGTAAACTGCTGCTGGCGGGCGTCCCCGGTACGGGCAAGACGATGCTGTGCGCGGCGCTGGCAAAACACGCATTAAGCAAGAAGCGGATCGTGGTCTACGTCTCCGGCTCGGATCGTGAAGGCGCATCATTTGAGAAGATTCAGCGTGCATTTCAGGCGGTGGCGGCGGCCCGTTACCCTACCCTGCTGATCGTCGAAGAACTGGATGCCTATCTGCACGGGGACGACAAGGCACGCATTCTGAATGTCCTTGACGGCATTGAATCGCCGAATAATCCGAACGGTTCGCTGCTGCTGGCGACCACAAATTATCCAGAGGCCATTGACGAGCGCATCTCGCGACGTCCGGGGCGGCTGGATCGCATCTTCGTGATCCCGACCATTCAGGATGAAACGCAGGCCGAGCGGATGCTGCGGTATTATCTCAAGGCACACTGGCAGGATGAATTTGCAGCCGTCTTCCCCCGGCTGATCGATCAGCCGGGGGCATTTGTCCGTGAGGTGGCATTACAGGCGCGAATGCTTGCCGCCCATCAGCACCAGCTTGAGATCACACTGGAGATGCTTCAGAATTCCGTAGACAGCCTGCTGTATCAGATCAAGGCCGACAAGGACTTTCTCATCCAGCGGCGGCCCATGGGACTGGACAGCCACCGCAGCCGCTACAACTCGAATTCTCCATTCGGCGATTTTTAGGCGCTGATTTTCAAACGGTCTGTGGGCTTCGGTCAGCCGCCGCGATCAATCGGCGTCAGCAGCATATAATCAAAACCGTTCATCCGGATGATCTGGCTGGTTTCGTAATGGGTGTGGATCGCGATCAGCACCGGCTCTGGATAGAACTGGGCACGCAGGATGATCAGGCCGAATCCCTGTGCTTCGATCATGCCGATCAGTTCGCTGCCATCATACAGCCCACGCAGCCAGACATTTAACAACTGTGTCGGATTGCTGACGGCTTCCCGCCCCGCCAGCAGATTAAAGCTGGCTTCTTCACTTAACACCGGTTTATCGGACTGGCGCACCTGCTCGACGATTTCCCACCCAGCGGCGATGTCCTGTTCGCTTGGCAGATGCCCGATGTTGGCATAGCCCCCTGCCAACCGTCCGGCAGAGTCATAGAAGCCGTTGAGCGCATTCGGCTGAAGATCCAGCACTGATGCGACTGGCGCAAACAGCGGATGCGTAGTCGGCAGATGCAGCACTGCCCGTCCATAGCCCAGATACAACAGCGGCGCGATGATCAGCCCGATTGCGGCGATCACCGGAGCCGCCGGGCGCAGCGACCTGATCAACAGGCGGGTGTACGGGTGATCCACCGGAAAACGCCAGCCCCCGTTCAGCGTGCGGGTGATCGCAATCCCGCTAAGGATGCACATCGCGGCGATCGCGGTCGCAAAGTAACTGTCGCCCCCGCCCCATGTCCCGGATGAGATACCGCCCAGCACCGTTGTCACCACAAACCAGACGCTGTACAGTGACAGCCGGTCGAAATACAGTTCATAAAGCACCAGCAGTGCGGCTGGCACGATCAGAAAGCCGTGCAGTGCAAACCACAGCCGGAATAAGCCTTCGGACTGATCGAAGCGGATCTGATTGGCATTGGCAAGGATCGCCTGCTTCCACCATTCGCCATCGGTCGCGATATTCAGACCGATGAAAATCGCAGCGCCGACAATGGCAAAGATCACTGCGCCGATCACCGCCCGGCGCGGACTGCGGATCATCAGCCACAGGAAGACGGCGATCGCACTGAAGGCTGCAAGCTGTTTGGTATATCCGGCGATGATCAGCAGCCCCAGACCGAGTGCAAACATCAGGCGGCGTCGGCGCGTCTGCGGGATTTCATTGGCAAAGGCAAGGATCACGACAGCCAGCGTCTCAAACATCACCATCGTCAGATGCTGGCGCAGCAGTGGACCGACATGATAGATCATATTCGATGCCAGAAATGCCAGTCCCGCCGCGACAGCGACCAGTGCAAGCCCACGTCCGTAACCCTTACGCACCTCAAAGCTGTAAACGGCGTAGGCAATCGTCAGCGCCGTGACCAGCGTCCCCAGAAAGCCAAGCAAACGCCCATACCAGTACGTCGCGCCGAAGATCCACGCGAACGGCACGGCCATCAGATGAAAGACCGGCGGATAATTGCTCGCGTAAAACGGATAGGGTTCGACACTCTGATACGGAAATTCGCCGCGTGCGAACATGAGCGTATCGACCAGCTCGAAGCCCTCACCCTGATCATAATCGAACGGGAATGAGATCAGGCTGGCGGCGTACACCCCATACACCACGAAGTAGAATCCGAGCACGACCAGCGCCGCGATCATCAGCACGCGGCTGATCATCGGCAGGGCTGAGGGCTGCGTGTCAGTTTCGGGCAGACGGGTTTCGGCAGAAGTATTCATACAGGGTTTTCTGGTGGACTTTTCAGGCGAGCGTGTTGTTGAGGGGGATCAGCGTCAGGCCAGTCAGGAACAGACCGGCGGCGGCCATCAGTCCCAGCCGCTGCGCCGGGCCGATCCCCCCCTCACGGCCAGTCAGCACGACATCGATCAGCAGCAGCCCGATAAATCCCAGACCGCCCATCAGACAGAATGCGATGCCTAACTGCCGTTTGGTGAAGGTGAAATCAGGTCGAAACATCAGGGCAGCGTCAGGATGATCGGATCGCCTTCGGTGATCGCGATGGTATGCTCAAAGTGGACGCTCAACGAACGGTCGCGGGTGACCACTGTCCACTTATCGTCCAGTTCTTTGGTATCGGCCCGGCCTGCCGTGACCATCGGCTCAATGGCAAATGTCATCCCCGGTTGCAATGGGACATTTTCCCATCCCGGACGATTGCGCTTGCCCTTCGGCCACCAGTTCGGGACCTGTGGATCTTCGTGCATTTTTCTACCGACGCCGTGACCAGTGTAATCGCGCACCACATCATAACCATACCCAGCCACGAATGACTGAATCGCCAGCGCGATGGTGCGGATGTCATTTGGCAGCACCGACTTCTGAATGCCAATCATCAGCGCCTGCTCTCCGACTTCCAGCAAGCGCCGCGCCCCTGGCGAGACTTCACCCACCGGCCAGCTCCACGCCGCATCCCCGACAAAACCCTGATAGATGCAGCCGACATCAAGGCTGATAATATCGCCTTCCTTCAGCACACGGGATTCACTGGGGATGCCGTGGACGATCTCATGATTGATACTGGCATTGATTGTGGCGGGATAATTCGGCGAATTCGGTTTCGGATAATTCAGGAAGGCTGGTGTCGCACCATGATCGCGCAGCACCGTCTCCGCAATCCGATCGAGTTCAGCGGTACTGACACCGGGCCGGATCGCCTCTTTCATCGCGGCGTGAGCCAGCGCCACGATCCGGCCCGCTTCCCGCATGATGGCGATTTCATCCGGGTTTTTTAACACAACTGCCATTATCAGGCTTTTCTCTGCTCGATAATCTGTGAGATCTTGTTGGAGACCGTATCGATGGGTTGATCGGCATTAACACGGACCAGCACGCCTTTTTTCTCGTAATAATCGACCAGCGGGGCCGTTTCATTCAGGAAGATGTCGATCCGTTTGATGACGGCATCAGCGCTGGCATCATCCGCACGACGGACCAACTCCTCATCGGTCGATTTTAATTTTGCAACCAGCCGTGGCGGATAGGCTTTACCTTCATATTCCTCAAAATCAAAGCTGATCGCATCTGCGTTGTAGTAAATGTTGTGCGTGGTTTTATCCGCAGCCGTCACACGGCCAAAGGCACGCTTGAAGGCGATATACGGGTCGAGTTCCAACAGAATCACGGCAGTCAGCGCTTCGCCCTTGTGCGCCAGATAATTCTCAAGCCATTCGGCCTGCTCGATATTGCGGGGATACCCGTCAAGGATCACGCCGTTCTTCAGATCGGTGTTTTCCAGATGATCCCGCAGCACGGCGTTTGTATCTTCATCCGATACCAGCGCACCAGAATTAAGAATAGCCTGAATCTTGCGGGCGAACTCATCATCCCGGGCCTTCAGCGCCCGAAACAGATCCCCGGTCGAAACATGCAGCAGATCATATTTCTCGCTGATAAAAGCGGCTTGTGTCCCTTTACCAGAACCCTGCACGCCCATGATAATCAGATAAACCGACATGGTTACTCCTGTAACTTTAATTTCTGTGCCAGACATAAAGAGCCAGACATAAAAAGCAGCCGCCCTCTGCCTGTTTCAGCAAAGAGTGCGACTGCTTATGTATTTGTTGCAGCAACTGCTAGCGCATGAAGCCTTCGTAATTACGCATCACGAGCTGTGCTTCAAGCTGTCGCAGGGTGTCGATCACAACACCGACGACGATGATCAGCCCCGCGCCGGAAATCACCTGCGCCGCGTTGCCAAAGCCGGTGGTGACAATCGCACCACGGAACAGAAGCTGATTCAGCGCATCCACCAGACCGGGCAGAATGGCGATAATCCCAAGGAACAGCGCACCCACCAGCGTAATGCGACGGGTGACGCGCAGGATATACTCTTCAGTGCGCCTTCCCGGACGAATACCGGGGATAAAACCGCCGTTGCGTTGAAGGTTATCCGCCAGATTCTGATTCGCGATCATCACATCCGAGTAGAAGAATGTGAAGCCGAAGGTCAGCAGGAAGAAGAAGAACCAGTACATAAAGCCCTGCTGATTGCCAAAGGTCGTCTGGAGACTGGTCGCCAGCGGCCCCGGCGGGAAGAAGCTGGCAAACACCGCAGGCAGCGTGATGATCGCCTGCGCGAAGATCAGCGGGATCATACCGACCGGGTTGACGCGCAGCGGAATGTGAGTGCTGGCGCCGCCATACTGCTTGCGGCCACGCACCCGCTTACCATACTGAACGGGTATCCGGCGTACACCTTCCTGAATGTAAATGATAACCGCCAGTGACAGGACCGTAAGCACAACGAACAGCAGTACATCCCACACCCACTGCGGCGAGTTCGCTATCAGGTTCGCCAGATTGGTTGGTGTGCTGGCGACGATACCGGCGAAGATGATAATCGAGATACCATTGCCGATCCCCTGCTCCGTAATCAGTTCACCCAGCCAGACGGCGAACATCGTTCCTGCCGTCATACTGGTAAGGACTGAGAGTGTGAGCAGCAGGTCTCCACCAAAGCCGGGGATAATCACGCCCCCACCACTGGCCGCAAGATTGGCATTGAAGATCTGGATCTGTCCGAAGGACTGAAGCAGTGCCATGGGAATCGTCAGGAAGTAGGTATAGCGCTGAAGCTTTTCCTGGCCGCCCGGTTCACGCTGCATCTGTTCCAGCGCCGGGATAATCGGGACCAGAAGCTGGAAGATAATTGAGGCTGTAATGTATGGATAGACACCGTTCGCGATCACGCTGAAGTTGGAAACCGCACCGCCCGACAGCAGGTTGAGCACCTGAATAAACTGCGAACCCTGTGTAGACGGGTCCAGCAGCCGGGCAAGGTTATCACGATTCACGCCAACGACCGGGACATGGGCCGCAAACTGGTAAATCAGCAGAATCAACCCGGTGATTAAGAGACGGTTGCGGACATCGGGCAGACGCCACGCATTCCGTAGAGCATCTAACATGATAAAACCCTCATATGCCGTCGATGAAAGAAGCAGAGGTCGATGGCATCAGCACATCGACCTGTTCACATCGCAATTTCTATTTTTGCTTCAATTCGTCAAGCTGAGACTTACGCAGCTTCTTGACCGTGGCACGAGCGCCCGTGACAAGCAGTTCCAGTTTCTTGACGGAACCACCCGCCGCCGTGATCTTTTCCTCTGCGCCTTTGGTAATGCGATGTGCATGAACCGTCAGCTTCTTATTCAGTTCGCCGCGCCCAAGGACCACCACCGGAGCGTCCGCCTTGCGGATCAGACCGGCTTCCTTCAGCGCCTGAGGGGTCACTTCCGCGCCCGCTTCGAAGGTCTGATCAAGGAAATCCAGATTCACTTCCTGATATTCGATGCGGAAGATGTTGGTAAAACCGCGCTTGAACGGCAGACGGCGCACAAATGGAAGCTGACCGCCTTCAAAGTACGGGCCTTTGCCACCACCGGTACGGGCACCCGTACCCTTGGTACCGCGACCTGCTGTCTTACCCTTACCGGCGGCGATACCGCGACCGACGCGGGTTTTCTTACGTCGTGAGCCCGGAGCGGGCTTCAAATCCTCTAACTTCATAAAAGTCGGCGTGCCAACCAGCCGTCATCCGATGAGGCCTAAGGCTCGCCTACCTCCTCTCGTCTTTCCTCTTGCTTCGTCGTGTGCTTGTGCTGCTAGTCTACGTGACGGCCACCGACCAGACGATCCTGAAGTTCCTTCAGGCCGTCCCAATCATCATTTGCTGCAAACTGCGCCTGCTCTGCCCATGTTTCAAGGCTCGGGGCCAGCTTCAGCCCTGCGCTCTCAAGTGCACTGCGGAGCTGCGCTTCGGTGGAGTCTGCCAACTGGCTATAGGTATCAATCCCAGCGGCCACCAGTGCGGCGGACATCTTCGGGCCGATCCCTTCAATTTTGGTCAGGTCGTCACCGGTCGACTTCTTCGTCGACTTGCGTGCAGGCTTGGCCGCCGGTGTTGCAGATTCTGCTGCCACGGCCTGCTTCTTCGCAGGCTTCGACCTGGCAGGGGTCTGCTCCGGTGCATCGACTTCCTCAACCTGAAGCAGATGACCAATCTTGTTCACCATCCCGCGAATCTGCGGGGTTTCACGATGCACTACGGTTGCATGAAGCTTACGCAGGCCCAGTGTCTCGGCTGTCACACGCTGATACTTGCGATACCCAATCGGGCTGCGGACCAGCGTGATCCTGATAAATCTTTCGTCCGCCATTGATTACAGCTCCTCTGGCTGAACGCCCTTGGCCTTGGCAACCAGTTCCCAGAACGGACGCACTTCGTCCGGTGACTTACCGCGCATCGCGGCCAATTCTTCTGGACTCACCAGTTGCTCAAGTGCGGCCACGGTCGCCATCGCTACGTTAAGCAGATTGTTGCTGCCCTGGCTCTTGGTAATGATATCGCGCACGCCAACAGCTTCCAGCACAGCGCGGACACCACCACCAGCGATCACACCGGTACCGGGGGATGCCGGCTTCAGCATGACCTTTGCCCCGGCGAAACGGGCTGTGACTTCATGCGGGATCGTCGATCCCGACAGGGCGATCTTGTGCATATCGCGCTTGGCGCGCTCCGAACCTTTGCGAATGCTGTCCGGAACACCACGCGACTTGCCAACACCGATACCGACGCGGCCCTTGTTATCGCCCACGATTACCACAGTGCGGAAGGCAAAACGACGACCACCCTTGATAACCTTCGCAACGCGTGAGATGTCAATCACGCGCTCATCGAGTTCTTCACGTTCTTCTTCACGGTCGCGACGGTCGCGGCGGTCACGTCTTTCCGGACGGTCACCGCCGCCGGTGTTACCGCCACGATCATTACGACCGCGCTGTTCGCGCTTCTTTTCTTCAGGTGCCATGCTCTACTCCGTAACCTAAAACTCTAATCCGGCTTCGCGGGCGCCTTCTGCCAGCGCTGCGATACGCCCGTGATAGGGATAACCACCGCGGTCGAAAACGACCTTTTCGATTCCGGCATCTTTGGCACGTTCAGCGACGATCTTGCCAACAATGCGCGCCGCGTCGGTCTTGCTCTTACCGTTTACCTGCGCGGCAATGTCCCCATCAAGAGTCGACGCTGCAACCAGCGTCTTACCAGCAGAGTCATCGATCACCTGCGCGTAAATGTTCGTCAAACTGCGGAACACGTTCAGACGTGGGCGTTCAATCGATCCCACAATACGACTGCGCGACCGGTAATGCCGGCGATTGCGCAGCTCACGCTTGTCTTTACTCTTAATATCAGCCATGTCTGCCTACTTCTTCGTCTTTCCAGCTTTACCGGCCTTACGGCGGACCACTTCATCCACGTACCGGATACCCTTACCCTTGTAAGGCTCCGGCGGACGCAGCTTGCGAATATCAGCGGCGACCTGTCCAACGACCTGCTTATCGATACCGTCGATATTCAGGCTGCCACGGCGTTCCTTCGGAAGTTCGAATGAAATGTCCTCCGGCGGATTGACGACGATTTCGTGGGAAAAGCCCAGCTTGAGCACCAGATCTTTTCCCCGTAAGTCCGCCGTATAACCCACGCCTTCGATAATCAGTGTTCTGCGGAAACCTTCGGAGACACCGGTCACCATATTGGCAACCAGAGCACGGGTCAGCCCGTGCAGCGCGCGATGCTCACGCTGGTCAGATGGCCGTGTGACCACGACCTGACCGTTCTCGTCACGTTCCACAATGATGTCCGGATGGACATCATGAGTCAGCGTACCTTTAGGACCTTTCACGGTCACCCGGTTTATTTCCTTGTCGATCGAAAGATCAACTTTATCCGGGATCGTGATCGGCTTCTTTCCCACACGAGACATGATGGACTCCTAATTTACCAGACGTAGCACAGAACTTCGCCACCAACGCGTTCGCGGCGAGCCTGAGATGCCGTCATAACACCTTTCGGTGTTGTCATAATAGCGATACCTGTACCGCTCAGCACGCGCGGCAGCTCGGTGCGGCCACGATACACGCGGCGGCCCGGCTTGCTGATGCGTGACAGATTGGTGATCACCGGGCGGCGTGTACGCCGTGCCCCGTGATACTTGAGGGTGATGAAGATCATAGGGACTGGCTTTTCATCACCGACGCGATAGTCTTCGACGTAGCCCTCTTCCTTCAGGATGCGGGCGATCTCAACCTTGATATTCGACTTCGGGATACCAACTTCTGACTTGCCTGCCAGCAGCGCATTACGAATGCGAGTTAGCATATCGGCAATCGGATCACTTACCATAACGCGCTTCTCTCCTACCAGCTCGACTTGACAAGTCCAGGAATTTCGCCCTTCATCGCCATCTCACGCATGCAGATACGGCACAGGCCGAAACGGCGATAATATCCTCTTGGACGACCGCAGCGCTTGCAGCGATTGCGGACCTGAACCTTGTATTTGCGGCGCTCTTCGCGCTCGATCATTGATTTCTTGGCCATCGCTCTGTCCTAGTTATCCTGGAACGGCATGCCGAGCAGTTTCAGCAAACGGCGGCCTTCCTCGTCATTGACTGCTGACGTGACGATGGTGATTTCCATGCCACGAACCTTATCGACCTTGTCGAACTGGATCTCAGGGAAGACGATCTGTTCACGCAGGCCGATGGTGTAATTTCCGCGTCCGTCAAGCTTCGCGGGGACACCGCGGAAGTCACGAATACGCGGAAGCGCGATATTGATCAGGCGATCCAGCAGCGCCCACATCTTCTCACCGCGCAGGGTGACCTTAACGCCGATGGCGCGGCCCTCACGCAGCTTGAATGTGGCGATACTCTTCTTCGCCCGGGTAATCACCGGCTGCTGGCCGGTAATGGCACGCAGGTCTTCGACTGCGAAATCGAGTGTACGGGGGTTTTCATTGGCTTCCCCCATCCCGATATTCACGACGACCTTGTCAATCCGTGGAACCTGCATGATGTTGTCATACTTGAATTCGTTCATCATTGCAGGGACGATGTCTTCCCGGTAGCGCGCCTGTAAGGCGGGTAATTGCTTTGTTTCTGCCATTTTTCAGTCGCTCCGGTTACTCAATATCGGCCTGGCACTTCTTGCAGAAGCGCACCTTGAATCCATTGTCCTTCATACGGTAACCCACGCGGGTCTTCTGGTCGCAAGCTGGGCAGACCAGCATCACGTTCGACAGATGCAGCGGCGCGTCAAATTCCATAATCTGCGCCGGGATCTGCTGGTTACCGATTTGGCGAGCTTTGCGGTGGCGCTTCATGCGGTTGATATTACTCACCACCACGCGATCTTCCTTGGGCAGAACCTCAAGGACTTCGCCGCGATCACCCAGATCTTTACCGGCGATTACCTCAACGGTATCGCCCTTCTTAATGCGCTGCATCGTTCATACTCCCTTAAAGCGTCTCCGGTGCGAGCGACACGATTTTCAGGAAGCCGCGATCGCGCAGTTCACGCGCAACCGGCCCAAAAACACGCGTCCCTCTCGGATTCTGCATGTCGTCGGCGAGCAGAACGGCAGCATTATCATCGAACCGGATATAGGAACCGTCACCACGACGGAATTCCTTTGCAGTCCGAACAATCACTGCCTTGACAACATCACTCTTCTTGACGGTGCCTGTCGGAGAAGCAGACTTCACTGCTGCAACGACGATATCGCCCACGCGACCATATTTGCGCCGGGACCCGCCAAGCACGCGGATCACCAGCAGTTCCTGTGCGCCGGTATTATCGGCCACTTTCAAGCGAGATTCGGACTGGATCATGACTGCGATTCTCCCTCAACCTGCTCGGTCTCCAGAACCTGTTCCTTATCACCCTGGAGAACGGCCTCAACAGCCCAGCGCTTGTGCCTGCTAATGGGGCGGCTTTCGACCACCCGCACAATCGAGCCAACCGGAACGGCGTTGGATTCATCATGCGCCATCACGCGTTCGGTCCGCTTCACAACCTTCTTGTATACGCGGTGCATCTTGCGGTGTTCGATTTCAACGACAACTGTCTTGTCCATCTTGTCGCTGACCACACGCCCGACTAACCGCCGACGATTATTTGCCATGTTTAGTTCTCACTCTTCTCGGCTGCGGTTCTGCGTTCATGCAAAAGCGTCTTCAGCCGTGCCAGGTTGCGCCGATTCTGACGGAACAGCTTGGGATTCTTCAGTTCACCGGTCGATTGATTTACCCGCAGCATAAAATGCTCATAACGGTTGTCTTCAATCGCCTTTAAAAGATCCTCATCAGACATGTTGCGGATTTCATCGCGTCTCATAATGAGGTCTCCACGCCCGAAATCGGGTCAATCCGACGGATGAGCTTGGTCTTGCAGGGCAGCTTGAAAGCAGCAAGGCGCAGCGCTGCGAGCGCATCGGCCTCATCAACACCACCCATTTCGAACAGGACGCGACCCGGCTTGACCACCGCGACCCAGAACTCCACAGAACCCTTACCGCTACCCATACGGGTTTCAGCAGCCTTCTGTGTAACGGGCTTATCCGGGAACACCCGGATCCAGATCTTGCCACGGCGGCGGATATAACGCACCATCGCACGACGGGCAGCTTCGATCTGGCGGCTGGTCAGCCACACCGGTTCGGTGGCCTGTAAGCCATATTCCCCGAACTGAACACTCGCGCCGCGAAGCTCAGTTCCCTTCATGCGACCGCGCATCTGCTTGCGGTACTTTACACGCTTCGGCATCAACATATTGCAAATCTCCCTAACCCGACGGCTTAGCCAACGTCTGCTCTCAGCCGTTAGGGGCTGACGTAAACGTCACTGTTTTCGCCGGTACGTTGTTTTTCTTCCTGCTGGAGGATCTCGCCTTTGTAGATCCACACTTTGATCCCGATCTTACCGAAAGTCGTCATGGCTTCGGCTGTGCCATAATCGATGTTCGCACGCAGCGTATTGCGCGGCACGCGGCCTTCGGTCATCAGTTCCCGACGGGCCATATCACCACCCGCCAGACGCCCAGCAACTTCGATACGGATACCCTGTCCACCGAGACGCATCGCCTGGCTGATCGCACGCTTCATCGCACGGCTGTGACCGATACGGCGTTCGAGCTGATTGGCGATATTCTCCGCGACCAGTGTTGCATCCAGATCAGGCTTGGCGATTTCGCTGACTTCAACCTTGACCTTCTTCTGCGTCTGGTTTTCGAGATCGGTCTTGAGCTTCTTCACCGCCTCACCCTTGCGACCGATGATGATACCCGGGCGCATGGTGTGGATGGTCACGACGACCTGATTGGGGAAGCGCTCAATCTCAATCCGAGAGACACCTGCGCGTCCTGCTTCACGCTTGATATAGGTCCGGATCTTCCGATCTTCCTGCAGCAGGGCCACATACCGGTCGCCTTCGGCGTACCAGCGTGCATCCCAGTCGCGGTTAATCTTCAGCCGGAAACCTACCGGATTTACTTTACGACCCATTACCTAATCCCTCGTTCTGCCAGGACAACTGTCAGGTGTGACGTGCGCTTGACACGCGGCTTATAGCGACCACGCGCACCCGCTTTCGAACGACGCATCCGAGCGCCTTCATCGGCAAAAATCTGTGAGACGACGAGACGGGCAGGGTCAATATCCAGGTTGTTCTGTGCATTTGCCATTGCAGATTGCAGCGTCTTGCGGACGATTTCTGCACCCTTCTGCGGCATAAACTTCAGTACAACCTCGGCCTGTTCCGCTTCCATCCCACGAACCTGATCACACACCAAGCGCAGTTTCTGGGGAGAGATCGACAAGTACTTCGTCTTAGCACGTACTTCCATCATTCAGCCCCTTCACTATCTCTTCTTTGTCTTCTTCTCGACCAGGTGACCGCGATACGTGCGCGTCGGCGCAAATTCACCCAGCTTATGACCTACCATGTTTTCCGTCACATAAATCGGGACGTGACGGCGACCGTCATGTACCGCGATTGTATGTCCGACCATCTGCGGGAAGATCGTGCTGGCGCGGCTCCACGTACGCACCACGATCTTCTTGTTATCAGCATTCAGCTTCTCAATCTTGCCGAGCAGCTTGGGCTCGATAAACGGCCCTTTCTTCAGTGAACGCGACATCGTGCTATCCTATCAACTAAACGCGCTAGTGCGCTTATCTACGCTTACCACGGCGACGGATGATAAATTTAGCCGTGCGCTTGTTCACACGGGTCTTCTTACCCAGTGCGGGCTTGCCCCACGGAGTCTTGGGACCCTTCATACCAATACCGGAACGGCCTTCACCACCACCATGCGGATGGCTGTTGGGGTCCATCGCGGTACCACGGACGGCAGGACGCCAGCCCAGCCAGCGCGAACGGCCCGCTTTACCGAGCTTGATATTCGCGTGGTCGGTATTCCCGACCTGACCGATAGTCGCCATGCAGCTCTCATGAATCAGGCGAACTTCACCGCTTGGCAGACGAATGTGGGCATAGGTGCCTTCTTTCGCCAGAAGCTGTGCCGAGACACCTGCCGAGCGAGCGAGCTGTCCACCCTTACCGGGCAGCAGTTCGATGTTGTGAATCTGCGTACCGACCGGGATATCGGTGATCCGCATGGCGTTACCGGGACGCAGTGTCGCCAGTTCGCCATTACCGATGGTATCGCCAACCTTCAGCCCGAGCGGGGCGATGATGTAGCGCTTTTCGCCATCCTCATACTGTACCAGAGCAATGCGTGCGCTGCGATTCGGGTCGTATTCGACCGCGATCACTTCGGCGCGGGCATCAAATTTGTTGCGCTTGAAGTCAATCAGACGATAACGGCGCTTGTGACCACCACCACGATGGCGCACGGTCACGCGTCCCTTGTTGTTACGGCCACCGGTTCTACGCAGCGGTTCCGTCAGCGAACGCTCTGGCTTCGATTTCGTGATTTCCTCAAAACTGTGGCCCGTCATCCCGCGACGACCGGCGGAAGTGGGCTTGTACACTTTTACAGGCATCAGCTTAACCCTTAAACCTCAAATAGCTTGATCGAAGCGCCGTCTGGCAGCGTCACGATTGCTTTTTTCCACTGCTTCGAGCGAATATAGGTCTTGCGTCCACGGGTCCCGCGCTTGGCAGGGACAACCATCGTATTCACCTTGACCACTTCGACATCGAAGATCTCTTCGACTGCTTCACGAATCTGTGTCTTGTTCGCGTTACCGGCGACTTCAAACACATACTGGTTACTGGCCTCGGTCATCCCGTTCGACTTCTCGGTAATGACCGGGCGCAGGATCACATCATAAATATGCAGCGCTGGCATCGGTTATTCCTCCTTGCCCCAAATGCTCTGGATAACGTCCAGTGCATCCAGCGGCATGATGACCTTGTCATACTTGAGCAGGTCGCGCACGTTCAGATAATTCGCACGCAGATAGTATGCTTCGGGCAGGTTGCCGAGACCACGCTGTAAATTTTCGTTAGGCCCACCCAACAGGATGAGTGCGGAGTTGTCTCCGACCAGCCCCTTCAACATCTGACGAACATCCCTGGTCTTGCCGGAATTCGCCGCCAGCGTGTCTACCACCACGAGCTGACCATCACGAACCAGAGCGCTCAGTGCGCTGCGGATTGCCGCACGACGCATCTGCTTTGGCATATTCTTGGTGTACTTGCGCGGCCTGGGGCCGTGCGAAACACCGCCGCCAACAAAGATATTCGGTGTACGCGCACCGTGACGGGCGCGGCCTGTACCCTTCTGGCGGAACCACTTCTGCTTGGAGCGGTTCACTTCAGCGCGGGTCAGTGTGCTGTGGGTCCCCAGACGGGCATTCGCCGCCTGCATCACCACTGCCTGATGCATCAACCCGACGTTGACGTTCGCTTCAAAAATATCGGAAGGCAGTTCGACACTGCTGACCTGCTTCCCGTTGATATCCATCACTGAAACCTGCATGGCTCTTAAATCCCCTTATTCGCTTAGCGCTTATGCTTTACGGTCGGCTTCACAATCACGAGGCCGTCTTTCGAGCCGGGGATAGAACCCTTCACAGCGATCAGATTGCGTTCTGCATCGATCACCATGACTTCCAGATTCTGAATAGTTACCCGTTCGTTGCCATAATGACCGGCCATGCGCTGCCCCTTGAACGTCTTACCAGGGTAAGTACGCTGACCGACCGAACCGGGTGCGCGTTCACGGTCAGACTGACCATGAGTCTTAGGCTGACGCCTGAAGCCATGACGCTTGATACCACCGGCGAAACCGCGCCCTTTTGTTGTCCCTACTACGTCGACGAATTCACCTTTTTCGAAGACATCGACCTTAATTTCCTGGCCTTCTTCAATCTCCGCGTCACCTGTCTTAATGCGGAATTCGCGCAGATACTTCAGCGCGGGCAGGTTATGGCGGCGCAGATGACCAAGCTGACCCTGTGTCAGGCGATGGGGTTTCGTCTCTTCGTAACCGAGCTGGACAGCGACATAACCGTCACGATCCTGCTGCCTGATCTGTGTAACGTAGCATGGCCCGGCCTGAATGACGGTTACAGGGGTTACATTGCCCTGTTCGTCAAAAACCTGGGTCATACCTATTTTCTTACCGATGATGCCCTTCATTATCCTGTTTGCCTCCAGCGGGATGCTGCGCGTGTGGTTTCAGTAACGTTCACACTCGCCGGGAACTCAAGTCCCCGCCCCCGAACTGTATTAAGCGTACCTGTAAGTGGCAGGGTACGCCCGCAGCGGCGGGCCGTTGATTACTCTCCTGCACCCGCATGCTCACGAGCATGTCTGACCTTAAATCTTGATTTCGATGTCCACACCTGCGGGCAGATTCAGCCGCATCAGGTTATCAATGGTCTTGCTGTCCGGATCAAGAACGTCAATCAGGCGTTTGTGCGTTCTGATCTCAAAGTGTTCCTGCGAGTCCTTGTCGATAAACGGCGAACGACGCACGGTGAAACGCTCGATGTGTGTGGGCAGCGGAACTGGCCCAACGACACGCGCACCAGCGCGTTCTGCTGTTTCGACAATACGCTGCGCCGACTGGTCAAGAACACGGTGATCATAGGCCTTCAGCCGGATGCGTATTTTGTTCTTTACTGCCATATTGTCCTCTAAGAGAGCGGTGTGTATCCACCCTACTGCATGACTGAACTTGTCGAGTGAGACAAACACCGGGAGCGGCTTCACACGACCCCCGGTGTTTGTCGCTTTCAGGAAGCGACCCCAGCCCGTAGGTTGGGGTCGCTTAACCGATATGCTATGCAAGCACTTCTGTGATCACGCCTGCACCAACGGTCAGACCGCCTTCGCGGATCGCGAAGCGGGAACCCTTTTCAAGGGCGACCGGGATGATCAGTTCGACTTCCAGGTTCACATTGTCGCCCGGCATCACCATTTCCACGCCTTCCGGCAGGGTCACGGTACCCGTCACGTCCATCGTGCGGATGTAGAACTGCGGACGGTAACCGGTGAAGAACGCCTTGCTGCGGCCACCTTCTTCCTTGCGGAGAATGTAGACTTCGCTCATGAAGCGCTTGTATGGGGTGATGGAACCCGGCTTCGCCAGAACCATACCACGCTCAACTTCTTCACGCTTGGTACCGCGCAGCAGCACACCGGCGTTGTCACCTGCCTGGGCAGAGTCCAGTTCCTTGTGGAACATTTCAATGCCGGTCACAATCGTCTTCATCGGGGCTTCGCGCAGACCGATGATTTCGATTTCCTGGCCCTTCAGCAGGTCACCACGCTCAACGCGACCGGTGACGACCGTACCACGACCAGAGATCGTGAACACGTCTTCAATCGGCATCAGGAACGGCTTGCTGGTTTCGCGGGTCGGGGTCGGGATCCATGCGTCAACCGCTTCCATGAGCTGGAGGATCGGCTGGAATTCCGGCGCACTCAGGTCGGTGCTGGTCGACTCAGTCACGGCCAGCGCGGAACCACGGACGATCGGGGTTTCGGCAGAGAAGCCGTAGCTGGTGAGCAGTTCCTGAACTTCCAGTTCAACCAGTTCCAGCAGTTCCGGGTCATCCATCTGGTCCACCTTGTTCAGGAAGACCACCATGGCCGGCACTTCGACCTGACGGGCCAGCAGCACGTGTTCACGGGTCTGCGGCATCGGGCCATCGGGTGCACTCACGACCAGAATCGCACCGTCCATCTGGGCGGCACCGGTGATCATGTTCTTGATGTAGTCACGGTGACCCGGGCAGTCGACATGGGCATAGTGGCGGGCTTCGGTCTCGTACTCGACGTGACGGATGTTGATCGTAATACCGCGCGCCTTCTCTTCCGGAGCATTGTCGATTTCATCGTACTTCATACGCTGGGCTTCACCCTTCATCGACAGTGTCTGGGTGATAGCAGCGGTCAGCGTGGTCTTGCCATGGTCGACGTGACCAATCGTACCAATATTCACATGCGGTTTGCTGCGTTCGAACTTTGGCATTGTAGTTCCTATCCTTTTGTTCTAACTAACTGAGTTGTGCATCAGCCTGATTGAACGAATGACGTTAATTACTGGGTAACGCGGTACTACTGCATTACTCTACTAACGCCCGCCTTTGATCACCTCATCGGCAATAGACTGGGGCGCGATAGTATACTTCTCAAATTCCATCGTGAAAACCCCGCGTCCCTGAGTCATATTACGGATATTTGTTGCATATCCGAACATCTCACCCAGCGGGACACTGGCACGAATGGTCGTTTCACCCTGTCCACGCGGTTCCATACCGGAGATGATGCCACGACGGGATGAAAGGTCACCAACGACGGAACCCGTGTAGTCATCCGGCACCACAACTTCGACTCTCATCGACGGTTCCAGGATCACAGGGCCAGCCTTCTGGACACCTTCCTTCAGGCACATCGAACCAGCGATCTTGAACGCCATTTCACTGGAGTCAACATCATGGTACGAACCATCTACCAGACGGGCCTTAACACCTACCACCGGATAACCAGCCAGCACACCACCCAAAGTGGCATCACGGACACCGTTCTCGGTCGGACGGATGAATTCACGTGGGATAGCACCGCCCTTGATCTCATCGACGAAGAGCAGATCTTCCTTGGTCTCTGTGCGCTCTTCATCGGTCATGGGGTCAAATTCCATGACGACGCGGGCATACTGACCAGAACCACCGGACTGACGCTTGAAGATCATATCGACGCGGCTTGAACGGGTAATCGACTCGCGATAGGCCACACGCGGGCGCCCTACTGTCGCCTGAACGCCGAATTCGCGCATCAGACGGTCAACCAGCACTTCGAGATGAAGTTCACCCATACCGCGCAGCTTGGTCTGGGCCTCATCGACTTCAACCTTGAAGGTCGGGTCTTCTTCGGCCAGGCGGCGCAGTGCAATACCCATCTTGTCCTGATCTGCCTTCGAATTCGGCTCAATCGCCACTTCAATCACAGGGTCCGGGAACTTGATGGTTTCCAGCACGACGGGATTATCCGGCGCGCAGAGGGTATCACCGGTGAAGGTGTCCTTCAGCGCAAGGATCGCCGCAATATCGCCGGCGTGAACTTCTTCAATATCCTCACGACGATCGGCAAACATGCGGACGATACGGCCAATGCGCTCGCGTGTCCCCTTGGTGCTGTTCTGGACGGTGGTACCCGTCCGCAGCACGCCGGAATAAACACGGACAAAGGCCAGACGACCGACATACGGGTCAGTGTTGATCTTGAAGATCAGCGCTGCCAGCGGTTCTTCATCATCGGCACGGCGCACGAGATCTTCATCGGTGCGCGGATTCTTGCCAGTCACCGGCGGGATATCCAGCGGCGAAGGCAGCAGGTCGATCACGCGGTCCAGCATAAGCTGAACGCCCTTGTTCTTGAGCGAAGAACCGCACAGCACCGCCTGCACGCGACCGGCGAGGGTAGCGGCACGCAGAGCAGAGAGCAGCTCATCATCGCTGATCGCTTCTTCCATCAGGTATTTTTCCGTCAGGAATTCATCGCTCTCGACGATCTTTTCGATCATCTCGGTGCGCATGGTCTCAGCCATTTCGCGATGGCTTTCCGGGACAGGATGGCGTTCAATGATCGTGCCATGGTCACCGGAGAATGTCACCAGTTCCAGCGTGAACAGGTCGATGATCCCTTTGAAATCATCCCCCTGACCGTAAGGAATCTGGATCGGAATAGGATTACCGTTCACGCGCTCGACAATCATGCGGACGCAGCGCTCGAAATCGGCGCCGGTACGGTCCATCTTGTTGACGAAGCAGATACGCGGCACGTTGTACTGGTCCGCCTGACGCCAGACCGTCTCAGACTGAGGCTCTACACCGGCCACGCCGTCGAAAACGACGACGCCACCGTCGAGAACACGCAGGCTGCGCTGCACTTCTACGGTGAAGTCCACGTGACCTGGCGTATCGATCACGTTAATCTGGTGATCTCTCCAGGCAGCAGTCACCGCTGAAGAGGTGATCGTGATACCGCGCTCACGTTCCTGCTCCATGTAGTCGGTTGTTGCGGCGCCTTCGTGAACTTCACCAAGGCGATGCACCATACCGGTGTAGAACAGCACACGCTCAGTTGTGGTCGTCTTACCGGCATCGATATGTGCGATGATGCCGATATTCCGGACCTTGTTTAGATTGAATTGGGCTTCTGATTTTTTAGCCATACTTGTTGTTTACAATGCCTATCGTGCTAACGTGGCTAGTGTAGTGACCTCTCGGCCTGAAGACCCTGAGAGGTCAGCCAGACCCGTTTTAGGTCGAAGGGCTTAACGGAAGTGCGCAAAGGCGCGGTTTGCTTCCGCCATGCGATGAGTATCGTCTTTACGCTTGACAGCATTACCCTGATTGTTTGCGGCATCCATGAGTTCTGCTGCCAGCTTGGCTGCCATCCCGCGTCCACCGCGTGCCCGCGAGTACTGCAGGAGCCAGCGCATCGCCAGTGAAGTAGCGCGGTCAAGCGGGACTTCAATCGGGACCTGATAGGTCGAACCACCGACACGGCGCGGCTTGACTTCGACGGTTGGCGTCACGTTACGCAGCGCCAGTTCAAAGATCTCAACCGGGTTACGATTGGCCCGCTCTTCAATAATGTCAAATGCTTCGTAGATAATGCCCTGTGCTGTACTTTTCTTGCCGCCATACATCATACGGTTGACGAACATCTGAACATTCGCGTTACCGTACTTCTTGTCCGGCATCACCGGGCGCTTAGGTGGGCTGCTTCTTCTCGACATGCTTCGATAATCCCCGTTTACCGCTTATTGCCTGTAGCCGCTGCCTGTCCAGGCTTTGGCCGCTTGGCACCATACTTGCTGCGCCCCTGAGCGCGCTTCTTCACACCGTCAGTATCCAGTGTGCCACGCACGATGTGATAACGAACACCCGGCAGGTCCTTTACACGACCACCGCGTACCAGCACCACACTGTGCTCCTGAAGCGAATGCCCTTCACCCGGGATGTAAGCCGAAACTTCGATCCCGTTCGAAAGACGAACGCGGGCCACCTTCCGCAGCGCGGAATTTGGCTTCTTGGGAGTCATTGTCTTCACCTGGGTGCAGACACCACGCTTCTGCGGCGCACCCTTACGACGACGTGTGCGCTTCTGGGAATAGGCATTGAGCGTATACTGAAGCGCCGGAGCCTTAGTCTTAGACTTCTTGGCTTGCCGCCCTTTGCGCACCAACTGATTTATTGTTGGCATAAACCTCTCCAAACTTTCACTACAAAGGTCTTGTCTCAGGCATGCAAAAAGGCGTACTGATACATCAAGAACGCCTATCAATTGCAACCACCATGACGAGCCACACTGTACCAGGACGGTGCGCTATCGCCATATACACTCAGTTCAGCACTCCATTGCCTTCCTAAGAGGGTTGTGTGCCGTTCTTGTGAGGTGCCATATTATCAGGGGGTTCATAACGTGTCAAGGTAAAGTCTTGCGGGAAACAAGCAAATCGGTGTGAAAAACTCATGCGGTACTCATTTTCAAGCCAGTCATTTTTCAGCATTTATTAACCACTTTCGACAGCCGCTGTCTGATCGCATAAATCTGCCCCCGCCACATGTAAAATTTCGGTAAATCTTTCGCCTGCCTGCGTCTGAAATCCGTTAAATGAGGCCGATCTCTCTGGCCGTTTAATCACACAGCCCCTATACTGAAAGTGTCAGCAGGAGGAGTGACTGTCGTGTATCGTCGTGGGCTTGCCATCTGTGTTCTGATCCTGATTACCTGCATTATCGCTGGATGTGATGCCGGGCCGTCGCCGGTTGCACAGGCCCAGGGGCAGCAGCCCATGCCTACCCTGCTGCCAACCAGCACGCCGCCAATGTATAACCTTCAGGATGCGGACCGTGTCGCCTTTGAATTCCTCAGCGCGTGGGAAGCTCATAATTATCCGTTGATGTACGATCAACTCAGCACCACCACCCGTGAGGCACTGCCCTACGATACCTTTCTCACCGCCTACACCAATACAGAACAGACGATGTCGCTGACATCGATCCGCACACAGGCCAACAGCTCCGCCCGTGATTCAACCAATCCTGACCTGATCCTGTTTAATTACGATACGACCTTCGAGACCGAGCTTTTCGGCAGCTTTACCGACAGCGGACGCGAACTGCTGATTGTCTACGATCATGCCATGCAGCAGTGGAAAGTCGCGTGGTCACGCGAGACGATCTTCAGGGAAATGGGACGTGGGGCCGGCCTTCGGCGCAGCACGACGCCGGTCATGCGCGGCAACATCTATGACCGCAAGGACAGAGTGCTCGCCGATATGGAAAATACCGTCGCCCGTGTCCGCGTGATCAAGCGCGACATGCCCGATTTCGCGTCATGTCTCTCACTGTTACAGCAGGCGATCGAGTCCAGTCGTCCTGAAGTCATTCAGGGCATTCTCGCCGAGTCCGCTAATGACTGGCTGGTGGATATCGGTGTGCTGGACAGCCGAGGCTATACCCGGTGGCACGAACAGCTTGAAAACACCTGCAATGCCACCTTCGAGCCGCGTCGTGAACGGCGCTATCTCAACGGTACACTCATGCCGCATGTGATCGGGACCGTCGGTTATCTCAATGAGGCCGAAATCCCGCAGGCCGTCCAGCTTGGCTTTCCGCAGGATATGATCTTAGGCCGCAGTGGTATCGAGCGCAGTCAGGATGTCACGCTGCGCGGCCAGCCAGCGACCCGACTCTCTCTGGTCACCGGTTCCGGTCAGACCGTCCGCGTGCTGGCCGAACGCCCAATGGAAGTCGCCAACAGCGTCTGGCTCACCATTGACAGTGATCTGCAGCAGTTCATGCAGGATGAACTGGCCCGCGTCTACACCAATAACCCTGATCTTGAAAAGGTCTCCAAAGGTGCTTCAGCAATCATTCTGAACATCAAAACCGGCGAAGTGCTGGCGATGGTCAGCTATCCAACCTACGACATCAACGCGTTCGCCCCCTTCCCGACCATGGGATTCAATGACGCCCGTGAACAGGTGCAGGATATCCAGCAGGATGCACGCAACCCGCTGCTGAACCGCGTCACACAGGGGCGCTATCCCAGCGGCTCGGTGATGAAAATCGCTACGACGCTGGCCGTACTCGACAGCAACGTCTATGACCGCAACCAGCGTTTCGTCTGCGGCGGCCTCTGGGAACGGGACGGCATCGTTAAAACGGACTGGCTGCCTGGTGGTCATGGCACAGTCACACCATCCAGCGCCGTCACCGTGAGCTGCAATCCCTTCTATTATGAAGTCGGTTATCAGATGAACGCGGTTGATCCCTTCCTGCTGCCGACCTATCTGCGGCAGTTCGGCCTGGGCCAGCCCACCGGCCTGACGGATGTGGAAGAAGATCGCGGCTATATTGGCGACCCGGATACGCTGCGCCTGAAAACCGGAAACTGGACTTTCGCCGATGCGACGGTGATGGCGATTGGTCAGGGTGAGGTCGAAGTTACGCCGCTGCAAATGCTGCAAGTGGTCGCTGGTGTCGCCAATCAGGGAGATATGATGCGTCCGCAGCTTGTCCTCAAGACCGGCCTCCTGAATGAAACCGTCTCACAGCTTGAGCCGGAAGTCCACGACAATCTCGGCGTCCGGCCTGATGTGATCGATGTCGTCATTGAAGGTATGTGCAACGTGACTACACAGGCTTATGGAACCGCCGAATTCATCTTCTACGACTCGCCCTTACAGGCCATCGGCATCTGCGGCAAGACGGGTACTGCGCAGGACCTGCCGAGATCGACCACCCATGCATGGTTCACCGCTTATGCTCCCAGAGATAACCCTGAAATCGCCATCATGGTGATGGTCGAGAACGCCGGTGAAGGTTCAGCAGTGGCGGCCCCGATTGTCAGGACCATTCTGGAATACTATTTCTTTGGCACCAATAACAACCTGACGGTGTCCAATTTTTAGTCACTTATATTGTGACACTGCACAGCCGATATTCCCAACAGAATTGATCCACGATGCGAAGACTAAAATGGCTTTGGCTTGGTTTATTCTGGGTGATCTTCACCATTGTGCTGCTTGAAGGCGGCCTGCGGCTTGCCGGTTCATCGCTGCCGGGGCAATTAGGCGTCACCGCCCGCACGATCATCACCGGCCAGCCCTATGCTGAAGACTGGACCCCCGCATGGCAGCAGAATCGCGATCACTATTACGCGCTTCGCCCCAATATTCAGAATGCCCTTCAGTACGGCACGGCGACCGTCAGTTTCCGCCTGACAACCAGCAAACTCTGGGATGACGGCCTGCCCGCCGATGAAGGGATCGGTTTTCGCAATCCGCCGGTGACTTATGGCGTCGATGCCGTCGTGGTCGGTGATTCTTTCGGCTTCTGTTTCACCGAGCTTGAAGACTGCTGGGTGAACCTCTTCGCGCAGTCGAATAACTTCGGCGTCGTCAACTTAAGTCAACCGGTCACCGGCAGTGAAAGCCATGCCCGTATGCTGCGTGATTTCGGCGCACCTCTCGAGCCGCCGCTGGTGATCTGGCAGTTCTTCGGCAACGACTTCAACGATGATTACGGGCTGCACGTCTTCCGGGGCGACATCGAACCGATTGAGGACGAAACCGACATCCAGACCACGACATCCGATGCGAACGACATCGTAAGCTGGCTAAGCCAGAACTCCGTCGCCTTTGCCGTGATGGAAACCGCCCTGACCGGCCAATGGAACGGCGCACCAGATCAGGGGGCATTCCAGCCGCAGTACAGCATCCCCTATGCCGACGGTCAGGTCATGCAGTTCGGCAAACTGTACGAACGCACTGCGCTCGATATGTCGCGCCCTGCCAATCAGTATGGCCTCGAACGTTCGCGTGAAGCCTTTCAGGAAGCGCAGGATCTCATCGCCGGTTGGGATGGGCAGCTCGTAGTCGTCATCATCCCCACCCGCGAAGAAGTCTACGACCCCCTGACCGAGCCGCTCATGGGCAAAGCGGAACTGGATAAACACCGCAGCGCCCGACTCGCCATGCTCACTCTGTGCGATGAACTGACGCTGTCCTGTCTGGATCTGCTGCCGGATTTTCAGGCCTTGGCCCAGCAGGATATCGCCCTTTATTACGCCGATGATATGCATCTCAACCCAGCCGGAAATCAGGCACTGGCAGACCGCCTGACCGCATGGGTGACCGAGCAGGAAAGCTGACCCATGGCCGATACCATCATGATCGTCGATGACGAAGAACGCATTATCCAACTGGCGCAGATGTATCTGGAGCAGGAAGGCTATCATGTCACCAGCGCACAGGATGGCAATACCGCCTATCAGCAGATCATGCAGCACGAGCCAAACCTGATCATCCTTGACCTGATGATCCCCGGCATCGACGGCTGGGAACTCTGCCGACGGGTGCGTGCCAGTTCTGATGTCCCGATCCTGATGCTCACGGCACGCAGCGACGACATCGACAAGATCGTCGGGCTGGAACTGGGCGCGGACGATTATCTGACCAAGCCCTTCAACCCACGCGAACTGGTAGCCCGTGTGAAGGCCATTCTGCGCCGCACCGACCGCCGCCTGCCCGACGACAGTGATAAAAGCCTGACGATTGGCAACC
>CAYNDH010000029.1:0-25927 GCA_964395665.1 uncultured Anaerolineaceae bacterium
CATTTATGCACCTTGTAGGGACAACGCCTAAACATGCTTGCATGTCGTTGTCCGCCGTTTCCATAAGATCCAAAGCCGTTTTCTGAATATTCAGATACGCTCTAAGGGTTGTGAGCGATGGGCCGGACTTGTCCAGCCCCAACATTCGCGCTGTGCAGGGGCGGGATTCTTCCCGCCGCTATACAGGGCACGACACAGGCTGCACTTCTCTCTGGCCCGTCCGCTGTTGGTGCGATTCGATCATTTTATGGTTTCAGTATAGCGGAGTTTGCACCCTGCCGGCTACAGAGGAGTTCACCAGAAATATCACTATGACTCTTGTTGAGGCTGGCTAACGGATTACGTCGCATCCCACTCAAAGCAGATTCAGATGGCCGAGCAGCGCATCAAGGCCGAGCAGATAGCTGCGCCAGCCGAAGCCGCAGATCTGGCCGACGCAGACCGGGGCGATCAGTGAGGTATGCCGAAAATGCTCGCGGGCGTGGATATTCGACAGATGCACTTCGATCACCGGAAGCTGCACGGCGGAGATCGCATCACGGAGTGCAAGCGATGTATGGGTATAAGCCCCGGCATTGATAACAACGCCGATCATCTTTCCGCGTGCGGCGTGGAGATGATCGATCAGCACGCCTTCATGATTGGACTGATGGGCATTGACGGTGAATCCGTGCTGCTGGGCGTGAGCCTGTGCGCGGGTGTTGATCTCGTCGAGCGTGACTGCGCCGTAAATATCGGTTTCGCGGGTGCCAAGCAGATTGAGATTCGGCCCGTGCAGCAGCAGAATCCCGCTGACGGCGGGGCCGCTGGTGATGCCGGAGTCAGGGGCAGTATTCAAGAGTCGTCATCCTCATATCAGTGATTGCAGGACATCAGTCACAGCGGATTGCGGCACATCACGGGCGATGAACGGCTGTCCAATCCCGCGCAGCAGGATGAAACGCGCCTGCCCGCTGATCCACTTCTTATCGGTACTCATGGCGGCGTAGAGGGCTTCGGCATCAAGGCCGGGGGCGCGGGTCGGAAGCCCGACTTCGGCCAGAAGCGTCTCAACCTGATCGACCAGCGCGGCATCACAATGATTCAGGGTATATGACAGCCGGAGCGCGGCGACCAGCCCGACAGCGACAGCCTCACCATGCGGCCATGCGTACTGCGTCACCTGTTCGATGGCGTGGCCGAAGGTGTGACCGAGATTGAGATGTGCGCGTTCGCCTTTTTCGTAGGGATCACGCTCGACGACCGCGATCTTGACCTGCACGGCGCGTTCGACCAGTTCGGCGGCGCGTTCAGGGGTATACAGTGCCGGGTCCAGCAGCACGGGATCTGCCAGCAGACCGTGCTTGATGACTTCCGCCATGCCGCAGCGCCATTCACGGGCAGGCAGGGTCTTCAGCAGATCAGGGTCAATCAGCACCAGTGACGGCTGCTTGAACGCCCCGACGAGATTTTTCCCCTGCGGCAGATCGACGCCGACCTTGCCGCCGACGCTGCTATCGACCATCGCCAGCAGCGATGTCGGGATCTGCACAAAGTCCACGCCGCGCATATAACTGGCCGCCGCGAATCCGGCAGCATCACCGACGACGCCGCCACCAAACGCGATCACCGCCCCGGAGCGATCCAGACCGGCGGTGATGAAATCCCCGTAAAGCGCTTCAACTGTGGCAAGGGTTTTATAGCGTTCGCCATCTGGCATCAGCACGATGGATGTATCCGCCAGCACCGCCTGAAGCCTCTCGGCATACAGCGCGTGCAGGGTCGGATTGGTGACGACCACGTGCTGTCCGCTTTGATTTCCGCTGGAAGCGATCCGGTCACCCAGCGATTTCAGGCCGCCGGACTCGATATGAATGGAATACGCCCCACCCGGCGCATTTACTGTAAGGACTGCCATAGCCTGATGATTTCCAGTGCGACACCGTCCGGCGACTTGCCGTCGGTGCTGATCTGATAAGGGACAGCAGCATAGATCTCGCGGCGCTGCTCGTACAGTTGTCTCCAGTCTCCGGCCAGCGGACGCGCCTTATTACGCTCGATACGCGCACGCAGGATCTCCGGCGATGCATTGAGACAGATCACAATGCCGGTGCGGGACAGCGCTTCCAGATTGAGCGGATTGACGATCATCCCGCCGCCGGTTGAGATCACACTGGCATGACGCGCCGCCAGCCACCGGCACATGGTCGACTCAAACTGACGGAAGCGCGGTTCACCCCACTGCGTGAAAATTTCAGAGACCGCAAGACCTGTACGGCGAACGATCTCGGCGTCGGAATCATAAAACGGGCGGCGCATCCGGCGGGCCATACGGCGTCCTATGGTCGTTTTACCCACGGCCATAAAGCCGGTCAGGACGATGTTGAACCGTGCCTGATCACGCCTGTCTGGTTGATGCGAATCTGAAGTCTGCTGGGTATTCATCGACGTCCGGTTAAAGCCTGTGACTAAAGGCCATAATTGAAACGCCATTCGAGATTATCCATTGGCAGGTCATCCAGCCGGGCCGTGCGCAGTGCCTGAAAACGCGGGCGCATCTCGTCGATGCTGTCACCGCCGAGCTTTTCAATCAGGGCATCGGCCAGCACAATCGCAAGCATCGCTTCGCCAATCGGGACGGCACGCGGCAGCGCACAGAAGTCACTGCGCTCGTAAGTCGTCGCTTCTGGCTCCCCCGTCGCGAGATTGACTGATCCCAGCGCCTGAAGCACGGTTGCAATCGGCTTCATGGCGACGCGCACGACAATCGGCTGACCGGTCGTGATGCCGCCTTCCAGCCCACCAGCGCGATTCGTGCGGCGGATCAGCGTACCGTCGTCGCCGAGATGGATCTCGTCATGGACATGTGTGCCACGCTTACCGGCATTTTCGAAACCGGGGCCGATCTCCGCGCCTTTCATGGCATGAATGCTGACCATCGCGCCGACGATGCGTGCATCGAGCTTGCGGTCATACTGCACATGTGATCCAAGCCCGGGCGGGACATTGAGCGCGACGACTTCGAAGATGCCGCCGAGCGTGTCCTTATCGACCTTGACCTGATGAATGGCGGCGTGCATCCGTTCGGCGGCGGCAGCGTCCGGACAGCGGACGTCACTCTGCTCGGCCAGTTCGATGCGCTGAAGATAGGCGGCATCCTCAATATCCGGGCTAAGATCCGCCGATACATCCCCGATACGGGTGACATAGCCGCCAATCTGGATGCCGAATTCAGCAAGAAAATTCCGGCAGATGGCCCCGGCTGCCACGCGCATCGTGGTCTCACGGGCGCTGGCACGTTCCAGCGCCAGACGCAGCTCACGATAGCCGTACTTGATCGCCCCGGTCAGGTCTGCATGGCCGGGACGTGGCGTCGTCAGCGGCGCGATGTCTTTCTCCATCCAGTTTTTATAATCGCGGTTCTCGACCGTCAGGCCGATGGGCGCACCGGTGGTCCGGCCATTGATGACGCCAGCGGTGATCTGGACGGTATCGCGCTCGATGTGCATCCGACCGCCGGAGCCGTATCCCTGCTGACGGCGCAGCAGCTCGCGGTTGATGTCTTCTGCAAGCAGCGGCAGTCCGGCGGGCATCCCATCCAGAATGGCGGTTAACTGTGGGCCGTGGCTTTCGCCAGCGGTTAAAAATCGAATCATAAAGTTACACCAGATGCTTTCTGAACCAGGCGACGGCACGTTCCCATGCATCCGCAGCCGCGTCAGCATCATAGATGTGGGGACGTGTGTCATTGAAAAAGGCGTGCGGGGCATTGGGATAGATATGGAATTCGGCGGTCTTCCCGGCGGATTTCAGCAGGTCTTCGGCGGTGCGCACACTATCGAGCGGAATACTCTGATCGGCTTCGCCGTAGATGCCTAATACCGGTGCGCTGACGTTCTGGACATTTTCGGCGGTATACTGCGGCGCACCGTAGAAAACAGCGACTGCACCCAGATTTTCGCCTTCGATGCTGACCAGTGAAGCGATCACGCCGCCCATGCAGAAGCCGATCACACCGATTTTCCTGGGCTGGACCTGCGACAGCGAAATCAGATAACTGACCGCGCCCCGCACATCGCCGACGGCATCGGCGCGTTTCATCTCCATTGCCAGACGGCGGGCATCATCCGGTTCGGCTGCGACAACGCCGCGATAGAGATCCGGCGCAAGCGCCACAAAGCCTTCACGGGCGAAGCGGTTGACGACATCCTTAATATGATCGTTCATCCCCCACCATTCCTGAATGACGACGATGCCCGGATATGTCAGTGCGTCATCCGGCTGCGCCAGATAACCCGGCAGCGGCGATTCGCTCCCCTCAAACTCGACCATTTCCGTAATCAGATCATCCATTGTCCATCCTCTGAAACCTTTTCCCGAATACGTGATGTGATCGATCAGCCTTCCAGCGCGGCATAAACGGCCTGAAACATGACTTCTACAGGCGGGCTGACACCTGTCCATTTTTCGAAGGACAACGCCCCCTGCCGCACCAGCATCCCGACGCCGTTAAAGGCCTGCCCGCCGTAAGATTCGGCCTGCTCCATTAACTTTGTACGAGCCGGACGATAGATCATATCGTACACCGTCACGCCACGGGGAAAAGGAATGCCGTCAATCCACGGGGAGTCGTTATCATCCGGATACATCCCGACTGACGTCGTGTTGACGATCAGATCAACCGGGTCTTCAGCGACTTCGTCCAGCGTCCGTGTGATGGCGGCCATTCCGGGCATCACCAGCGACAGATCGGCCAGCATGGTATTGGCATTTTCCAGCGTGCGGTTGACGACACTGATCGCGGCGCCTTCTTTCGCCAGTCCGTAGACCGCAGCGCGGGCCGCCCCACCCGCCCCCAGCACGACGACACGCCGCCCCGCCAGCGGGATATTGTTGGCCTTCAGGTCATCGATAAAACCGGCGACATCGGTATTGGTGCCGCTGTTGTTACGGAAGTCGATGGTATTGACAGCACCGATCGCCCGTGCGGTCTCATCCGCCCGGACGTAGGGCATCACTGCGCGTTTATGCGGGATCGTGACATTGATACCGATATAGCCGTGCTGCATCGGTTCGCGCAAACCCAGGCGGACGATGTCCGGCGGGATGGGCATGGCGTCATAGAACCAGTCCAGCCCCAGGGCCTGAAAAGCGGCGTTGTGCATGGCAGGGCTTAGGGTGTGTTCCAGCGGCCAGCCAATGATTCCGACTCGATTTGTCATCGCGTTCTGCTTCTGTCTGCTTACAGGGCGAAAAGCTGATCTTCAACTCGTCAGCGGCGTACTGGTCTGCTGGTCCACTGCCGCGCCGAGCTTTTGCAGAGTCTCTGCAAAGCCGGGGAACGAGTCACCGGCGCAGCGGGCATCCAGCACGGTCGTTTCACCTTCCGCGACCATTGCCATGACTGACATGCTCATGGCGATCCGGTGATCATCGTGACCATCGACCACTGCGCCGGTCAACTGATGCGTGCCGGTGATGCGGAAGCCGTCTTCAAGCTCGATCACTTCGGCGCCGAATTTACGCAGTTCAGCGGCCATAACCGCGATCCGGTCGGTCTCCTTGACGCGCAGTTCCTGCGCATCACGCACGACGGTCTCACCCTGCGCACAGAGGGCCGCCACCATCAGGATCGGGAATTCGTCGATCATGCGGACGACGGTATCACCACCGATGTGGACGCCCTTCAGTTCACGGTAGCGCACCCGCAGATCGCCCACTGGTTCGCCACCTTCGACGCTTTCATTGAAGATCGTGATGTCCGCACCCATTTCCAGCAGCACATCAAGCAGGCCGGTGCGCGTATCGTTGAGATTGATTCCGGTCAGGGTGATGTCACTGCCGGGGACGATGCTGGCCGCGACCAGCAGGAAAGCGGCGGACGAGAAATCGCCTGGGACGGTGATGTCCAGCGGATGCAGCGTCTCACCCGGCAGCAGGGTGACGTGTGTGCCGTCGGTCGTCAGATCGACGCCCATCGCGGCTAACATGCGCTCGGTATGGTCACGGGCTGGCCCTGGCTGGATGACCGTCGTCTCACGATCGGCATACAGGCCGGCCAGCAGCACGGCGCTTTTAACCTGTGCGCTTGCCATCGGCATCTCATAGGTGATGCCCTTCAGCGGCGCGGGTGTGATCGTCAGCGGGGCACGGCCATCAACCGCGTCGATCCGTGCGCCCATCGCGGTCAGCGGTGTGATGATGCGCTTCATCGGGCGGCGGCGGAGCTGTTCGCTGCCATCCAACACCGACGGGAACGACTGGCCGGCCATAATGCCGGCCAGCAGACGGATACCCGTACCGGCGTTGACCAGATTCACCGGGTCAGCAGGCGCTTTGAGCGTCCCGCCGTGAATGGTCAGGGTATTGGTGTCGTGCCGGTCGATCTGTGCGCCCAGTGTCCGGGCGGCATTGAGAGAGGCTTCGGTATCCCCTGCGGCCAGCCAGCCACGGACTTCCGTCCGCCCTTCGGCCAGCATCCCGAAGAGAATCGCCCGGTGTGAGATGGATTTATCCCCCGGAACCGATGTGCTGCCAACCAGCGGTTGCCCGGATGAGATGACTAACGCGAGATCAGGTGCGGATGTCATTTCAGCATTTTTCCTTTCAGGCTGCTTCTCGTGCTGCTCGGACCATGTCAGGCGCGCAGCACGCAGCGGTTCAAGTGATTGCAGCAGATGTTCATAATCATGTGCGATCAGTTTTGTTTCAAGTAATCCCATTTGTACACGAAAGAGCGCCAGCAGGGTTGCAACGGCCTGCGTGTTGGTGCTGAGGATGTCGCCCATCATGGTGATGTCACTACCGGCAAGGCGTGATGTATCGCGAAAGCCCCCGGCGGCAAGCTGCCAGACCGCAGGATCATTCTCCGCTTCTGCTGCGACTGTAGCAACTAAAGCGGCACTTAGCAAATACGGCAGATGACTGATGGCCGCGACCACGCGATCATGACGGGTGGCGTCCATTTCAATCGGGACGGCGTTCAGGGCCTGCACCAGTGCCAGCGCCCGCAGACGGGTGGCAGGTGTGGTGCGGCGGGTGCTGCACAGGACAAAGGGCCGATCCTGATACAGCGCCGGATCGCTGGCAGCGATGCCGCTGCGCTCCTTGCCGGTCATGGGATGGCCGCCGATGGCATGAATGCCGATCGGAAGCTGCCCCATCGCGTCACAGATGTCTTTTTTCGTGCTGCCGATGTCGATCAGCAGGGTATTGGAACGCAGATAGCTACCGATGCGCTTTTGCAGGATCTCCAGCACAACACGTACCGGCGCACACAGGATGACGACATCGGCCTGAGACACGCCTTCCTTAAGATCAGCCGTCGCATCATCGACGATCTGATGGTCAAGGGCATACTGGCGTGTCTCGGCATTCTGATCCACACCGATGATATATTCCGCAAAGTGACGCAGCGCCAGCGCGATTGAGCCGCCCATCAGCCCCAGCCCAACCACTGCCAGACGCTGCGTTTGAAAGCCACCAGACATGCTGGTCCCTGTGGACATTGATGCTCCCGAAAATCAGGTTGGGCAGATCAGGCTGTACGATCCACAGCCTCTGCAACGCGGCGAATATTGCGCATCATCTGTTCAAACGCCTGCGGTGTCAAGCTCTGGCGTCCGTCGGACATTGCCTTGGCCGGGTTCATGTGAACTTCGACAATCAGGCCATCCGCACCGGCGGCGACTGCTGACTTCGCGACCGCGTCAACGTATTCTGCCTTGCCCACTGCATGGCTGGGGTCGGCAATCACGGGGAGATGTGTCAGATGCTTGAGTGAGGGAATGGCGTTCAGGTCGAAGGTGTTGCGGGTGTAGGTCTCGAAGGTGCGGATGCCGCGTTCGCACAGGATGACGTTCGGGTTGCCATGCGACAGCACGTATTCCGCCGCCATCAGCAGATCTTCAATGGTGCAGCTCATGCCGCGCTTGATCAGGACGGTGTGCTGGCTCTCTCCGGCGGCATTCAGCAGCGTGAAGTTCTGCATATTGCGGGCGCCGATCTGAAGCACATCGGCGTATTCGCAGACCAGTGGGACCAGCGCCGGGTCCATCACTTCGGTGACAATCGGCAGGCCGGTGATTTCACGCGCTTCAGCCAGCCACTTCAGGCCCTGCTCACCATGCCCCTGGAAGCTGTACGGAGAGGTACGCGGTTTGAAAGCCCCACCACGGAGCGCGGTCGCACCGGCTTCTTTCACCATGCAGGCCGTCTCGATGATCTGTTCGCGGCTCTCGACCGAGCAGGGGCCGGCGATCACCAGCACCTTGTCACCGCCAAGTTTTGCGCCGTTGAGCGGGACCTGGGTATCCTTCGGGTGGAAGGTGCGGCTGGCGAGTTTGTAGGGCGCACTGACGCGCAGGACCTGTGTCACACCATCCATCGTCTCGTAATTCTCCTGTCTCAACGGCGTCGGGCTGTGGCCGACCACGCCGACAATCGTGCGTTCCTCTCCTTCAGAGAGATGTGCGCGGTAGCCATCGGCCTCAATACGTGCGATCACTTCACCGATCTGTTCAGCATTTGCCCCGACATTCATAATGACAATCATTGTTCTCTCTCATCCTCTGTAGTGGCTTCGTCAATCACAAGTTTGTTTTTCGGATACAGATCAGGGCGCAGGCGTTCTGCCCCACGCATATAGACATGCACCAGCTCGTCCGGCGCTTTGGTGGTGTTCCAGTGGATCAGGATGCGAATCGCATGATCCAGCCCGTCCGGGATCGCGATCTCCTGCATCCCCAGCAGCGGGGCCTGCCACCATCCCACCTGACGTGCGGCCTGTGCAGGATAGGCCGCGGTCAGATCGGGTGAGGTCGTGAAGAGCACGCTGGCAACCTCATCTTCTGTGATCCCATTGCGGTCGATCAGCGTTTGCAGCAGTTCACGTGTCGCGCTGACAATCGCCTCATGGGAATTCTCGGCAGCAGTCGTTGCGCCGCGCACGCCCCGGCACATCATCTGCCTTGTCACCGGTGTTTGCATTGATTTATCCTTTGCCCGCTCCACTGCCTATCCATCGAATATCCATTGCTCTCACTGCTCCTTACGTCTGCATGATCTGTATATTGAACTGTGAACAGACAACAAAAAAGGCGCAGAGCGTTTTCGCCCTGCGCCTTTGGTTCCTGTGACAACACTCAGTGAACCGTTAGCATTCCAGCATGCAACGCCCGACCCTTTTCTATGTCGTCCTTAAAATAATAGTAGGAGTAGGCGTTAATGGTATTGTTCACGGTTCTGCTGGTTCTCAAACTTCTGTGATTTGTCGCGTTTGTCTGATCATCTCGGAGATTATCGCGTTTCGGACGGTTCGTCAACAGACCACACGGCGGAATCCCCAAGTCCGTACAAGCTGCACAAGCGGGGTACTGGCTCTGAAATCAGCGCGGCACCCCCTGATTGATCAAACTGCCCAAAGTGGATGTGTCAGATCATGGTTATCGGCTCACGCATCCAGTGCATGGCGCAGGGTGACGGTCAGCGTTTTGACCGCTTCTGCCCTCTGCCCCGCAGCGCGGACGAGCGCACTGCCGACGATGAAGCCGTTGACCGATTCGCTGATCTGCCGGACGTGTTCCGGCCTGCTGATCCCGAATCCAAGCACCAGCGGCTGGCTGACCTTTTCGCGCACACCGCGAATGAAGTCGATCAGGTCGGCGGGTAATTCCGTCCGTGCGCCGGTGATCCCGACCACTGACACGATATAGATAAAGCCGGTCGCATGTTCCCCAACAAGCCGAATACGGCCCTCGTTGCTGGTGGGCGCCAGCAGCAGTACCAGCGCCAGCCCCTCACGCTGACAGAAATCAGCAAACAGGCGTGCTTCTTCCGGCGGAAGATCCGGAATGATCAGACCATCCGCACCGGCAGCTTTGGCATCCAGTACAAAACGCTCTGGCCCATAAGCAACCAGTGGATTGGCGTAGCTGAACATCAGCATCGGCTGATGCACGCCGCGTGACCGCAGTTCGCGCACACCTTCCAGCGCCTTCCTGACGGTCATGCCGTTGTCCAGTGCGATCTGTGATGCGGCCTGAATCACCGGCCCGTCGGCCAGCGGATCGCTGAAGGGAATGCCGATCTCGAAGCCATCGACGCCGCTGGCGGCCATCATCTCGATCAGGGCAAGCGACTCGTCATAGGTGGGATAGCCAATCGGGAAGAATGGCATAAATGCAGGGCGTCCCTGCTCATTTGCAGCCTGAAACATCTGCTCAAGATGCTGAAGGCCGGTCTGGGTCGAAAGATGTTCATCGGTATGGGTGCTGGTCTGGGTCATGGTGATCCTGCCTGTTTCTGCCTGTTCTGTCTGCTCGATATACTGGAGCCTGCTGTTCTCTTTTGAGATCAGATGCCAGTGGATATGCTGCGAGTCCTGATCCTCACCCAGATTGGTGATGACCTTACACGCGCCGGTGGCTGTGACGACACCTGCGGCGATCTGCTGAATGACCTGTATCATCTCGACGATCAGCGGCGCGTCGTCTGATGTCAGATGCAGCAGTGATGGGATATGCCGCTTCGGGATGACGACGATGTGCGTCGGATACGATGGCCGCGTATGGTGAAAGGCCAGCACGGTCTCGGTCTCAAAGACCACGTCAACCGGTGTTTTGCCATTGAGGACTTCATCACAATAGAAGTCGCTCATGGCTGCGGCACTTCGGGCACATTTTCGGGTGCGATCAGCGGCTGCGAGAGCGCCTTCAGCCCATAATCAAGGATCTGCTGTGCGACGCTGACACGCCATCGCCAGATCTCGGGATCGGCGTCCTGCTGCTCGGCAAGGATGCGCTGCTCGTCAGGCCCGACGGCGGAGTCACGGAAGCGGTCCGCCGTTTCCCAGTCAAGGCTGTCGGTTTCGATGTAATCCCAACGCAGTGCGGCACGCTGAACCAGCACCGCCCACCCGGCATCCATCGAAAGTGAGTTCCGGTCGTCATCATTTGCCAGAATCCACTGTGCGGCGCGGCGACTGAAACCTCGTGAACCGGCGGCGAAATCCATCTCCCGGCCAAAGTGATACGAAAAGACGGTATTCATCAGCCGTTCGGTATCGACCAGCGTGCGCGGATGGGTGGCGTATGCCTGTGCTGTCCGTCCGATGAACAGACAGTCCACCGTTTGCAGCTTCTGGACCGTCTGATGCAGATCGTCCGGGTACAGTTCCACCCAACGCACGAGCCGGTCCATATCGACATAGTGGATATAATCCGCGCCCTGCCCGACCGCCAGCGTTAAAACGGTATGGCGTCCGCTCCACTGGTCAAACAGGCAGTAGGAGATGCCGAGTTCATCCAGTGCTGCACGCAGCGGTTCGTCCGTGTCAGGCCGCCTGAGCGCGAGAACGATATTCCCCACGCCATAGATGTCATACAGGCGCGGCAGATAGCGCCGGAAGCGGGCCAGTTCTCCGCGTGGCTGCCACGGACAGGCCAGAATGACGCTCATTGGCCGCGCTCCTGAAGCAGATCCGGTAGCAGGGTGAAGAACTCGGTCAGGTGCGGACTCTGAAGGAAGGCCAGTGTGATCTGCCGGGCGGACGCAGCGTCAAACCAGCGCATGGCCTGCCCTTCGTGCAGCACGGTTGGCGTGTGATCACGTTCCAGCAGGCCGATATACAGCGTGTTCGATGTCGTCACCTGCTCGGGGATGGTGCGGACCGGGCAGATATAGGTCTTCCACGGGCGCACCGGCAGCCGCAGTTCAAGTTCTTCCCACAATTCGCGCAGGATGGCATCGTCTGGCGTCTCGTCCGGTTCGACTGCGCCGCCGAAAAATGTCCAGTGACCGGCATAGACCAGGCCGGGTTTATCATCGCGCTGCTGAAGCAGGACTTCACCCTGCCGGTTATAAAGCAGCACGCCGACCACCTGGCGCTGTTCGACCTGTTCATTCATCGCGTCTGTGATCTCACCTGCACGGGACATACTGCTATTCACCCAACGCCTGAATGACGGTGTTCAGGTCCTTGTCGCCACGACCAGAGAGATTGACCAGAATGATCGACTCCTTACGCATGGTCGGGGCGCGTTTGATGGCTTCAGCGACAGCGTGTGAGCTTTCCAGCGCCGGGATGATGCCTTCCGTCCGACTAAGCGTCTGAAGTGCGGCGAGTGCTTCATCATCAGTGGCATAGGTGTACCAGGCGCGTTCGGTATCCCGCAGGAAGGCGTGTTCCGGCCCGATTGAGGCATAATCCAGGCCGGCGGAGATGCTGTGGGTATTCATGATCTGGCCGTCGTCGTCCTGCATGACAAATGAGCGTGTGCCATGCAGCACACCCGGACGCCCGATCTTCAGATCAGCAAAACGTGCGGCGTGTTCACCGTTCTCGATGCCGCGTCCGCCTGCTTCAACGCCGATCAGGTCGATCTGTTCATCATCACGGAAGGCATGAAACAGACCAATCGCATTACTGCCACCGCCCACACAGGCGATGCAGGTATCCGGCAGGCGACCGGCCAGAGCCACGATCTGTTCGCGGGCTTCAACGCCGATCACGCTCTGGAAGTCACGTACCATCAGCGGATATGGGTGCGGCCCCAGCGCGGAACCGAGCAGATAAAACGTCGTGCGGACATTCGTCACCCAGTCGCGGATGGCCTCATTGATGGCGTCCTTCAGCGTCTTGCTGCCGCTCTCCACCGGGATGACATCCGCGCCGAGCAGCTTCATACGGAAGACATTTGGCTGCTGCCGGGCCATATCAACGCTGCCCATGTAGACATGGCATTCCAGCCCAAGCAGCGCACAGACTGTCGCACTGGCAACACCATGCTGACCGGCACCAGTCTCGGCCACGATGCGCTTCTTGCCCATGCGTTTCGCCAGCAGCGCCTGCCCGATGGCGTTATTGATCTTGTGCGCGCCGGTGTGCGCCAGATCTTCCCGCTTGAGGTAAATCTGCGCCCCGCCAAGCTGTTCGGAAAGGCGTTTGGCATAGGTTACAGGTGTTGGCCGTCCGGTGTAGGTCCGCTGAAGGTGCGCCAGTTCCTGCTGAAATTCAGCGTCCTGCATCGCTTCATGATAAGCGACTGTCAGTTCATCCAGTGCGGGGATCAGCGTCTCCGGCACGAAACGCCCGCCAAAATCGCCATAATAGCCGCGCTCATCAGGGACTGCGGCGCTGTCAGGGTTGATATACATAGATATTTCCTTAAGAGTCAGACGATCAGATATTTTTCGCCGTTTAAACAGCGACGGGCGGCAATCAGTGCGCGATACCAGTAATAATCGCGATCCGGCACAAAATCCGTCACCCCGAGCGTCAGTATTTCCTCACGATAGGGGTCGTAGCGGGCATACCGGGCGGAGAGCGTGTCGGTCTCACCGGCACACAGGGCAAGCGCATCATCAATCCGGATCACGGCCAGCCCACTCACTTCGTCATTCGGTGCATACTGGTCCAGCGGCTGCTCGTGGATCAGGAAGAAGATATGATTGAATTCGCGGTCGGTGGTGTCCGGGGACGGCTTGCCAGCGGCGATCCGTAAGCCGACCGGGATCAGATCAGAGAATGCGACGTGCAGGCCGAGTTCCTCATCAATCTCGCGGGCGGCCTGTTCGAGTGTCTCACCTGCGCTCAGATGCCCACCGACGCTGATGTCGAAATAATTCGGAAAGATGTCCTTATCCGGTGCGCGGCGCTGCATCAGCATGTAATCGTCACCGCTGGCTTCGCGATAGAATACCCAACAGTGAAACGAACGATGCCAGTCACCATCACGGTGGACCTGCGAACGCGGTTTGACACCGAGAAAGTTCATATTGTCGTCGTAGATGTCGAAAAGCTCTTCTGCTGCTGCCACTATAAACGCTATCCCTTTTCCTTACTCATTATTCCGGGTGATGCGCAGCATGTGCGTGGCGCCGCGCTGGAATTCGTACCCGACTGGCACACGCTCCGCCGTCCAGCCAATAGCAGACAGTGTGTCAATGACTGGTACGACATGCACCGACTCCTGACTGGTGAGATCCAGCAGCGGGTAGATGCGGACTTCACCGGCCACGCGGCACATCTCCTTCACCGACTCGATATGAAAGTCAGTTGAAAAATGATCACTGTATAAAAACAGGAAGTGCGAACACAACGCCAGATCAAAGCTGGCATCGTCAAACGGCAGTACCGGCAAACTGGCCTCAATATAACGGCCTTCTGCTTTGCCCTGTTCGAGATCAGCCGTGAAGCGCCGCATGGCGCCGAGCCGCGACTGGCCGAGCTGCTGCGGCGTACGGAAGTGCGTCCAGACGAACTGATGCAGATTGCTGCTCACCTGCTCAAGGATCTCCTGCCAGGTTGCATCCACACGCTGTTCGATCTCCACAGGTGTCATGCCGTAGATCGGGTCAACCGAGACGACCTGATAGCCTTTTTCAGCCGCTTCCGTGTTGAAACTGGCCGGGCCATCCGCACAGCCGAGTATGCGCCCTGCAAGGTCCGCATCCGTCAGCGAGAACATCTCCACATATTCGCTGAACAGCCGCCCCCACGGTTTGACACTGTCATAGGTCACGGTCATGGCTGATCGTCCTGTGTCACAGGCGCGTCCTGCTCCATCGGATGCACGGAATCAGCCAGCGCGTTTCGGGCATTACGGATCAAGGCGCGGGTTTTCGCCTCACTCTTGATCCCCGGCACACTGTCCTCAACTCCACTGGCGACATCCACGCCCCACGGCTGCACCTGGGCGACGATCTCCGCCACATTATCCGGCGTCAGCCCTCCCGCCAGCATCAGACGCGCCGTGGCATCCCGGACAGACAATGCCAGCGGGACATCGACCTGTAAGCCCGTGCCGCCATACGCGCCGGGATGATAGGCGTCCAGCAGCAGCGACGGCAAATGCGCATCGACCGGGTCAAGACCGAACTGCTGCACCTGTTCAGCGGCCTGTACTGCATCCGACGGACGCAGCCCCTTAAAGGCACGCGCTCCGAGCAGCTTCAACTGATCCGGCGCTTCATCCCCGCTAAGCTGGATACCATCCAGCCCGACTGTTTCCACAATGGCGCAGATGTCGGCTGCTGTCGCATTGACAAACACACCGATCAGCAGCGGACCGTTGCGGCGCAGGGTTTCAGCCATCTGACGGGCGGCATCCACAGTGATAAAGCGCTTGGACTTCGGGTAGAAGTTCAGGCCGAGCATATCAGCCCCGGCATCCACCGCCATGCAGGCATCTTCAACGCGGGTGATCCCGCAGATTTTGACTTTTACAGCGCTTTCACTACTCAACATTCAGCCTTTTTTCGCTGCTTAGCAGCCTGACCTGTGCGTCAATATCCGGGGCCGTGACCAGCGCTTCGCCGACCAGAATGGCATGAGCGCCCAGCCGCCCCATCGTCCGCACATCTTCCGGCGTGAAGATCCCGCTTTCGGCCACAAGGGTGACATCCTCCGGCATCAGCGCGGCCAGCCGTGCTGTGATGTTCAGATCGACTTCGAAAGTCTTCAGATCACGATTGTTGATCCCGATCAGACGTGCCCCCGCTTTTAAGGCGCTCTCGACTTCTTCCGGATTGTGGACTTCGACCAGCGCGACCATCCCAAGTTCATAGGTCAGGGCCAGCAGATCACTCAACTGCTCGTCGTCCAGCGCTGCGACGATCAGCAGCACGGCATCCGCCCCACCGACCCGACTGGCATAAACCTGATAGGGATCGATCAGAAAATCCTTCCGCAGGACAGGCAGATCGACAGCGGCGCGCACATCATAGATGAACTTGAGATCACCCTGAAAGAAGTGGCGATCCGTCAGCACTGAAAGCGCCGACGCCCCATTTGCGGCATAGGTTTTCGCCAGCCGCACCGGATCAAAATCCTCAAGCAGCACGCCTTTGCTTGGAGACGCCTTTTTGATTTCAGCGATCAGGGCGATGTGATCTCCGTCGCGCAGCGCCTTTGCAAAGTCGCGGATCTGCTCCTCTGCCTTGATACTCTGGAGATAAAGCTCAAGCTCCGTCAGCGAGATATATTTCTGATGTTCCGCTATTTCCTGTATTTTACGGTCAAGAATACGGTCGAGTATGGTTCCGGTTTTTTTGTAGCGCATCTCTATTGTGCGAACCTTTGGCTGCAGGTGATCAATGCCTCCAGTTTAGCCAGCGCCGCACCGCTTTCCAACACTTCATTCGCTAATTGAATGCCGTCAGACACATCATTGACATGTCCCGCCGCCAGTAATGCCGCTGCCGAGTTCAGCACGACGACATCGCGCCGCGCATCACAGATCTCGCCGGATAGAATCCCGCGCAGAATCGCGGCATTCGTCGGGGCATCGCCCCCCAGCAGATCATGGATATTGGCCCCCCGGAAGCCGTACTCGAACGGGTCCAGCTCGTAAGTGGTTACTTTTCCATCCATATAATGGCTGATCTGGTTGGGACCGGTGGTGGTCAGTTCATCAAGGCCGCCATAACCGCTGACAACTAATGCGGATGTCGTCCCCAGATCACCAAGAACCGATGCCAGCAGTTCGGTCAGGTCGGCGGTGAAAACGCCCATCAACTGACGCTGCGCCCCGGCAGGATTGGTCAGCGGTCCGAGTATGTTGAAGATCGTCCGCACGCCGACCTGACGACGCGGCCCGATGGCGTGCTTCATGGCCGGATGCATCTTCACGGCGAACAGAAAGCCGATGCCGACTTCGTCCACACACTGGCCGACCTGCTCCGTTGTCAGATCGAGATTGACGCCAAGTTCGCTTAGGACATCGGCGCTGCCGCATTTGCTGGTCGCAGCGCGGTTGCCGTGCTTGGCGACCGGTATCCCCGCCCCTGCTGCGATAAACGCGACCGTCGTACTGATATTGAAGGTGCCGGACTTGTCACCGCCCGTTCCGCAGGTGTCCAGCAGCTCCGCCCCGTCGAAGCGCGTCGGCACCCGCTCGGCATGATCACGCATCGCCTTAGCGCTGCCAGTGATCTCGCTGCGGGTTTCGCCTTTCATCCGCAGGCCCATAAGATAAGCGCCGATCTGCGCGTCGGTCGCCTCTCCGGTCATGATCTGGTTCATCACCCCTTCGGCGTCGGTCGCGCTGAGGTGGCCGAAACGCCCGATAACATCAATTGCCCGCTGAATATCCATTCCCGTTCCCCGTCTTCTCCGTCTTTCGTCTCTGATCGCTGCGTTTCATGCCGGTTGTCGCACTTATGCGCCTACCGGGACCATCTCCATAAAATTCTGAAGCATCTGCACACCGTGAACGGTCAGAATGCTTTCCGGGTGAAACTGCACGCCCATCACCGGGTATTCCTTATGCTGAAGCCCCATGATCTCGCCGCTGTCAGCGACGGCGGTCACGGTCAGGCAGTCGGGCAGTGTCCCTTCTTCGACCAGCAGACTGTGATAGCGGGTGGCCTCAAACGGATTGGGGATACCGGCAAACAGTGAGCTGTTCTGGTGGTAGATCATGCTGGTCTTGCCGTGCATCTGGTGTTCGGCACGCTTCACCACACCGCCATAGACCTGACCGATGCACTGGTGGCCGAGACAGACACCCAATAGCGGGATCGTCGGCCCTAATTCGCGGATAACATCCAGCGACACGCCGCTGTCATTCGGAGTCCCCGGACCGGGCGAAATGACGATCTGCGCGGGATTCATGCGGCGCACATCGTCCAGCGTCAGATGATCGTTGCGCACCACTTCGAGATCAGCCCCCAGTTCGCCCATCAACTGCACCAGGTTGTAGGTAAAGCTGTCGTAATTGTCGATCACAAGAATCATTTTCGATCTCCCAACTCACGGACAGCGCGGCTGTCCAGCCATTCAAGGTGTTCAACATCGTTAAAGGCGACAATCGACCATGCATCATCCACATAGCGGATGGTCGTTACCGAACTGTTGGGCAGGCGCATATTCCCCGCCAGATACCCTTCCACCAGACTTTCCAGCACCGTGCGGATGGTGACCGTATGCGTGACGATGGCAACCGTTTCGGCTGTCTCGTCCGCAGTGATCCGGTCGAAGGCGCGCCGCATCCGTTTCTGGACTTCACGAAGCGTTTCCCCACCCGGCACCCGATACTCATCCGGATTGCTGATGTACTGCCCGTATTCTTCCGGATACCAGTCACGCAGCTCTTCCAGCATCAGCCCCTGCCAGCTTCCGATGTTTCGCTCGCGCAGATCAGGATCATAGACTGGTTTCACACCTGTTTTCTCGCTGATGATCTCGCTGGTCTGCACGGCACGCTTCAGATCGCTGGAATAGAGCGCGCCGATGCCGATATTGCGTAGAAAGCTGGCAAGCGCTTCAACCTGAAGGCGTCCGTGGGCATTCACGGGGGATGCAATCCATCCCTGCCAGCGGTCAAGCCGGTTCCAGTCAGTTTCGCCGGGGCGGATGAAAATCACACGCTTCACATTCATGGTAAAAAATCCTTCTCTGTGGTCATCGGGCAGATCGCCACTGGCAGTTCACATCATGATCAGCGCCAGTCACTGGTGCATAGTATAGCCAGAACCCGACTGCATTCGACGCCTTCAGTCTCATCTTCTCGCCCATCTCACCGTTAAAGCAGACCGCGTTCGGCGTAATCAATGGCGGCTGCAACCGCCCGCCCCTTGTTGAGCGTCTCTTCGTATTCAAGCGCCGGATCACTGTCAGCGACGATCCCGGCGCCGACCTGAAGATAAGCCTGATCGCCTTTCATCAAAATCGAGCGGATGGTGATACACATATCCATCGAGCCATCAAAGCTGAAATACCCGACGGCCCCGCCATACGGCCCACGCCGCAGACCTTCGAGTTCTTCGATGATCTCCATCGCACGGACTTTCGGCGCACCGCTCAATGTCCCCGCCGGGAATGTCGCCCGGACCAGATCGAAGGCGTTCAGGCCGCGCCGCAGTTTTCCCTGAACATGGCTGACGATGTGCATGACATGCGAGTAACGCTCGACCGCCATGATCTCGGTCACTTTGACGGTCCCATATTCACAGACCCGGCCCAGATCATTCCGCCCCAGATCGATCAGCATGACATGCTCGGCCCGTTCCTTGGGGTCCGCCAGCAGTTCTTCGGCAAGACGACGATCCTGCGCCTCGGTAGTCCCCCGGCGGCGTGTCCCGGCCAGCGGACGAGTATGTGCGATGCCGTCCTCATAGCGCGTCAGCATCTCCGGTGATGCGCCCATCAGCGTAAATTCGTCGCCAAAGTTCAGGAAAAACATATAGGGTGAGGGATTCAGGGCGCGGAGCGCACGATAGAGAGCAATCGGCTGCGCCTCGGTCCGGCGGGTGAGCCGCTGTGAAAGCACAATCTGGAAGGCGTCGCCAGCCGCGATATATTCTTTTGCCCGCCGCACCTGATCTTCAAATTCGGCCTGTGTCACACTGGCACGCGGCGTGTCACTTGTCACGGGGGCCGGTGGAAGCTCCGGCAGTGGACGGTGCAGGGCGGCGATGATCTCGTCAATGCGCTGCACGGCATCATCATAGGCAGCATCCGGATCACCGGTGTTATGCGCGTTTGCCATCACGATCAACTGATGTTTGGCATGGTCGAAGATCACCAGCGTGTCCGGCAGCATGAAGGCGATATCGGGCATCTCCAGTTCATCAGCGGCGGTATCCGGCAGCGTTTCGAAATGGCGCACGATGTCATAACTCAGATAGCCGACCGCGCCGCCGATCAGCCGGGGCAGCCCTTCGAGATGCACCGGCGACACACGCTTGAATTCGCGTTCGATCATGTGCAGCGGGTCCTGCCCTTCTGGCAGGCGATATTCCTGCGTCTCGCCGTGATAAGTGCGGCGGACGATGCGATCCCTGACCGTGATCACACCCTTGGGATTGACACCCAGAAACGAATAACGCCCGACCTGCTCACCGCCTTCGACACTCTCCAGCAGGAAGGAATACTGGCCGGCGGCGCTCAATTTCAGATAGACGGACATGGGCGTATCGAGATCGACCAGCAGCTTACGATAGACGGGCACAAGATCGCCGCCCTCAAAGAGGCGCAGCACTTCTTCCCGCGACGGGGTGATGTCGAGACGCTGGTTCAGTGCAGGGGTAGTCACAGTGACATCCATCGGTTGTTTCCTTTCATCCCTACCAGCAGGCCGCGAAAGGGTCACTGGTATTGAGCAAACAAAAAACCCCAATCTGTCCATCGCAAGGACGAGAAGGGGTTCCCGTGGTGCCACCTTGATTCCCATAATACAAGGTTATGGGCGCTCATTACAGGTACAGGCTGTGTTGTTGTGGAGTCGTCAGAATTCAGCCGATACCCTGCGTCAAGTTAACGGAACGCTGCCGGTACAGGCTACTGGCGGGATGTGGGTTACACATCTGACGTTTGCCTGCACAGCTCCCTGATCCATTCCACCGCGACGTTCTGTGTCACCCTCTCAGCAGGTGTGTGACTCTCTGTCCAGCGTTTCGTGGTGTACTCGTTCAGATCAACACTTTTGATCTATTCAACTGGCGTCACTATATCCAGAAAAAAATCGACTGTCAACAAATTGATACGAAATCATCTCCTTATACGCTCAATCTGGAAATTTTTACAATTTTTTACAGGTTCTTTGTTGCCACAAGCGGCTTGAGTGGCTACCATTAAGGATAACCATATGCAGTCATGCAATGCAGATGAAAGAGAATTCTTTATGCCCGTTGATGATCAACCCCGTCGATATTCCACCAGTAAGTCGGGCGTCATTCCGCGTTCTCTGTATGAGCCGCCTGAACCGCGTGAACCAGTACGCCCGCCCACCCTGCCAGAGATTCATCTTTTAGATGGCGCGACTACCGGTGTCTTCACCGTCGTCAGCGAAGGTTTCGATAATTCCGCTGTGGGTGATGATGATAACCTTCAGGAAGCGCAGCAATAACCCTGCACCCGGTCTCGCGGAAGTTTCAGCTAAAGGTCGGAAGCCGCCGACTGCCATACGACATACTTATGCCTGATCTGCCGAACCCATACTTCAGAAGAGGTATGGGTTCTTTTTTTAAGAGGTTCGGACTGAAGCCTGTGGGTTTATCCGCCATTGGTCGGATGACACCCACCAGTTCGATCGCTTAATCTTAGGACTCATTGTTATGTCCTGTTTAACGCCCAACAGAGAAATTGTGAGAGGTTCGTCATGCGTCAAATGAAATGGATGTCTGGTTTTATCGTGCTGCTGCTGCTGTGTATGAGCGCACTGCCAGCCCTTGCCCAGCAGGACCTGCCCCAGACCTATAGTGATGATGTCATCACGATCAGTTATCCGGAAGACTGGTTCAAGTGCACCTGCCCGGATGACGAAAATACCTTTGCACTGGGGAACACCGAAGAAGCCCCTTACAGCGAAGATCTTCAGCGCGATGAAGTGCAGATTCTGGTGGTCAAATCTGCTATGCGCTTCATGGATGAGATGTTCGAAACCGAACTCATTGCCGAAACACCGGAAGATGTGCTGATCTATTTCAACTTCGCTTACGACGAGATGGACATCTACGAATTCGATGATGCCCGTACCGCCGCCGTCGCCTTCATGACGAATCGTGAAACCCGTCTCGAATCGATGTTCGTCGCCATGGATCTGGGGGATGGTGAATTCGGGATGTTCATCGCCACTACCCGCCTGCGCAGTCTCGGCCAGTTCGAAGATACGATTCTCGAAATCGCATCAACCTTCGTCGCGGTCGAAACCGAAGATAACAACAGCAGTACAGGTTCCAAAGGCGGTTCACTGCGTGGCCTGGGTGGATCGAAACGCGGCGACAAAGACCAGTCAACCGGCGGTTCCGAAATTGAACTGACCGAAGTGCTGGAACTGGAAGATGCCAGTTTCGAATTCGCCTTCCCGGAAGACTGGATGGCGTTTGAAGACGAAGGTGTCGTCATTCTCATCAACGATGAAGCCGTACTTGAACTGTCCGAGCTGACCGACCTGAAGCGCGGCGAAGCACTGGTTTTCATCTATCCCACGCTGGATACTCTGTCAGATTACAGCTTCCCGATCGACGATACGACGCGGCCTTCAACGATTGTCTCGTACTATGCGTCGATGGCGATGGTCTACGGCATCGAGCAGCAGGGTGCGATGGGCGTACCAGTGATCGGTGAAGATGAAGTGCTCGCTTCGGATTACTACGGCATCATGGAAGGTGAATATGACGAGTACGTCCTTGCAATGGAGGACGGCGAAGGCGACATCATCACGGTGAAGGCTTATACCGCGCCGGGTGAGATGCCGCAAATCCTTGATGTGCTGCACGCGATTGCAGGTTCATTCAGCATCCCTTAAGCCTGGCGGGATCTGAAATCACAGCAGGTTGAAAGAAAACAGCGGGGTGCGTCCCCGCTGTTTTGATTATGGATGTGGTAGTGCTGGCTTGCGCACCGCTCTAACTCTGGGCTTCGACCGCTTCGTACAATACGCGGGTTTCCTTCGACGGTGTGATGCCGACGGTTGAAGTCAGGATCTCTTCCAGGCTGCGGTACTGAAGGCGGGCATCGTGTACCATCCCCAACTGAAGATACAGGCGCATGACCTCACGGTGGATGTCTTCACGCTCCGGGGCTTCCTTCAGCGAGCGCACATAATATCCCAGCGCCTTTTCAGACTCATTGCGGCGCTGATGAATGCGCCCCAGCCCGATCAATGCCTGCGAATACATACTCTTGAGGTGTTCGCGGCGGTCATCCACCCACTTCATGTTGATCGTCTGCAAAAATGGCGCTTTGTACAGATCAATCGCACGGCTGTACAGTGCTTCTTCCTTGCGATCATCACTGGCAACGAGAGCCTGTTCCAGCGCTTCCTGAAAATCAGCCACATCGTAATGGCGCACCATCTTGTTACTGGGCATGTAGAAGCCGCTGGAATACTGCGTCAGCTCGTAATCTTCATCCTCATTAACCTTGAGCGTCAGGCGCTCGGTGATCTTACGCTTGGTCACATGGAAGACATTGGTCGCTTCCTTCACCGAGAGATTCGGCCAGAAGGTCTCGAAGATCTCATCACGGGTGACCAGAGGCCGGTCGATGAAGAAGAAGAACAGGTTACGGGGCAGCGCACCATCCCAGCTGGTGATCGGTTCGCCGTTGACCAGCACATGACCGCGCCCAAGTGAGTAAATCTCAAGCTGCGGCTTCACTTTATCCTCAACGGTGAAGATCACATCATTGCGGCGGTACTCGGTCCCGATGACAATCGCATCCCCCTGCTGGACCATTTCATACCATGGCTGGTGCGACAGCATCCGCGAACTGATGGCGATCTGGACGTTATCGGCCAGCGCTCCGACCAGTGTGGTGAAGAACCGGTTGAAATCATCATCCACCGGCAGACGATCCAGCTCATCGATATAGAGCGTCACCGGATCAGACGCATGGATGCTGTTGAGGTCTGCCGCCAGCGCCGACGCCAGTGCTGTCGCATTTTCACGCGCAGTCAGCACGGGCCTGGAGTTCTTCCCGAAGCCGTCAAGAACACTGCCGATCTCGCTCACCATGCCTTCAACCCAGTCGATAAGGCGCGTTTCGTTGACAGGGAGACGGTAGTATAAAAGGCCGTCTTTGGCGTGATTGAGGAAGTAGGTCAGAAATACATTCCGGTAATTCGTCCACGGGTAGAGCAGAATAACCTTTTTACCGGTGGTCTTTTGCCGAAACGTGTCGAATGAAACTTTAGTGATAAGCTGCTGGAGCATGTCGAGAGACCTTTCAATCCCGGTCATCATTTGAAGAAGTATTCTATGGCAGGGTATCCTGCCTTTGAAGTCAGAAACTATAACAGGTGTCAAACATAATAACGTTTTTGAGCGTGAAAGTCAAAACCATAGTTCATAATTCTCTTCACTAAATGTTATTATGTAACTTGCGAAAGTAACGTTGAGATATTATGAAACCGTTTATCAAACCCTTAGTGAAGGTTTCTATGTGGATTGAAGCACTGCTGCTGGCGATCATCGGCTTTGCATACTGGTATGGCTACCCGATCCGCGATCAATGGGTCTGGTTGATCGTGCTGCTGATTCCAGTGTACAGCCAGCGACTGCTGCGGAAGCAAAGGCTATGGCCTGATAATCCGCTGGTATTCTGGATTCTGACGCTGATCGCGTTATGTATCGTCAATATCTTTCTCGCGCCCTATACTCGTGGGCTGATCATGATCTTTCGGCCTCTGTACGGGCTGGCGCTGGTGATTTTCTGCCTGACCGTCGCATCCCGATCCGGTGTGATGCCGCTGGTGAAGGCCAGCATGGTGGGCGCTTTTGTACTGGGCATCGTCGCGCTGACTGCCAGTGACTGGACAGAAGGTAAAATCGAATTTCTGAGGCCGATCACGCAGTATTTCGTTCAGGTGAGGACCTATCCGGGCGTTGAGGGGCTGTTCAACGTCAACGAGTTAGGCGGTGCGCTGACATGGATCATCCCGCTGGCCCTGGGGCTGGTTTTCTACTTCCGCCGTCTGGGACGCATAGAATGGCACTGGCTGGCGTATATCAGCGCCCTGCTGATGATCATCGCTCTGCTGATCGGACAGAGCCTCTCGGCCATTCTGGGGATCGCGGCAGGTGTCCTGCTGGTCATCGTCCCGGAGCGCTTCTGGCGCTGGACGCTGATGGTGGCATTGGGCGGCGTGATCATCCTTCAGACGATGATCCTGTTCTATCCAATGGAGTTCTTTCAGCTTGCCAGCACGCTTTCAGGGCGGCGGGATGTCGTCAGCCTTGAACATCGTGCGGTGATGTGGCAGACGGCACAGGATGCAATACTGGATCACCCGTTTACCGGACTCGGTATGGCGATGTACCGCAACCCTGCCGTATGGGAGCAGTATCCCACCCCCGGATTCGATCGCTATAAGGCGTTTCATGCCCATAATGAGGTCATCGCCATCGCCACAGATCTCGGCCTGCCGGGGATGGGGGTCTGGATCGCCCTGTATATCGCTGCCGGGCAGATGCTGTTCACCGGCTGGCAGCGCGGCGGACATACCCACCGGCTGCTGATCAGGGCGATTGCTGGTGGCCTGCTGGCACATGCCATCTACGGCCTGACTGATGCTGTGCCGCCGTGGGATCGCTTTGCGTTTCTGTTCTGGTGGATGCTGGGATTAGCCGGGGCGCAGTATGTTATGATCGCTGTAACACGCCCGGTCTATAACACAGCGCCGGACGATGAACCGGATGTCGCGGCGAGATACTCATCAATTGAGGCACAGGCATAGCGGTACATCTCCGCTTCGACATCGGCCAGCACGGTCTGCGGAATATGCCGCCAGAGATCACGCTCCATCACCTGCGGATCATCAAGGATCGCCCGCAGTTCGGTCGGCGTTTTGGCAATACGCTCGCCGAAGATCTCCAGCGTCTGGCTGGGGCCGCCGGGCCGGATCTGATCATAAATCAGGTGCTGCCACTCACCTAAATCAGCATCGGAGATAAACGGCAGCCACTCATCCGGATGCGCACGCTTCAGCGCATCGGCCTGCCACGGTTCAATATACGGGTAATCACGCTCATCCATGTGAATCAGGATGATGTGCAGCATCAGATAGCGCAGGCCGCGCGGTCCCCATTCACGGGCGATGAAATACGGCCCGACCATCTGTCTGGACCACAATTCATCCATGGCAAGATGGCCGACATAACCGGCGATAAAGGCGCGTTGTGCGGGGCTGTGCGGCGTCCACAGCGCTGGATACTGTCGCAGCATCACCCGCCACGGACTCTCGGGCATTTCCTGTCCATAGCTGTAAAAATGTGTCTTTTCACGCGGCAGCATCGCGCCCACACGTGCATCAGCGGCGACACTGCCCAGCAGAAAGGCGCTGCGCTCATCCCACAGCACAGAGGAAGCAGTATCAGACGGCGTATACACAGCGCCGGTCTGGGGCCGGAGCAGGCGTTGGGCAAATATCAGATGTGTGAAGGGTGTCGGCATAAGGTCAATTGTATCGTGCTAAAACGGGATTGGCATCTCCAACCCGATCAC
>CAYNDH010000029.1:26027-33535 GCA_964395665.1 uncultured Anaerolineaceae bacterium
ATCGCGTCAGATCACGGCCTGCGGACGGGCAGCTCGGAACATGACGGCGTCGCATTCACGAATTCCGCCTTCACCCACCCTGCACTGCCTTCATATTCGACAAACCACCATGATCCGTCCGCATTCTGACCGTAGGCATTCAGCGCGGTTTCAAATGGGATGGTCACAAGCAGTTCGGCATCCAGTGAAGGTGTCGCACGCAGATTGACGTTATACACCGGCAGCAGCAGACACGGACTCGACAGAGTCGGCGTTGGCGACGGTGTGCGCGTCGAGAACAGATCACGGGTGGGCGTCGCCGTGGCTGTCGGGCGCGGTGTGCGGGTGGCAGATGGTCGCGCTGTCGGCGGCTGGGTAATCGTCGGGAAAGCAGTCGTCGCCGGTGCTGTCAGAGATTGTTCACCTGTGCCGGTATCATCCGTCGGTGTCAGGGTGGCGGTGAGAAAGGCAAAGAACGAATCCGGTGTGCCTTCTTCAGTTGACTGGACGGTGGCACTGTCGCCCGCTTCACCCGACCGAGCCAGCGCCCCCAGTTCATTGTTCACGGCATACTCGACCACGAACCGCATACCGGCGATCCCGGCAGCGCCCCGAATACGGTCTACACGATCCTGCCGCATCAGATCACGGATGAAATCCTGCATGATCGTGGTGATCTGCTCGACAACCACTTCCAGATTGCCGCCGTTTGTCCTGACGATCTCGGCCACGGTCTGGCCGTTGTCCAGCGCCGTCAGCACCTCATCATTCGAGAGCGCACTTTCCTCAGCCACCACATCGATCACACTGCTGAAGACCATCATGAAGGTCGCTTCATCGTCGGGTGTGGCGGTGGTGGGTGCGGCAGTCATCTGTGGTGCGCTGACCACCGCTGTTGGCGATGGTGATGATTCAGGCCTAAAGGAAAAGTAAGCCACCAGAAACGGGATCAGCAGACTGGCAAAGGCCAGCATCAGCGCTGCGCCAAAGGACAGCAGCCCACGGGACTGCTTCAGCCGCTGCGGACGGAACAGTTCAATCACCAGCAGAATCAGGCCGAAGACGCCCAGAACTGCTGCGATCAGCAGGATGCCGCGCTGATCTCTGGCACTGCCGGAGGTATCCAGCGCCTGCAACGCAAGTGCGGTCAGCGGTAAAAATACGATCAGCGAAATCAGCACCACCTCAGACCGGTGAATGCTGGCCTGACGACGCAGCGTCTGAATCAACGTGATCAGCGCATAAATCAGGGTGAAGAATGCGCCAAAAAAGACCAGTAAGGTTTCCAATAAGGCTCCAACACAAACCTGCCAGCGGGAAAATGAGCGAAATAATGAACGGGATGACACACGGAACAACGCAAGAAAAATAAGTGAAATAGTGAATGAAACGTGGAAAGAACCTTAGTTTCGTACGTCTGCCTGAACCGATGCTGAACAACAGATTGAAAAGTTAGCAGAATCTGGCACCAGCGTCTATAGCAAATACGACAAACGGGACAGCCCTGTTGCACTGCCCCGTTTCTGATTCTACCCTGAGCGCACCGGAAGATCCGTTAAGACATCGGTATTGCGTCAGTCATTTTGCGTGATACGCCGGTCGCAGCCAGCGATTACATGGTGTAGGCCGGCAGGATCACGGTCTGATTATTTACTACCAGCAGCCAGTACGGAATCCAGCCGACGCCGAACAACTCCATGCTGATGTCCTTCTTGAAGGGTGAGATCACATAATCCTGAGACTGCACGGCGATCTGTGCCCACTTCTCGTTGATGCGCTGGAGTACGCTTTCGTATTCGGCTTCCAGTTCCCCAATCTGCTGTTCAAGCTGGGCAAGTGTGTCGTGGCTCTCGCCCAGATCAGCCTTGGTCTGACGGCGATAGCGTGAGGCACGGCTCATACGTGACAGCGTGTAGTTGGTCCGCCCCTTCCAGAGACTCAGCAGCGCTTCACCCGTCGTAAACAGCTCTTCCTTACGCCGGTCGCTGAGTTCCCGCTTCTCCATTTCCAGTTCCTGCTCTTTACGGCGGTACGCAGTCTCCAGTTTTTCCATCTGTCCGGCGTATTTCCGCGAGACCTTATCCATCTCGGCGTCGCGCTGCTCACGTGCGACCTGCTGCACCTGTGCCTGAAACTGGCTGAAGTCCAGATCAGGGTTGGCATAGACGCCAAGTGTCGGATTGGTCGGGATCGTCAGGCGGGCGGTACTGTACAGCATATCGACCACTTCGGTCCGCAGCGCCTTCATGCGGCGGGTGTCCGTCAGGCCGGGTGAGAGATCCCCGAACAGTACATTTCCCGTCTGCTGCTCTGAACCCAGTGAACGCGGTTCGACCGGCGGTGACTGGTATTCTTCCCATGTGATGAAACCAGCTCGCGGGACATCCGGCACCTGAAAGCTGTACGTACGGGCGGTATAGAGCTGTGATTTTCGATCATGATAGCGCACCTGCGCCTGTGCCAGCAGTACCGGATTGAAGGCCAGGGCAGCGTTATTGCCATTCACACTCTGCGCATTGAACATGGTCTGCTGTGACCACTGCGCCAGTGCCTGCTGTAAGGTGATATTCGGCGTGAAGAAATACTGCACAGTCGTCGAAGGCAGCGCAGGACGGGAATCCGCGAAGCCAGCCATCTGCAAGCCAGAGCGCCGCTGGATATGGATCGACTGCGAAGGCCCTGCCGGGACCATCCCCTGTGAGTGCGGCGAGACGGGCACAACCGCATTCTGGGCGGTATAGGGCGGCTGTTCCGGCAGACGTGCAGGCGGCATCCCCGGCAGTGTGGGCGGTTGTGTCGGCCCGGTGGACTGCGGCTGATAGGCAGTCTGCTGCCCGGTCGGATAACCCGGCTGCGGCTGGACCGGCTGGTAGGCGTGCTGATAGGCGGACGAACCGAGCATCTCCATGCGCTTGTCATGCATCAGGATCTGCACCTGCTGACGTGTCAGCGGGCCGCGCAGATAATTCATCGCCCAGCGGGTATGGACCAGCACCGGCCCAGCCTGATCATGAACATTACGCATCAGGAAGACACGCGGCGCGATGTCTGCAATCAGGTGTTCGATCTCTCGCAGGGTGAAATCCGAGGCATCAGCCATGGATCGAAGCCCGTCGATCATGCGCTGTTTGTCATTTTCAGACTGCAATCGCCCGATGAACCACGTCCCCGCATTCGAAAGCCCTTTATAGTCAAGGTCCCCCGGATTCTGTGTCGCCAGAATCAGGCCGATACCGAAGGCACGCGCCTGTTTCAGCAGGCGGAGCATCGGCTCCTTCGTCGGCGGATTCTTGGGATACGGCGGGAAATAGCCGAACATCTCGTCAATATACAGCAGCGCACGCAGGCTGGTCGTCCCGCTCAGGGTACGCATCCAGCCGAGCATATTCTCCAGCAGCAGCGTGATGATAAACATGCGCTCAGCTTCTGAGAGATGCGCGATATAGAAGACCGACACACGCGGACGACCGTTGGGTTGATAAAGCAGGCGCTGGATGTCAATCGGCTCGCCATTAACCCATGACTGGAAAGACGGCGCGGCAATGATATTGTTCAGGTCCATTGCCAGCTTTGAACGCGCCCGCTCCGAGATATAGCGGTCGATGGGCAGCACACCCAGCGTATTAAACGGCGGCTTCTGCACCTGAAGGATGATATCTTCCATGGTCAGGCTCTGGCCCTGCTTCCATGCCGTCTCAAAGATATTGGCAATCAGCACATGCTCTTTATCCTTGAGCGGCTCCACGCTCAAACCGATCAGGGCCAGCAGTGCTGTCGTGATACCGTTGATGCGCTCCCGCAGGGCTTCTTCATTACCGTGCCAACCCTCTTTAGGTGCAGCCAGTGACGCCAGAATGCTGACCGGCAGTCCGGTGTCTGAACCGGGGGTGTAGATACGATATTCTGCCGCCCGACGCAGCCATTCAAGGCGTTCGGGGACAATCCCCCAGCTTTGCAGGCCATCACGCCAGCGCCGCGAGACATCCGAAGCATAATCGGAGACGCTCATCCCACTACGGCGCGCATCATCGACATTCACCCACGGCTCGAAGTCTTCAGAGCGAAGCTGCGGAAATGTCAGCAGCAGATTGGTGATGTCCCCTTTCGGGTCGATGATAATCGCCGGGATATTGTCGAGAATGGCTTCTTCGAGCATGGTGATACACAGCCCGGTCTTACCACTTCCCGTCATCCCGACCACAACCGCATGGGTGGTGAGATCACGGGAGTCATAGTACACCACATCATCTTCCAACTGCTGCGTCTGTGGATTGTAGCGACGTCCCAGATAAAATGTGGTTGGTGCTTCGATAAAAGGCATCGGGATTGTTCCTTCCGTTACCCGCTCAAAATGCGATTTTATGTTCTATATCAGTATACACTCATCGGCTGACAAACGGTAGAAACACTAACACGAGATTTACCACAATCTGACAAATCCATGCGGCGGCCAGTCCGTTACGCTGCCTGACATAGCTGTACATGGCATTCATCATCAGCAGCGTGAGGCAGATCACAAAGGCCACCAGTGGATAGCGATTCAGGTCCATCAGCGGGAAGAACAGCACACAGGTCCAGAATGTCCCCATCAGTGCGACGAGCCAGAACGGGCGCTGCTCCTGCAGGACACCGCGAAAGAACAGCGTTTCCGCCAGCGGCATCACAAATACCAGATAAGCCAGCACTGCGCCGAAACTCATATCACGGAAGAGCAGGATCACCGCAGTGTTAAGGGTGGAACCGCCAAATGCCAGCAGCGGCGCCCCCAGAATCAGGCCGAAGCTGACGCCCCAGACGGCATTATCCAGCGTCTCTGTCTCGATGCGTGCACTGCTCCCAAACAGATATGCCAGCACGCCGAAGATCGCCAGCACGCCCCATGACAGGGTATAACGCAGCTCAAGGTTGCCGTTATCGATCAGCGGGGACAGGCCAACACTCAACGCCAATGCGATCAGAAAGCCGAAAATCGGATCATTGGTCGCGCCGCGATAACGTACACCACCCGCGTATTCGTCGTCAGCAGCTTCGGCCTCATCATCATAAAAATCATCGCCATCCGCGACCGCTTCACCGGGAAAAGGCGCAGGGCTGAACGCGGCATCAGCAGCAGATGTCAGGCCGGAGCCAGACAGATAGGGATCTGCTGCCAACGGATCACTGACTGGCTCATTGGCTGGTTGATCAGCCTGCTGCCCCTGCTCTCCGGGGATGAAACGCGGATCTCTGGTAAATGTCATCGTGAAATCCCGGATCTATCGGGTGAGCGCGGTACGGACAGCATCCACCACCTGATGCACCCGTTCCGGTGTGATCCAGTAGTGCGTGACAGCCCGGAAGGTGCGCTCAAACCCCGGATAAGGCCGCAGCATGATATTGTAATCGCGCTGCATGATCGCGACCAGTTCACCGGGTGTGACAGGCGCTGCTGCTTCCAGATCGAAGAATACAAAATTGGTCTTCACGCGGTCCAGATCGACGGTGATATGCGGCACAGCGGCCAGCCCTTCGGCCAGCAGGCGGGCATTGGCGTGATCTTCATGCAGCCGCTGTGTCATCTCACAGAGGGCGATCATCCCGGCGGCAGCCAGAACACCGGCCTGACGCAGCCCTCCGCCCACAACCTTACGCACGCGGCGGGCTTCAGCAATCATCGCTTCGGAGCCGACGATCATGGAGCCGACCGGCGCACATAACCCCTTGGACAGGCAGAATGTCACGCTGTCAGCGGATTTCACCAATTCAGCAGCGGGGACATTACAGGCCACTGCCGCATTGAACAGCCGCGCCCCGTCGATGTGCAGTTTCAGGCCATGTTCACGGGCAATATCTCCTACTGCTTCATTATACTCGACAGGCAGCGGCATCCCGCCGACGGTCCCCTGCGTATTTTCCAGTGAGATCATGCGCGTGCGGGGGAAATGGACATTATCACCACGGATCGCCCGCCGGATGTCATCCAGATCGAGTGTGCCATCCTGATGCACCGGCACGGTATGCGGGATGACGCCGCCGAACGTCGCAATACCGCCGCCCTCATAGACAAAGGTATGCGCCTTATCACCGAGAATGACTTCCTCACCGCGCTGTACCTGCGCCAGAATCGAAACCAGATTACCCTGTGTACCGCTGGTCACAAACAGCCCGGCTTCTTTACCCAGCATCCGGGCGGATTCGGCCTCAAGCTGGTTGACGGTCGGGTCTTCGCCATACACATCATCACCGACGCTGGCATTCGCCATGGCCTCACGCATTTTCGGCGTGGGATGCGAGACCGTATCACTGCGCAGATCAATCATATCCATATAAAAGGCTTCCACCTTCCAAAAATTCCAGACCCAAAAACTGATTATGATACTAACTGAAACCCGCGAAGATGTAAAACACCGGCCTGCATTGCATGAACCACTGTGACCTTTCAAGAACTTTACAAGCCGCCAGATCTGCATTATGATAAGCGCATTCAGATGACAAGGAGCCTCTATGCTGACCCAGACCGACCTGCTCTATCGTACCTTCCAGTGGTCAGATCTCCCCGAGATCACGGCACTGGTCAATCTAGTCCACACCCATGAAGGACTGCCGTGGCAGCTTTCAATTGAGGAAATGGAAAGCGAGTGGCGCTATCCAACCTTTGACCCTGAACGGGAGTGCACCGTTGTCTGCAACACAGACGGCAAAATAGTCGCTTTCGGCCTCACTGAAAAATCCTCGGTCAGCGCCGCCCGTGGAGGCGGTGACTGTACAGTTCATCCTGACTATCGCGGTCAGGGCATCGGGACTCGCCTGCTCCGTGAAGGAGACAGCGCGTATCTGGCAGATGTCGGGCCAGAATTCGATGAGGAAACACCGATCTACATTCACCGCTCGGCGACCAAACAGAATCCCGACATGATTGCACTGTTTGAGGCAGAAGGCTATCAGGCAGTCCGCCACTTCTTCACCATGCGTATTGTACTGGATCAGCCCGTATCCGACCCGGCGATGCCCGAAGGCTTCGAACTGCGTCCGTTTGATCTGGAGCGCGACGGCCATGCCGTGTATCAGGCACAGCAGGAAGCCTTCCGCGATCACTGGGGCTATATCCGCGATGTGGAATGGGAAGTCTGGAAGCGCCGTTTTGAGCATCCGACCTTCCGCCCGGAGATGTGGCATATCGCCTGGGCCGGGGGTGAAGTGGCCGGATTCTCGATGTGCGGCCCGGCAGGTGAAGGCCGTGATGAGGTGGCATGGGTGGCGACACTTGGCGTCCGCCGTGCTTATCGCAATCGCAGGTTAGCAAAAGCCCTGCTGCTGCACAGCTTCCATGACGCCCAACAGCGCGGATTTGAAGCCATGGAACTCGGCGTCGATGCCCAGAATCCGACTGGCGCACTTGGCCTTTACGAACGTGCCGGTATGCATGTCAGCATGACACACAGTTTATATCGCAAAGTCCTGCGTGGTAATCCGGATCTGATTAAGGATTAGGGATTAGGGTGTGTTGACATTTACAAAAATCGCTCATGTGTAGGGGCGATGGATGATGC
>CAYNDH010000030.1:0-33382 GCA_964395665.1 uncultured Anaerolineaceae bacterium
CGGCAAGGCGATCTCCGCCACCCATGATGCGCTGCCCGCCATCCGGATGCAGGCCGACCTTGAGAATCTCGGCGGTGTCGCGGCGGTTGCGGCAGCGCAGGCGGTGAATGATGATGTCAGCCTGCGGGATATCGACCTGCACACGCTGCAACATCGGCTGGTAGATGCCGATGTGCTGCCGCCGGAAGTCCTCACCCGCACGCTGCAAAGCAGCGCCTATACCGACGACGAACTGCGCCAGTTGATCGACGCCATGCCATCCGATCAGCCGCTGTACGCCTATTCCGATATGGAGCTGACCGACCTGTTCACCGGGACGATCCCGCTGGTCGAGCTGACGTGTGCCGGTCCGCAGGTGATCCCGCTGCTGGAAGAAGCGCTGAAATCCGCCGAAGGACCACGCCGAACGCTGATCGCGCAGGCACTGGCACTGGTCGGATCGCGTGCCGCTGTCCCCGCGCTGATCGACGCCATCATGCCGCATCTTCAGGGCGACCGCCTGCCCGCACGTGAGGCGCACATCCGTTACACCCAGCTTCCGCCGGATCATGGCGCAATGCCGGATGTTGTCTATCTGCTGTACAGTCTGGGCATGGCGGCGGATATCCGTGCGCTGCCGGTGCTTCAGCGCGTGGTGGATTTACTGGCGCAGGCCAACAGCGACGATTTCTATGAGGAAATGCCGGGCGTCTTTTACTATGTCGATGCGGTGTGCTATATCGCAGAGCGCATCGCCGCCGCCGAACTGATCCCGCCCTTGCAGCAGATGCACCGCTATACGCCCTTTCACAGTCAGATGCGCTATGAAGGCTTCCAGCCCGATTACATCCCGGAGCGGCTGGCGTATCTGGAACTGGTCATCGGGCGGACGCTGGCTCGCTGCGGCAGTGCGGACGGCTGTATCATCCTGATCTCATATCTGCGGGACAACCGGGCGCTGTTAGCCGAACATGCCCATACCGAACTGGTCGCCATCACCGGAGAAGATCACGGCAAGGATACAGAACAGTGGGCAAACTGGCTCGAACTTCACAGCGATCATCTGCCCCGCGTGCCCTATCAGCAGCCGACGGAACCCGTCCGCACATGGGGTGAATAGCAATCAGAGGGTGTGACGTAACGCATTACAGCGCCGCCGGTTATACAATCCTACACCACCCACGCACCCTGTAAATCGCAGAGACGCGCTTCTGCGCGTCCGCCTATCCGCCCACCTTCCACCCTGTTTACACGCAAACACGCCGCAAAAAATTCGGTCCACTTCATTAGAAAACTCAAACCGCACAAACAGAACATCCGTGCTATACTGACATCATCCATCAATCCCATCGACCACACCGTCTCGAAAGGTTGTGAATGATCCCTGCCGCACAGACCAACCGCTTGCAGCACATCCCACCGCTTTGCTGCACAATACTGCTGCAAAGCGACTCATTGCAGCAGTCCATCAGCGAATTTGAGGGAAAAATCCAATTGCAGCAGCATTTTTTTTGTGCGGCAGCAGCAGCAACAAACTGCCGCTACAGCGCCCCAGCGTACACCGTCTATTCCACCGCCCATCACCGACCGGACTCTTCCCGCCCTACGCCTCACTCAGTTTCTGCCGGACAAGCCGCGCCGTCTCGATAAAATCCGGCGTATAAATATCTGAAAACTGGCGCGGACGCGGCAGCGGCACCGTAACGTCAGCGATGAAGCGGCCCGGACGCTGGCTCATCACCAGCACCCGATCCGAAAGCAGCACCGCTTCCTGTATATCATGTGTCACCATCAGCAGCGTATGCCGCGCCTGCCGCCACACCGTTAGCAGATCGAAACTAAGCTGTTCCCGCGTCAGGGCATCCAGCGCGCCGAACGGTTCATCCAGCAGCATGACATCCGGCTGCGTCGCCAGAATGCGCCCCAGGGCCACACGCTGCGCCATCCCGCCGGACAATGCCCCCGGATACGCACCGGCGAAATCGCTCAGACCGAGCATCTCCAGCAGGGACGATGCGGACTGGTGACGCTCACCGCGAGACGCTCCGGCCAGTTCCAGCGGTAAGGCGATATTGTCGATCACCGTCCGCCACGGCATCAGATTGGCATCCTGGAACATCAGCCCGACGCGGCGGCTGGGCGCTTCGATCTTCTGACCTTCGAGATAGACCGACCCCTGTGTCGGATTCTGCAAGCCTGCAATCACACGAATCAGGGTGCTTTTGCCGCAGCCGCTGGGGCCAATGATCGAGACAAACTGATGCGCTTCAATCTCAAGTGAAACCGGGCCAAGCGCGGGAAGCGGTATCCCATCCCCCGACGACGGAAAGACAACCGAGACATCACGGACACTCAGGTGCATCACTGATCCGAGCTTTCGTTATCGGCATCAGCATGATCGTCACCGTCATGATGGTCATGATCGTCGTTTTCAGTTTCCGCTTCGGGCTGTGGGACAAAATCACTGGTATAGGCCAGATCCAGATCAATCGGTGTGTCGATACTGCCGATCTGAATCAGGATGTCCTGTGTTGCTTCCCACGCGGCATTATCACTAAGGCCCAGTGTCTCGTCATCCCACAGCAGAACGGTCTCCATCAGCACCTCAAACTGAAGGCGATCATCCGGCGGGACGGCCTCGCGCACGGTCTCCAGCAGGGTATCACGGCTGGCGGCGATGGCCTCACGATCCGGCTGGCTCTTCAGAAATTCGGCCTGAACTTCAGCCTGTTCGGTCAGCACATCGAACAGCGCATCCGACATCGGCAGCCCGTCCACATAATCCGCACTCAGCAAATAGGCTTCTGCCGGGTTATTGATCGCATCCCGCAGGCCGGCATCGAAGGCGCGCACGACGCCATGCACCAGTTCAGGGCGTTCAGCAAGGATCTTTTCATTCGTGACAATGCCGTTAGACACAAGATTGACATTATCCGAGACCGGAATCACCGTGATGCCATTCACATCACCGCAGGTACCCGCATCAATCCGGTGCTGGATCTGAAGTGGCTCGTTGTTGATATAAACCACCGCCGCATCGACCGCGCCCAGGCACAGCACATCCGGCGCATTAAAGCCGATGCTCTCAATGCGGATGTCGTTCTCGGTCATATCACCGCTGTTGAGCAGCGCCGTCAGTCCGGTGTAATTCGCCCCATAAAAGCCCGGAATCCCGACGCGATACCCAGCCAGCTCTGCAAATGTCGTCGCCGGGACAGTCGAAGCGATCACCGCCGCCACCGGATACTCGTTAAACCATTCATAGACGTATACGACAGGCCGCTGATTGGCTCGCGCCAGAATCACCTGTTCACCGCTGATAATCCCGACCGGCACGGTCCCTACGGCGATCTGTTCAACGCCGACATTTTCGTCACCATGCTCGATCAGAACATTAAAGCCCTGCTCCACAAAATATCCCTTGGCGGCGGTCACATACAGCGGCGCAAACTGGATATTAGGGATGAAAGACAGGAAAAACGGCAGATCTTCGAGTTCGTCAGGCGTGACATCAGGCGTAACGTTATCCTGTGCCATGGCTGGCAGGCCCGGCACTGTCATGCTGAAGATCATCAGCAGCAGGCCAAACACAGCAATCACACGGACAAAGGCGGTAATGCGTAAGGGCGAAGAGAGAAGACGCGCAGACATACAGGCTCCGTAATCTGTAAAGTTAAAAATCAGACAAGATGAAATCAGCGGGTAAAGCGCTGCCAGTGCAGCAGACGGCTTTCCAGCAGTGAGACTAATCCGTACAGCAGACGTGCCAGCAGCGCCAGCACAATCACCGTGACAAAGACCAGCGGCGTATCGTATTGGGTACGTCCACGGATGATGAGATAGCCAAGGCCGGACTGCGGATTCACAAACTCGCCCACAATCGCGCCAATTACCGCCAGGGTCGCCGCCGTTTTGAGGCCCGTCAGCAGAATCGGCATCGCAGCGGGGATCTCCAGCCTTGTCAGCACCTGCCAGCGGCTCGCCTGTGACAGCGCCATCAGATCGCGCAGGCTGTTGGGCACAGACCGCACACCGGCCACGGTATTCATCAGCATGGGGAATGAGACGATCAGCGCACAGATCAGGATCTTGCTGGTCGTGCCGCTTCCAAACCAGATCACCAGCAGCGGCGCATAAGCCACTACCGGCGTCGATTGCAGCGTGACGATCAGCGGGGACAGTGTTTCTTCCAGCAGCGGATGACGTGCCACCAGATAGCCGAGTATCACACCAGCCCCAACTCCAAACAGCAGGCCGATCCCGATTTCCTGAAGCGTAATCCCCAGATGAAACAGCAGATTATCGCTGCGGACGGCTTCAGGGAATTTGACCAGCACATCCAGCGGCGCAGGCAGCAGAAAGGTCGGCATCACCTGAAGCGTGACGGCAGCCTGCCACAGGGCAATCACCAGTGCCAGCATCAGCAGGGGCGCTGACCGCCGCAGCCGTGAACGCTCACGGCGTAAGGGAGCGCGGTTTAAAGACGCACGGTTTACAGAGGCACGGCGTGATGGTGTACGCTGATTCCAGTGTGCACCCGTGGCTAACCGGTTTAAACGGTTGTGCCGCCGCTGGACATTGAATGAGTTGGTAGGAAGCTGCATTAAAAAAACCCCGTTGTTCGAAGGCACTCCTGGCAGATGTCTCCGAAACCAGCGGGGCTTCTGAATTCATGGGGATGTGAGGTTGTCTGGCGAACAGCCAGCAGGCGACGGATGTCCAGCAGGTACGCAAACAGGCGGGATCACCCGTTTCTCGCGGGCCATCCGCACCGTATGCGAAATACCAGCAGCCGACAATCGACAGCCGACTGGCTTATCAGCAGCCATACAGATCACATGATATATCCATGCGCTGTCCTGGGCTGATGAATGCCAACAACCCGGAATGAACAATGATCCTGATACCAACCGGTGCGCCCACCCTCATCAGGTGCGTTCACCAATCGCAGCATCAGAAACACGGCTCAACCGCGTATCACCTTCTCCCATCCGGACTGTAACCGTCGGCTCTGGACTCTCACCAGTATCCACCGGCATGACAGTTAAACTGTCATGGCTTACCGCGCAGAGAGTGATACACTCCCAGTACGGCAAAACGGGTTGCGGGCTTGACAGTCTGTAGTGCGCTGCCTTACCGCCGGTGGGGAATTTCACCCCGCCCCGAAGGTTTCGTATACAGTTATAGATCAGCATAACAGCAAAAGAAGGGGATTGCAATTGCCCTGCGAATTGGTCTTAGAGCATTCTTACAAATCTGGAAGACGATGATATTACGGCTGTAAAACCGCCGACAAACGGCGCTGTAACCACGCCAATCCGAGCAGCAGGTTAGCCCCAGGGTACATTGGTCACGATTGATCACGCCGAGAGAAATCCTATATTCCCTGCGACCTGTGACGTTATATACTGAATGCATTATCTATTCTGAAAATTGTTATCCTTTTATGATGAGGTCATATTTATGAACCGTGCTGTCAGGTCTGGGACGTTGAGCGCACTGCTTCTGCTGGGGATCGCAATCCTGCTGTTATCTGCATGTCAGCCAGCCGCGACGGATCAGCAGACACCCGCCGCAGATGATCCAGCCGGAAATATGCAGACCAGTGATGATCCGAACACTACCGAAGACCCGGCCAGTGATTTCAATACAGCAGATCCGCTGGACGAAGATGCCGAGCCGACGCCGATTCCCCTGCCAGCCACCATCGACTGGAACCGTGATCCGTCGGCGATCATCTTTCGGGCGGAAATCACCGCCGATGAAACCGGCGACACGCTGGAGAGCGCCTATATCCGCAACGAAGTGCCGCTCTGCACAATCTATGGGGATAATCGCGTCGTCTGGACCATTACCAATATCCACACGGATGACAGCGTTGTATTCGATGTCATGCCAGATGAAGAAATCCGCGCTTTTATCATCCGTCTGATCGTTGTCCATAACTTCCACGGCTATCCCAACAGCCTTACCCTCGATCCCGATGCTGCCGATGAAATCATCAATGACATCGACGCCCAGACACCGATCGTAGAACGGCTGACGCTGACGATTAACGGCGAGACGTATATCACCGATTCATTCAGCGGGTGGGATTACACCTACTTCCGCGATGTGATGGAAGCATGTCGCAGCATCAGTTCATCGCCGATCGCCTATCAGCCGCAGGGGGCATGGGTGACCGTCCGCGATATGGGTTATGACCCCCGACGCCCCACCACATACTGGGACGGTGATCTTAACGGCCTGCACCTGGCTGATCTGGCGAACGGTGAACCCCGCTGGATGACAGGTGAGGTGCTTGTGCTGCTCTGGGAAGCCATCCGCAGCGGCGGCATCGACTACATGCTTCAGGAAAACGGGACCGATTATCTGGTCACTGTCGAAGTGCCGAATATCACGCGCAGTTCACCACCGCCGCCAACCTCATAACGTGAATTTGGTAAGGGTGACTATTCTGACCGGTGTATAAGTGCTGGATTTAATCAACAGGAAGGAATCCCGATGAAAGTGCTGGTCACAGGCGGTGCAGGCTATATCGGCAGCCATACCGTGGCGCTGCTGATCGAAAAAGGTTATGAGGTCGTCGTCTTCGATAATCTGATCGCCGGACATCGTGCGGCGGTTCACCCGAAAGCGGCGTTCGTCAAAGGGGATCTGCTTCACCCGGCAGAAGTCGAAGCGCTGTTCACCTCAAACACACGGGACGGCCAGCCGCCGTTCGACGGCATCATGCATTTCGCCTCACACATTCAGGTCGGCGAGAGTATGCGTGATCCATTCAAGTATTTCAACGATAACTTTACGGGGATGCTGAATCTGCTGCAAGCGGCGACGGCGCACGGCGTCAGGCACTTTATCCTGTCCTCAACGGCGAACCTGTTTGATGCCCCGAACCGCATCCCGATTGATGAAACCGAGCCATTGATCCCCGGCAGCGTGTACGGCGAAACAAAATACTTCGGCGAGCGCCTGCTGATGTGGATGGAGCGCATCTACGACCTGAAGTACTGCTGCCTGCGCTATTTCAATGCCGCAGGTGCGCACAATTCCGGCGAAATCGGTGAAGCCCATGATCCCGAAACGCACCTGATCCCGATCATGTTACAGGTCGCACTCGGACAGCGCGAAGGACTCACCATCTTCGGCGATGATTATGATACACCCGACGGAACCTGCATCCGCGATTACATCCATGTGACCGATCTGGCCGACGCGCATATTCTGGCACTCGAAGCGCTGGCCGATGGGCAGAGCCGTGTCTATAACCTTGGCAGCGGACAGGGCTATTCAGTCCTTGAAGTGCTGGAGACCGTGCGCGAAGTGACCGGCCATCCCATCCCGGCCACATATGCGCCGCGCCGTGCCGGGGACCTGCCCAAGCTGGTGGCGGACAGCACACTCATCCAGCGTGAGTTAGGCTGGAAGCCGCAGTATAATGACCTGCGCAAGATCGTCGAAAGTGCATGGCTCTGGCACAGCACACACCCGAACGGTTATAACACCGAGACTGCAAACATCCAGTAGCGACAGTCAGCCATCAAACAAAAAGTGCAGACTCATGGCCTGCACTTTTTAATTCGATCTCATCGCCTTCGGTCAGATGTCAGACGGACAGAACGGCGATATTTTTCGCCTGACTGCCAAATCCGCCGGATTTCTGCTGCGGGTGCTGCGTCAGCTTCTGCTGCGGCAGGGCGACCAGCATCGCCTCATCCTGATAATCCAGCGCCAGTGTCGTCCATGTGAAATCCGGCGGGAATCCCGGGACGAGTGATGGCATCAGCGCCAGCCGCAGCACAATCCCTTCCAGCACCTGCCAATCCGCCATGGTGGTGTAGGGATGTGTCAGCACAAGCTGATTTCTGCGTCGGATGCGGGGCAGATGATTTTCAACCATGCGCAGTTTACGCCAGTATTCCCACTGAAAGAGCGCGTCCTTCTGAATGCCTTCCGGAAGCGCATTCCAGTGTTCACGCAGATGTGCCGGATAATCACGGCCAGCCAGCACACTGATTTCCGCCCGACGAATGCCACGGCGTCCGCTTTCGTCCTGCTGATCAGTTACGCTGACCTGTGAAACGGCCACGCGTCCACCGGAGAGCATAAAGCACTTCAGCGAACGCGCCCCCACGTACTGTGCCCATCCCTGACCGCGCGGCATCGCCCGCTGCCAGATCGTCTTGAGGTCTTCATCAGAGCAGCCGCGTGTCGGTGTGGTAAAACGGTAACCGCGTTCTGCGCCTTCGGTGATGTAATCGATAACTAATGGCGTGGCCGACATTACTGCGTCAGGCGGCGCTGCTGGGGCCGAATCGTGTTGAAGAACTGTTTCATAAACGGGCGGACACTTTTACCCGTCACCAGACTGCCGCTTGCCAGTGCCCACTTGAAGCCCAACCGATCGGCCAGATTCGCAAGGCGGCGCTTTTCGTTGCGGAAGCGCAGTTCGATCTCTTCATGCGTCAGCGTCTCGGACCACAGATCCGATTTGTTGATCAGGATGAAAAAGGCCCGCAGATTCCGCGCCGCGTGTGGTTCATCCTCAATCATCTGCATCACAAAATTCAGGGCGTCCTTCTGCGCAGAGGAGTCGGTATGGTCGATAACGAAGATGATGCCGCGTGGCTCTGCCTCACGGAACAGATCTGCCCAGTCAGTTTCCCACATGGCATATTCGCCGCCGACATCGCGATTAGGGCGCAGACGCATCGAATCGCCGTCGAACTTTGCGTTAAAGTCGGTGATGACATTCCCACCAGCGGCGGTCGGTTCCGGCTCGAAGGCTTCGAGCGTCTCCATATTATTGTGGAGCCATTCGATCAGCGTGGTCTTGCCGACCTGCCGTGCCCCAAGCACGACAAACGACAGCCCTGAAAAGCGTACTAAAAAGAAATCCTGAATTCCCTCTACACTCTGATTGATCGTACGCACCAGCCCAGTCAGCGTGCCAAAGATGATGTCAATGATATTGGTCATGATCTTCCCGATACTTCCCTGCAAAAACCAGAGCCGCTCTCACTCACTGGAAGCGGCTTCGTCACGAATGTAACATTTCCTTCTCTTACTTTATACGAAGAAGGGCTGCTGTGCGTTGTAGAGTCTGCTTAAAAAGCCCTGATCCCGCCCAGCCAGCAATAAAAAGAGCGTGCCAGTGATTCGGCACGCTCTTCATAATTGTCTGTCAGTTGTGTGGAGCCAGTCGTGTACAACGCCTAGCGGCAGACCCGGCCCTTCGGATCTTTCAGCTTGATCTTGGAGCGCTGCTCACCCGGCCACACCTTGACCTTGCCGTTTTCGAACTTGCGGACATAGACGCCAGAGGGCTTCTTCTTGTACTGTGCCAGCGGTTCACCGAGCTTCAGCTTGTAGTTATCATACAGCCACACATCGCCGTAGTTGGTATCCTTCGAGTAGCGGAAGAACGTCTTGTCACTCGCCAGCAGCAGATAGGATGCAAAGGTGAACTGCTGACGGTTGTAGTCATTCTTCACCCCCTGCGAGACAAACATCACCGTCTTGTTACGCTTCAGGGCTTCGGCAGCACGCAGGAACCGCTCTTCCCATGCCCGCACGGTATAGGGATCGTTGCGTTTCCATGCCCAGAACTCGTCCTGTGAGCCGTCCATGTGTTGCATGTAGCGCAGGTACACATCGGTGTCACCGAAAACGACCGAGAAGTTGGAGAAGAACAGCTTATTACGCGGTTCCAGCAGATCGCGGTTGACAACGAGCAGGAAGTTTACAACGGCATCCTGATAGCTCTTGTCCGTCGGGTACTTCTGCAGCGCCGTCGGGATGCCGTTATGCAGGCCGAAGCGGGTCGCGAGATTGTCGATGAAGATGCCGTCCCAGCCGTCATTCAGGCTGGTGGACACGCGCTGGATGAAGAAGTTACGCCAGCCCACAGAACCCGGGTCCATGATCAGGTCATCGCCCCAGTACAGAAGCTGACCGTCTTCACCGCGCAGGAACCAGTCCGGGTGATTGTCGCGGATATCGCAGATGTCATTCGGGAACCATGCCGGCTGATTGTTCCAGGTCCCTTTATTGCACGAGCAGGGCGTACCCTTCGGCTTCAGGGCCTGACGGCACGGGTCATGGACCGAGTCCCAGTGAATGTACTGGAGAACAGGGTAGGCCCCCTGCGAATGCAGGTAGCCAAGCTGCTTTTCGTCCAGCTTGGTCAGCACGAAGATGTCGAACTTGCGGCTCAGCTTCTCCATCGAATAATCTTTCGGTGGCTTATAGAACCATGCAAGCTGTGTCGGTTTGCTGGCCTTGAAGCAGGAACGCGAGTCCTCAGACACCGGCTCGGTCGTATAGAAGCTGTTCGGATCGAAAGCATCTGTTGAAAGTTCAGTCGTTGTGGAAAAGCCAGGTTCAACCGGCAGAGGCAGTGGATCTTCCTGTGCGCTGCTGTGATGCACATTCGCTGCAAGCACAACCGTCAGCAGCATGACAGCCGCTGCAAGCCGTGTGGCAGATGATACGTGGCTTAATGTCCAGCTCAGGTGGAGCGAAAGCGACGTTAATTTCTTCATGTATGTTCCCCTTACGCTTATTGGCTCTTCCATTGATGTAATGTGAACGCAGTCGCAATACATTAATGCAAGATTACAACAGAGCCACTATAAACTATAAGCGAAGGTAAGAAAAGTTAAGATAAGGTAAAAGGGTAACAAAGTACTAGGTCTTGTGAGTATTGTTACACAAGGGTTTGTAAATAATGAGAATTGAATGATTTTCTACGAATGTTTCACGCAGAAGATGAGGATCTGATGAGTGGAAAAGTGGTAAAAAGGGAGTCATGCATCTGACCGGCCTGTAATAGACCTTAACGTTTAGCGGCCAGCACCCACAACAATTCTGTCCATTCTTTTACCATGCGGTCGATATTAAATGCTTCAATAACTCTTTGGCGTGCGGCCTGCCCCATCTGCTCGCGCAGGGTGTCATCGGTCAGCAGCAGTGTGATCTTCTCACCCATCACCCGCATATCCTGTGGGGGGACCAGAAAGCCGCTTTTTCCATCCTGAATTACATCGACATTGCCATCTACTGCGGTCACCACCGACGGAAGCCCCATCGACATCGCTTCCAGCAGCGACAGCGGCAGCCCTTCCCAGTGTGAACTCAGGACGTACACATCAAATGCAGACAGCATCGCATGGACATTGGACTGCCACGATGCGCGCACCACATGATCCTGAAGCCCCAGTTTCTGGATCTCCGCTTCCACTTCAGGCTCTAATTGTCCACTGCCTGCCAGATAGAACTGGGCATTCGGCACGGTCTTCACGACTTCTGCCGCCGCCCGCAGGTAATCCAGCGGCGCTTTCTGTGGCATCAGGCGCTGCGCCCATCCTACCACCGGGCGAGACGGGTCCAGCCCCATCATGCGGCATGCTTCCTCTCGGTCAAGCGGATTGGCGAACTGCTCGGTATCAATCCCGGTGTAGATGGTGGTGATCCGGCTGGCAGGCGCGATCCGCTGGTTGATCAGCTCATCGCGGATCGAATTCGCCAGCACGACGATATGACCGCCCCACAGCGTCGCAAACCGTTCGAGTTCGCGGTAAATATAGGCTTTCTTCCCCTGAATGCGCGGGACAAAGGACATCGACGCCAATGCATAAATAGCTGGGATATGCGTCATGCGCTCGATCAGCCGCACCAGGAATCCGGCTTTTGAGCCGTGTCCGATCACGACATCAAACTGATGTTCACGCACAAAGCGCGTCATCTGAAGGGCCAGCCGCAGATCCGATGTGACGTTAATCGCGTAGCGCTCCATATCCATCGTATGGGCATCGAGACCATAACCGCGCAGCTCTTCGGCATACTGTTCATTATTCTCGGACAGGCACAGCACACTGACCTTAAAACCGTCCTGCTGAAGACGGCGCACCAGTCGGGTATTGTAAGCGGCCAGTCCCCCGGTCGATTTCGTCACACTCAGGATACGCAGCATTTCACGTCCGCGCCGCAGATCGACCATCTCTGGATTATAGGGATGAAAGGCCATGTTCGAATGCTCCACATGCATATGAGATTAAAACAGAAAACACAAAAGTCGGCGCAGAGATAGCCCCGCTTATCTGCTCAGCGAAGCGGGGCTTTCCCGCCAGATTTTTCCAGCAGACTGCTGTAAAGCGCCAGAATACGATCATGCATGATCCCGGCACTGTATCGTTCGGCAATCGTGCCGCGTGCGGCCAGCCCCAGCCGGGATGCCAGCTCCGGATCGCGCAGCACCCGCAGCAGTTCTCCGGCCAGCTTCTGCGGCTGACGCGGCGCAACCAGCAGCCCATTGACACCATCCTGCACCACCAGCGGGACGCCGCCCACCGCAGTCGAGACAACCGGTTTTTCCATCGCCATCCCTTCCAGCAGCGCGACCGGCAGCCCTTCCCAGTCTGAAGAAAAGGTCAGGATATCTGCCGCCGCCAGCACCGCCGGGATGTCACGGATGATGCCTGCGAAAATCACCTGCTGCTGTAATCCAAGCTCATCGCGTTTCGCCTCGAGTTCGGCGCGCAGATCGCCATCACCGACGATCACGAAGCGCACATCCGGCATTTCGTTTTTAATCAGGGCGGCAGCTTCCAGAAAAACAGTATGAGCTTTCTGCGGCTGAAGGCGACCGATAATCGCGATCACCGGCGCGTCCGGGCTGATGCCCCACTGGGCGCGATCATATGGCGCTACGCTGGCCGGATCAAAGCGATCCAGATCAATGCCGTTTTCGATCACCAGCATTTTATCGGCGGGATAATGGCTGTTCTCGACAATAAAATCGCGGACGGCTTCCGAGACTGCGATATATTTCTGCGCCGGTGAGACGATCATCCGCATCAGATTGCTGAAGAGCGGTTTGGTCCGCCATGTGTCATTATTGTGCAGCGAGACAACGCGCACCGGCACGCCGCCCATGAAGCCCATCATCTGCCCGGTGACATCGCTCTTGGTCAGGTGAGTGTGGATGACATCCGGTTTAAAGCGCCGGATGACCTGGAACAGCCGCAGAAACGCCAGCGGATCTTTCAGGCCGCGTGTGCTGATGCGATGCACAGGAATCCCCATCGCGGTCACATCTTCCCGCAGGGGGCCTTCGGTAAAATAGGCGATCTCAATCTGATGATGAGGCTGATAGCGCTTCAGCATATTCAGCAGAAGCATCTCCGCACCGCCGATTTTTAAACTGTCGATGCCATAAAGTATTTTCATAAATGCATCCGACTTTCTTTTACCGCTGTCACAATGCCAGTGGCTGTACGGGCCAATATACAGGCAAATACGCGCCGCACTCGCATTCGTGGCAGCCAGCTCCGATTGATGTTGAAAGCATACCGCGTTCTGAGATTACCTGACGAGTTTTCTGAAGAGATCAAGATATGATTGGCTGATCCGGTCAATGCTGTACCGTTCCTGAATCAGCTCACGGGCACGCTGGCCGAGCATTCGACTTCCTTCAGATCCGTCAATAGCCTGGGTGAGGGCCGCAGTCAGGGCGGCGTCATTGCCACTTGGGATCACAAGGCCGTTGATGCCATCCTGAACGATTTCCGCCATCGCGCCGACCGGCGTCACAATCACCGGCAGTCCGGCGGACATCGCTTCCAGCAGCGAGACCGGCAGCCCTTCTCCATATGAAGGAAGAGTCCACGCATCCGCCGCCTGTAAATATTCGTGTATGTTATCGCGCTGGCCGGTGAAGGTCACACGACCGGGCATTCTGGCCTCTGTCTGCGCTTTGAGTGTTTCTTCAAGATCACCGGTGCCGATCACCACCAGATGCGCCGGTTCAGGGACATCCTGCCACGCCTTCAGCAGCACGGCATGTCCCTTGATCTCGACCACACGGGCGACGATCACCACGATCGGGCCATCCAGCGGCAGGCCGAGCTTTTCGCGCAGGAGTCGCTTCTCTGCGGCGTCTACTGGCTTATAAACCGACGGGTCCACCGCGTTCACCAGCATGTGAATTTTCTCTTCCGGCACATCCTGTTCGCGGAGTTCAGTCAGGATCTCGCCGCTGATCGCGATAAAGGCGTCAGCGTCGCGTTTCAGCCCTTCAAGCCGTGTGCTGCCGCTGCGCGGATTACGTAACAGCCGCTGAATATCGCCTTCCTTGCCGCCCAGATGCAGGTTCACGATCAGCGGGTAGCGCAGCAGACGTTTACCGATCCAGCCGATAGTGGTCGGAGAGTAAATCTGATGACAGTGAAAGAGATTGAACTTTTTACGATGCCGCAGAGCCAGCGCGACACCGCCCACGATAAAAGACAGTGCTGATAATGCCTTGCCCTTCGGCGTCGGCACACGGTAAATCTCGATCCCGTTCAACTGCTCATAACGCGGCAGATTGTCGTACTGACGGGTAATCATCATGACCGGTACGTCGTGCTGCACCAGCCATGTTGCAAGCCGCTCGGCCTGCTTTTCTGCCCCACCTGCAAACGGGTGGAAATAGGTGGAGATCATACAAACACCGAGCTTATGCTCCATCAACCATTCCTTTGCGCTGCATCAGATGCGCTGCATACAATGCCGTGCATGAGATGCCGTAGATACCGTGTATCAGATTTAATGTCCATTCCACCATGCAGATGTCGATCCGATCATGGGCGGGTTGAGGTACGCGCCACGGCATAAACCGGGGCCGGTACGGGTGGCGGAATTCGATTACGCTGCTGCCACCGCATCTGATAGCCCAGTACCGATGCCACAGCCACACAGATCCAGATATAATTGAAGTGTTCAATACTCAGGAAGACCATGGCGATCATCAGCGCCAGTAATCCAAGCTGAAAACCGCCCGCCGCGCCCCATATCAGGGTGCCACGTGGCGCCCAGCGCGTCACCAGATAAAAGTCTCGCAGGGAAACCAGCAGAATCGCAAGGAAACACCCAAGGCCAATCAAGCCTGTCCCAAATCCGATTTCCAGATAGGCATTATGCGCCACACGATAGCGTTCCTTATCACTCATCGGATTATCGTACTGGGCATAGGTCGAAGTCGGATAGAGCTGCGAGAAGGTCCCATAGCCTGCACCGATCAGCGGATTTTCGCTGATCACTTCCACGCCGTAGACGACATAGCTCGTGCGGCGCTCGGTGTTATACATCGCATAGGTCGCATAACGATCCATCGGCGCATCACCGAAAAGCGTCATCACACGGCTGGAGATACTTTCAGGGATAAACGGCAGCGCGATCAGGGTTGAGGCGACCAGCACCAGTGCCAGCGTTCTGCGACGAGGATGCCGCCAGACATAAATCAGCAGGGTAATCCCCGCTGCCAGGAATCCGCCGCGTGAAGCGCTCAAAATCAGGCCGATGAAACTGATCAGTGTCAAACCGACGATGGCAGACTTGAAAAACCAGTTGCGGGTCACCTCTAGCAGATAGACGCCTACCCAGATACAGACCAGCACCAGCGCGGCGTAATCATTCGGGTCCATATAAGCGCCGCCAGCACGCACATCAAAGGTGCGGATGGCGTTAAGCTGAACATACTCATTGATGCCGATCACGCTCGCAATTGCGCCGGTGATCACGATCAGCCACATCACCGCCCGGATCATCCAGAATGAGGTCAGCAGATTTTTCGCCGCGAAATAAAAGGCGAAGATACGCAGCATCCGCTCGGCAGAGTCAAATGTCTTCCCCGGCGCAAAACTCGAAACACCGGAAACCAGCATGGATGCCGCAAACAGGACAATCGCCAGATCTTCACTATCATCCAGAATGCGGAACCGCTTTTTTCTGAAGACGATGTTGAAGAAGAACACGCCTAACAACACGATCCCAAGCAATTTTGAAACTGTTAAGCCACCCGGCAGCGAGACCAGAGTGAACAGATCACTTTCGAACGGGATATAGGCCACACTCAGCAGAAGTGCGAGTTCTGGCCGCACCACCATCACCAGTCCCATCACCAGCGCAATCGGCAGTAACAGCGCCAGCCTTGAGACTTCCGGCACATAAACGATCACGAACAACGCCGCCATCGTCGCCAAAATGAAGACGGCAATCGGCAGCAGATGCCACGGAAAGCGGCTCGGTGGTGTCTGTGGCACGCTGACCTGAGAGGGAGCATACGCAGTGGTCATGGTTTCACCTCAACCGTTTCATTCATCTGAATTTTGGGGCGTTTGGTAAAGCGGCTGCGGACATCCACCGCGATCTTGCCGAAGGTGCGCATGATATACCGCAGATCCCAGATACCAGTCAGATGTCCGGCCAGCAGATAGAAGATCGTGCAGGCGGCCACACCGATAATGAAGTTATTGATGACCAGATACAGCGCCATCATCGCCCCATAGATCACGAACGTCGTCAGCGCGGTCCGGGCGCTGAAGTTCGCATGTTCTGGCAGTGTTTTACGGAACAGGAAAGCCTGTGCAATGCTGTAAACCATCCAGAAAAGCACCTGTCCGATCGCAGCGCCATAGACACCGATCGTCGCGATCATCAGCACCATCACTGGCAGATAGGTCACCAGCCCGAAACCGGTGGACTTGGCGTTAACGTCTGGCCTGTCCACGGTAATCGCCAGCGCCAGATTGACCAGCTCGATCGCGCGGAAGATATAGGCAAATGACAGGATGCCATACAGCGGGACGATCATCGTCAGGCTGTCATCGAGCAGGATATTCTGTGTCACTGGGATGATCGCGAAGGTATAGAAGGCGAACAGGGGGATCATCACGGCGGTCAGTGACATGATGCGGCGGTACTTGTAGAAGGTACGGTTATCGTCACGCGGGAGCAGGGTAACGTACAGGCGCCCCCACACTTCGAGAATCTGACCGAGCAGGCTGTAATAAAGCAGCGCACCGGCATACTCACCGAGTTCGTAATATCCCAGAAAGTTACCGATCAGGAGCGAATCCGCCTGGCCGCCGAGCGCACCAGTGATCGCTGCTCCCCAGATCGCCCCTGACAGCAGTAACTGCCGCTTCAGCCACGGGGCGCGCAGCACATTGAAAAAGTCCTTCGGCCCCATAAACAGGTTGCGACGTGCGATCAGGTACAGCAGGACCAGTGAACCAGCAGCCCAGCCAAGCACCGTGGTCACTACAGGCGTGAGCGGGGCCAGACCGTTCGACGGATACAGCGAGTGCAGCCACGGTGACGTCACCACTGTCGCGGCCAGATTTGGAAGCTGGATCGTCGGCGGCACGGCCAGCACAAGCGCCAGCAGCAGGAAGATCAGCGGTGCAGAACGGCGGAACAGCCGGTAGACCACTTCAGCCTTTGTGGACAGATTGCCGCGAAAGATGGCCGTGACCACCGGCAGCATCACCGACGGGCCGATGATCATCAGCGACATGATATAAACACGGTCATCCACCACATTCCACAGGGCGATGGCCGCGAATACACACACAAACGTCAGGGTGAAGGTCAGCGCGATGGCGAACCGGTTGAAATCATGACTGAAGTCGCGTTTCTCTGATGTCGTCTTCGTCAGCAGGTCGGGCAGCCCAAAGCTCAGGAACAGGGTTGCGATGGTGTTCAGGCTCAGGAAGTACTGATACATCCCAAAAGACTCAACACCAAAGCGCTTGGTGATCAGTGATTTGATGACAATCGTAATGACTGAACCTACGACAAGAACAAAATATAATCCTGCCGCGTATGACGATAATTTACGCATTTGGTGCTGGCTTTCTGTCCGGACCTGTCAACTTGAGGTTAGCTGCGGCTGCTGCGCCGATACTGCTGATAGCTGTCAAGCAGAAAGGCAAGCGCCACACCAATCGCAAGGCTGCCAATCGCGCCGAGAATGGTCGAAGTCGTCACAGCGGGTGCAACCGGTGTATCGGGTAAATCTGCCGGGTTCAGGATCTCCAGCGGATAGACTGACAGATAGGTGTTCGGGCCTTCTGTGCCACCGATTTCCATCACCTTATTCGCCATATCGCGTGCGAGTTCGGGATTATCAGAGCGGACCAGCAGGTCAATCACCGCACTGTTGGCAACCGGGATCACCTCAATCTCGGCCTCTTCAAGCTGGGCGCGGTCATACTGCGCTTCCAGCGCGGCGACCGCCTTCTCATGGATCACACGGCTTTCCAGCACCTGAACATAGGTCCCCTGAATATTGGCGCTGATAACCCGCAGGATGTCGGCCTGTACGCGGGTGGCATCATCGCTGGTGGGGCTTGGCTCGATCAGCACGCTGGCATTCGATTCATAGATCCGTGGCTGCTGCGTGATATAGAAGTACGACAGCGCCGTACCGATCACGCCGACCAGGATAATGAGCCACAGATTGCTGAAAATCACACGCAGAAAAGAGGTGACATCCGTGTAGACGGTTGCCATGGGGGCCATATCTGTGCTTGCTGGGTAGGACTGTGTAACCATTACGGCATTCTCCTCATAGGTTCGATTAACCGACTCTGTATAAAATTCTTCCGGTTGTTCGACCATGTCGCGAGCATCGGTAAAAGTTTCGCCCATCTCTGGTTGCATCTCATTGATATTGTCTGTGTCTGCCATGGCGATGTATCCTATCCTTAATGCATTTCCGGAGCAGGCTCATAAATGCTGGAAGTAAAGATAACATTTATGAAATACTTTAGTGCGTGAGTAAATCATTAGCCCATTTTCGCATTTTCGCACTTGCAGAACGCCTCAATATGAAACTTAATGCCTCATATAACCGTTCATTAAAGGGACATTCCGAAATCCAGTGTCCATCCCGGCCAGCAGCTTTCCGGATGGCGCGGGGATGCATCTGACATCTGAGCAATAAGTATCTGATAATCTGAGAAGAGACAGGGAGAAGGGGTGCAATCCGGTTTTCGCTGTGCGCATACCGGATGTCTGCTGAAGGATCTCCCGTATACAGGGATGATCCTCCAGCAGACATACGGAACACAGTCACTGATTCATACACCCTTTTTCTGGATGACACCCATCACGGTGAGCCATATCAGTTTGAAATCCACCCACAGGTTGGCCCGTTCGATGTATTTCATATCCCACAGCAGGCGTTCATCCATGCCGCCGTACTTGTCACGAGCGCTGACCTGCCACAACCCCGTGATTCCGGGACGCACGGTCAGGCGGGCCGTCTGATGAGGTGTATACATGTTGATCCTCCACGAAAACGGACGCGGACCGACCAGTGTCATATCACCCTTCAGGATGTTGAAAAGCTGTGGCAGTTCATCCAGGCTGGTTTTACGCAGAAAGCGCCCTACTCGCGTAATACGCGGATCATCTTCTGACTTTTCCTGAAACATGTACCGCAGGCTGCCATCTGAAGCCAGCACCGGCGTCGGCGGCACTGATTTCGCCCCTGCGCGCATGGTGCGGAACTTGTACATTTCGAAGCGCTTACCGGCATAACCGGTGCGGCCATGTTTGAAGAAGATCGGGCGGCGGTCATCAATATAGACGACAATGGCGATGATCATCATCACGGGCAGGACGGCTGGCATCACCGCCAGCACCAGAAAGACATCAACCGCCCGCTTGGTCATCTGATAGACCTGACGTGCTTCCGGTGTGGGGACGGGCAGACGATCCACCCATTCGCTGTGCGTCTCGATCTGGATACGTTCATCCATCTCGATCAGCAGGTCACCCTGACGCTCACCCAGGCTGCTGTCGTAATCCGAATCAGCCCACAGCTTGGCGCCATCACGGGCAACCTTGATCAGTTCATCTGTGACCAGGCCGCCTTCAGGAAACGAAGCGCTGCCGACGATGATCGCCGTCTTATGCATATCAGACATCAGCTTGCCAAGCTGATTGGTAAAGATCCGGGCAGAGCGGCGATCTGCTTCCGGCAGGCCGATGATATAGCCGTCAACAGTTTCGGTCACAATATCGGATTTATAGGTGAGGATATTGATCGCCTGCAGCAGTTCCTGCCGTGATTTGTCCTGCCCTGCCTGACTGCTGCGACCATTTAAATGAGCGGGCAGCCCGGCATAGATCACCGAGAAGGGGCGCTCAAACCGGCGCGAACGGTACAATTCATTGGTGATGCGGGTTTCACCTTCAAGGCGCGGGAAGACGTTAGGATCGACTTTGCGTTTGTGTTCTTCAGTCAGCGCCTGCTGGATGCTGTAGGCCAGCCAGTAAACAAGCCCGAAACTGACCAGCACCATCCCCAGCCCCAGAAGAAAGCTCTGATCGACGAAAGGCAGTTCGACACGATTGGGGGCAAACAGGAAAAAGCTTACCAGATAAGCGACCAGCGCCGTTCCGCCTGATATCCATACCGGAAGTCGCACTAATTCCGTAGCAGACAGCAGAATCAGGCTCATCACCAGGATAAAGGGATAGATAAATTGGGGAACAACGAATGTGGGAAACAGTTTATCAAGTAGAAACAGGAGACCGACTGCCATCAATACAACGATAAACTGAAGTTTTACACGCAGCATTCCGTCACCTCTATTGCGCTGATTCAGAGAAAATTCCTGAACGCCTTAATCACATGAGCAGATATATTTACCTATAGATCAATGGATGTGCGAGCGAGAGTTAAGAGATCACGGAACCTCTATCCCCATTTAATACTACGCTCTCTCAGGAACAGCACAATGGGCCAAAAGTTTTACTTACCCGTGATCATACGCAGGCTGGGGGCCATTCGGTTGATCACATCGTCCCATGTACGGGAATTCCTGATCTGGTCGTAAGCTGCACGTCCAAGGGTTTCAGCGTAGGCGGGGTCTTGCAGCACATCAATCAGAGCCTGCGCAAGTGCATTGATGTCGCGGGGTGGCACAAGCAGTCCGGTAACACCATCCTGGATAATCTCTGGCATCGCGCAGTGATCCGCACCGATTGCCCCTAATCCCATCCCCATAGCTTCTGTGAATGCGTGGCCGTAAGCCTCAAACAGCGACGGCATGACAAAAACAGTCGACTCATACAGCTTCTGGCGCAGATACTCACGGTCCTTAATGCGGCCCAGCCAGTGAACGCCCTTCAGGTCATGGGTTAACGGCTTATATGGCCCGGCGATATACAGCCTTGCGTTTGGCAGCGCCTCAATGACCTGTTTCCACGCTTCCAGCAGATAAAACCCGCCTTTGCGCTCGAACTCATAGCCGACGAAGATCGCAGTCTGCGAGTCATAGCGCTTGTCGGTGATGTCCTGCTGAAGAAGGTTTGCCCCCGCCCCCACCGCGATGACTTTCTCCGGTGGCATCCCATAATCGTTGATGAACGACTGCCGGGTGAACTCGCTCCACGTGAAGATGTTGCTTGCGGCGGTATAAACTTCCCGCTCCAGCCGCATCCATTCCTGGCGGCTCTCTTCCGAGGCAGCAGGAACCCATTCCGGCCAGTAACGCAGTGAGTTCACGTAGGTGTTATCGGTCACCAGTACAAAAGGACGTTTGCGGTGCAATTCTCCGGGCGCATTCAGGGTATGAAGCTGGACGATCACATCATATTGATCATCCCATTCCTGTAGAAACTGCTCAGCGATCGCAGTGCGCTGTTCAAAAGCCCACGGATTGATGCTGGCAGATGCGCGCCACGTAGAGCGATCCGGTTTGTAACTGCGCGCCAGATTGTAATAATTCGGCATCTTTCCCATGCGGACACATTCTGTCGCAACCAGCGAAAACCGCCGCCCCAGCGCGTTATAAAGCTCGCCGAGTTTGCCGCTTAATGTGCCATCGGCACTCTGCGACATCTGAGCTTCATAAAGACCCACAACACGGATCTCTTTATCACTATTTAGGGGTGTCGTTTCTGGCTGCTCCACCTGCATGTCCTGCATCTCAGGCACCGAATTTTCTGCAATCACAGCACACCTTTACATCCCGCAAACCGTTTCAAATTGTTGCAGAACTCCAACATGACCTGTTTCTGCGATTATAATCAATAAATTGGCGTTAGGATTACTCCGATAGAATTATTTACAAAGTTCGGACGCCAAAATTACGCCTGTAACCAAGGGATGAGAAGTTACCGCAGCAACTTTCTCACCCCACGCTAAAAAAATAGACAGGCTCAACTGCTTTCAGATCACTTTCAGACGAGCTGGTGAAACTGGTGATACCATTCCCAGACACGCGGCAGACCTTCTTCAACCGTGATCTCCGGCGTAAAGCCCAGCAGACGACGGGCTTTCTCGTTGTTGCAATAGGTGATCGGCGGATCGCTTTTCGGGGCTTCGACATCGATGCGATTGATCTTGCGGCCACTGACTTCTTCGATATTCTCGATAAAGTTGTTCAGCGCAATCGGCTGGCCGACACCGATATTAATGACTTCGTAACCCATCGGACGGTCAAGCGCCGCGATCGTACCTTCCACGACATCATCGATGTACGTCCAATCACGCTTGTACTCACCATGATTGAAAACCGGGACCTGCTTCCCGCTGATCGCCGCATCCATCAGTTTCATCGGCATCATATCGGGCCGTCCTGCCGGACCATAGATATTGAAGAAGCGCAGCGAGATCACATTCAGGCCAAACAGGTGCGTATAGGTGTGCGCCAGTATCTCCGCCGCACGCTTGCTGGCCGGGTATGACGCCAGCGGTTTATCTGCCGCATCGGTTTCGACAAACGGCACGATTTCGGTTTCACCGTACACCGACGACGTAGACGCCATCACAAACTGCCTGACATCGTGACGACGCGATGCTTCCATCAGGTTCATCGCCCCCATGACATTGACATCGAAATACAAATGTGCCCGTTCGATGCTCTCGCGCACATTCGCCATCGCCGCCATGTGACCAACATGGGTGAAACTGTGCTTGTCAAACAGTCCGTTGATCAGTTCTGCGTCGCGGATATCCCCTTCGACCACTGTCAGCGCCGATGTAGTGCTGATGCGCTCGATGTTATGGCGCTTGAGCCTCGGATCATAGTAATCATTGAAATTATCAACGATAACCACCTTCTCGCCACGCCGGAGAAGATGCTCTGCGAGATGACTGCCGACGAAACCTGCACCACCAGTGATTAGATAACTCATGTAGGTGTGTATTCCTCTCTGAAAAGTCTCGGTTCCCGCTTCCCACCCGATTGCGTTAGTGGGTAAAAGTCAGATTGCTACATCATCATAATAGAGGAACTGTCGAACCGCATTGCTATAAACATAATTATCCATGAAATTTCTATGAATTTATCATGTTATCACAGTACTTTCTTACTACTTTGATGATACAGAGCGGTCAGAAGCACACTGATGATGACTGCTGCAAGCGCCGCGACTATGGCTCCAAAGGGCAGCAGCTTTCGCACCGGCTGATCCATCACAATCACGGCGTCCATCATCAGCGGAGCGCCATCCACACTGCGGATGTGAACGGTCCGGCGGGTGGCAGTGAGGCTGTCGAAAAGCGGGGTCATCTGCCACTGTCCGGCCTCTGTCTCCAGGATGAACGGTTCGGCATGGTCAATCGAGACACTGACACTTCCCCCCATCCAGCGCAGCAGCAGATCCGTGCCGCTGTAGGTGAATTCAAGTGATGACGCCTGAAGCGCCTCATCGAATTGTGCGCCTGTGACCGTCACCGCAGCGGCATCTGCATCAGCCTGCACCGCCCAATGATCGTCAAGCTGATGCACACCCTGAAACAGCGTCGGCGGGTTCTGGCGAATATAAGCCTTCATCGCTTCATAAACCGGCAGCGTGGTATAAGTCGGATGCTCGTCGCTGTAATCTGGCTCGGCCATGCGGAAGTAATACCAGCTTGCGCCCTTATTGAGATCACTCGGCTGCGTAAAGTACCAGTAATTCATCACCGCTGCCCACGGCCATTCGCGCTGCATCCGCTCATAAGCCATCGGCATATACTCGGCGGCCTGTGCCAGCGTCACCTGCCCGAAGATGTGGCGATTAGAGATCGGATCAGGGGCCTCGCTTTCCGTCGGCACCGGATTCCAGGCCGCCTCACTGATCCAGATCGGCTTGCTGGCGTCGCCATTCTTCACCATCAGATCACGGATGTACTGACTCCGCCCGAAATTGACATTGGTAGACCGCATCCGGCGATCTGTGGGGCCGCTGTTGAGGCCGTAGCCCTGCATTGAAAGCACATCGAAGCACTCACCCGCGCCAGCGGCATACATACGCTCCAGAAAGACGAAATCGTTGAGATTCAAAGTCCACAATTCAGAGGTCGGGGCCAGCGCGCCGCTGATCACCACGAGTTCGGGATCAACCGCTTTCAGTCCAGCATAGGATGCACACAGCAGCGCCGTATATTCCTCTGGATTGACCGGACGCGGCCCAGAACCGTCTTCCCCATCCGCCCCCCACTCCGGGAAGATATTCGGCTCGTTCCAGATCTGGAAGTGCATCACCCGCCCCTGATAGCGCTCGGCGACAGCGGCCACAAAGTTGACGTAATCCTGTATGTCAGCAGGCGGCGTCTGCGTATGTGCGCCTTCGGCCTGTGACCATGCAGGCGGATTGCTCAGCCGGGCCTGAATGCGAATCCCGTGTTTTTCGGCAAGCTCGACAATGCGGTCGAACTTCGCCCAACCGCTGATCGTGTCGCGGATGCCGTCGCCGTCCATATCATTACGGCTGTCGGTGAACTGTCCGCGACCATCGACTTCGATTTCTTCCCACGTGAACTCTTCACGAATCCAGCCGAAGCCCGCCTCTGCGATCAGACGAAGCTGCTCATCTACCTTGGCCGGATCGACTTCCTGATGCAGAAAGGTATTGATCCCGTAGGGATTCAGGTTGGCATGATCGACCGCGATCAGCGGGTCATTGATCGGCTGTGCGCGTGTCAGATTACCCACCCATTCGACCATCCCGCGCACCTGTGCCAGCGGTTGTTCTTCTCCGGTCTGCGACCAGAAGAACTGCCACGCAAGGCCGCGATTTAGCAGATCGAGCGCGAGCAGACCGGTCAGCAGCAGGACGACAACAGCGGTTAAAGCGGCAAAACGCCAGTATTTCAGCATGGAAAGACTCTGTAACCCTAATGAGATCAAAGAGGTGCATTATAATGACCGGTCCGCTTAACGGATATACCCGCCTCATCCCGTCAGCCGTTATAATCGCACCTTCACGTCTTAAAAGAGCGATATTTCGAAAGGGTCGTTCCCTGATGGATTACCACGCACGCCTGAATAAGCTCAGACAGATCACCGGCGCGGATGCCATTGCACTCGTCCCCGGCGCGAATCAGAAATACTTCACCGGCTTTGACTTCCACACATCCGAGCGCCCGACCATCGCGCTGTGGGTGGATGGTGATCTGTCGTTTATCATCCCCCGGCTGGAAGTGCCGCAGCTCAACGCCCGTCATGATGTCGAAGTCCGGACCTTCATCTGGACTGATGAAGAAGGCTATGAAGGCGCATTCCGGCAGGCCGTCGAGACGCTCGGACTTCAGGGCAAGACCATCGGCGTGGATGATCGCACCATGCGCCTGTTCGAGTGGGCCGGTTTCGCGCAGGCTGACGCCGGGATTCGGTCGCATCCCGTAGGGCTGGATCTGCTGCTGATCCGGTCACAGAAGGACAGCGCCGAAATCGCCGCCATGCGTCAGGCCATCACCATCAGCGAACAGGCACTGAACAATATCCTGCCGCGCATCCAGCCGGGGATGACCGAACGTGACATCGCCTCAATGCTCGATAATGAACTGCTGGCGCTCGGCACACAGGGATTCGCCTTCCGTGCGCTGGTGCAGACCGGGCCGAACAGCGCCCTGCCTCATGGCGGCACCACTGACCGCCAGTTGCAGGAAGGCGAATTTCTGCTGATCGATTACGGCGGCATGTATCAGCAGTATCCGGCAGACATCACGCGGACCTTCTGTGTGGGCCAGCCGTCCGCCGAAATGCAGAAGATTTACGATACCGTGCTGGCCGCGAATCAGGCCGCAATCCGGGCCGCCGGGCCGGGTGTGACCTGTGGCGCGGTGGACAAGGCCGCCCGTGATGTGATCACCGCAGCGGGTTATGGTGAATACTTCATCCACCGCACCGGGCACGGGCTGGGGCTGGAAGTCCACGAACTGCCGCAGATGGCCGGCGGCGTAGAACAGCCGCTGCTGCCGGGGATGGTCTTCACGGTCGAGCCGGGGATTTATATTCCGGGTGTGGGCGGCGTCCGCATTGAGGATAACGTCGCCATCACGCAGGACGGCGTCGAAGTGCTGACGAGCTTTCCGTATCAATTGCAGCTTCGGTAGAAACCCGTATCTGCTGCAAACAGGGCATCACGTAGGGCGGGGATGCTTCCCGCCCCATATGCACCGGACACGGTAGTGCCGTGTCCCTACAGGTCGCATTCATACACAGCACGCAGGATGTAGGCGCCGGATTCTTCCGGCCCACTGTCTGAAACGCTACAATAGCAAACAAAAAAGCAGAGGACACCGTTGTGCCTCTGCTTTTTATATCGGTCTGATATACCGCTCGAAATCTAGCCCTCAATCAGCAGGGCTTCGGGATCTTCGATCAGCTCCTTGATTTTGACAAGGAACTGCACGGCCTCACGGCCATCGACAATCCGGTGATCATAGGTCAGCGCCGTGTACATCATCGGACGGATGACAATCTCACCGTTGACCACTACCGGGCGCTCCTTGATGGCGTGCAGGCCAAGGATGCCAACCTGCGGCGGGTTCAGGATCGGCGTGGACATCATCGAGCCGAAGACGCCGCCGTTGGTGATGGTGAAGGTCCCCCCCATCAGCGACTCAATCGCCAGCGATCCTTCACGTGACTGCTGCGCGTAATCCTTGATCTGCTGCTCGATCTGCGCAAACGACAGCTTGTCCGCGTTCCGCAGCACCGGCACGACCAGCCCTTCTTCCGCGCCAATCGCGATGCCGATGTCATAGTACTGCTTGATGACGAATTCGTTTTCCTGAATCTCGGCATTGATCAGCGGGAACGCCTTCAGCGCACCAATCGTCGCCTTGACGAAGAACGAGCTAAAGCCCAGGCCGACGTTGTACTTCTTCTGGAAGGCATCCTTGCGGCGCGAACGGATCTCCATCACCGCGCTCATATCGACTTCGTTGAACGTCGTCAGCATGGCGGCGGTAGACTGCGCCTGAAGCAGATTGCGCGCAATCGCCTGCCGACGGCGTGACATCCGCTGACGCTTTTCCGGGCGATCTGCCGAGCCGCTGCCGCCGTTCACCGCAGGCGCAGCTTTTGCAGGTGCGGCTGATGCTGGCCGTGCGGCTGGCGCTGCCGGGGCCGCAGACTGACCAGATTGCCCACCTTTTACAAATACCTCGACATCTTCCTTCTTGACCTTGTTCCCGCTGGCCGGCACTTGAGAAATATCAACACCATGTGCCGCGGCTACCCGCTGTGCAACCGGCGTCCCGGACTTACCCGCCTCAGTTGACTGTGCAGCCTGCCCGCTCTGTGTGGCCTGTGCTGGCGGGAGATTAGCCGCTGTCGGCGCTTCTTCGGTCGGCATTTCCTGCGTGGTCGGCGCGGGTGTTTCCACCGCTGCCCCCGTGCCTGCCCCGCTCTCGTCAATTGAGCCGAGTACAGTTCTGGCGGTCACATCTGCGCCTTCAGGGTGATCAATCCGCGCCAGCACACCGGATGCCTCAGCCGTCACTTCCAGCGATACCTTATCGGTTTCCAGCACAACGACAATGTCGCCAGCTTCAACCGTATCCCCTTCTTTTTTCAGCCACTCGGAGACTGTCGCCTCAACAACGGATTCACTCAGTTCAGGGACAACGATATTCACTGCCATCGGCGTTTACTCTTTCTCCTGCTGCGGGATCGGCGCTTCAGCCACAAAATCCCAGTTATAAGCGTATTCGACAATCATGGACTGATTCTTGATATGAGCCGTCTTCGAGCCTTCAGCCGGGCTGGAACTGCGACGACGCCCAACATAATTCACCGGGATGCTGGCATGGATGCCCGACTCTTGCAGCAGCTTCTTCAGCCGCCAGCTTACGAAATCCCATGAACCCGTATTCTTCGGCTCTTCCTGTGCCCAGACCACTTCCTTCAGCTTCGGATAGCGCTGGATCAGTGCCGCCAGTTCCTTCACCGGGAAGGGATACAACTGCTCGACTCGCGCAATCGCGACATGCGGGTACTGTTCGCGGTAATGCTGTTCCGGCAGATCATTCGTCGCACCGATCAGGTCATAGTAGAACTTGCCGCTGACCAGCACCAGACGGGTGATGCGCTCCGGTTCGCTGACGGCCACGGCACCATCATCGTCGATGACCGGCTGCCAGCGTCCTTCGATCAGTTCACGCGGGGCAGAATAGACGTGCTGGTTACGCAGCAGGCTCTTGGGCGACATCACCACCAGCGGCAGCGGGTCTTCTGTCAGCAGCAGCGCCTGACGCCGCAGCAGGTGGAAGAACTGCGCCGCGGTCGTGGCATTCACCACACGCATATTCTTGCGCGCTGCCATCTGCAGATAGCGTTCCAGTCGTCCGCTGGAGTGATCCGGGCCGCCGCCTTCATGTCCATGCGGAAGCTGAAGCACCAGTGACGGTGTCTGCCCCCACTTTTCACGGGCCGAGACGATGAATTCGTCGATGATCACCTGCGCGTTGTTGTTAAAGTCACCATACTGCGCTTCCCAGATCACCAGATGATCCGGTTCCTGCACATTATATCCATATTCGAAGCCCAGCGCCGCTGCTTCTGAAAGCGGGCTGTTGCGGACTTCAAATGTGGCCTTCGCCATCTCCAGTTCCTGAAGCGGGACATAGCGCTCGCCGCTGGTGGCATCATTCAGCACCGCGTGACGATGGCTGAACGTCCCACGCTCCACGTCCTGACCGGTAAGCCGAATCGGGATACCGTCGGCAAGGATCGTCGCATAGGCCAGTTCTTCAGCCATCGCCCAGTCAATGGTTCTGGCATCCAGATCATTCAACGCTTCACGGCGTGTGCGGATTGTGTTCTCCAGACGCCGTGCATAGAAGTTGAAATCATTCGGCACACGCAGCGCGTTATTGATCGCCATCAGCCTCTCGGCATCGACCGCCGTATCGACACGGGCGGCCAGCCCATCGGGGGCCAGCGGCGCCATTTCGGGGATATAATTGTCATCAATCGAGTCATAGGCCTGTTGCAGACGCTCATTGAGGACATCGACCAGCGCGTCGGCTTCCTGTGCCGCGATCAGATTACGCTTCACCAGTTCACTGGCCCAGATCTGGCGCACGGTCGGATGCTGGCGCACAGTCTGATACATCATCGGCTGTGTGAAACCGGGTTCATCCAGTTCGTTATGTCCATAACGCCGGTAGCCGACCAGATCGATCAGGAAGTCCTTATGGAACAGGGTCTGGAAGGCAAATGCCAGCCGTGTGACTTCGATACATGCCGCCGGATCATCCGCATTCACATGCACAATCGGGACCTTGAAGCCTTTCGCAAGGTCACTGGCATACAGCGTACTGCGGCCATCACGCGGCAGGGTGGTAAAACCTAACTGGTTATTGGCGATGATGTGCAGCGTACCACCCGTCCAGTAACCGGGAAGCTGCGAGAGGTTGAAGGTTTCCGCCACGATGCCCTGACCGGGGAAGGCGGCGTCACCGTGAATCAGGATCTGCATCGTCAGCTTGGGATTGAAGACCGGCTCACCGCGATGATTGACGCTGCTGCCCGCCGCCCGTGCCATCCCGACTGCAACCGGATTGACGGCTTCAAGGTGGCTGGGATTCGGCGGCATGGTGATCGTCAGGGCTGCTTCATCGGCACGTTCCACCTGACGGCGGACACCCTTGTGATACTTCACGTCACCGATCGTCCAGCCAATCGCGTTCTGGAGTTCCTGTGAGTGCAGCGTATCCTTGAATTCGGACAGGATCTGATCGTAGGGCTTATCCATCACATGCGTCAGAACGTTCAGGCGGCCACGGTGCGCCATGGCAATGGCGATGGTGGACATTTCACTGTCAGCCGCCAGATCGATGATCTCGTCAAGGATCGGCACCATCGTGTCGAGTCCTTCAATCGAGAACCGGTATTTTGTGGAGAAGGTCTTCTGTAAATAGGCTTCGAATGTTTCCACCTGACTAAGGCGTTCCAGCATGACCCTGGCGTCGTCCTGCTCGAAGGAGAAGCGATACCGCCCCGACTCGACCGCCTCGCGCAGCCACTGCCGTTCTTCAGCCACGCGGATGTGATCGAACTCGAAGCCAATCGTCCCGCAGTAAATCGATCGCAGCTTCTCGATGGCTTCCAGGGCATTTGCGGCCTGCTGACCAATCGGGCCTTCGATAATGCTGCCGGGAAGCTGGCGCAGATCCTCTTCGGTGATGCCGTAGAAATCCAGCTCAAGTTCCGGGTCGCCCGGCGGATTATTAATGCCAAGCGGGTCGATATTGGCAGCGGTATGTCCATAAAAGCGGATCGCCTGCACGAAATTGACTGCACGCACCGCTTTCTGGAAATCCTGCGGGGGGGCTGCAACCGAAAGATCACCACTGCGATAGAGTTCTGTCCCTTCCGGGATACTGCCATCCTCAGCCGGGGGCATCCAGTTCTCGAAGAATGCCCGTGTATGAGGATCGACCGTCTCTGGAGCATGACGATAGCGGTCGTAAAGCTCCAGCACATAGCCTTCGTTTGGACCGTGGAAATTCACCATATCCTTCTTCTATTCCGCTTCACTCACTTGTGTAGACCTTAAGTGTATCATCACAACCCTAAAGAATGTATCTCTTTTTAAGGCTTTTAAGGACTTGTGCAACAGAATCATCGTCTTCGTGCGGGTCCGTGTTAAATTCTGATGCGATTCAGATGTTCGGACCTTCAGACGCTTTGATACAGGCTGAATCTTCCGAACCGATGAGTCAGATAAAACACTCAGGGACGCAGCCCATCAGCCCTGAATGCTGCTAAACTATACCTTTTCAGGAAGGAAACAAAACAGCTTATGGAAACCCTAGAATCGCATCTCTCTTCATCCGACGAGCGCTTTCGTCAGAATGACGCCCACAATCGGGCGCTTGCGGATCAGCTTCATCAGCGGCTGGCGGAAGTCTACGAAGGCGGCGGTGAAAAATATCAGCAGCGCCAGCGCGAGCAGGGCAAACTGTTCGTGCGTGATCGCATCGACAAACTGCTCGATCCCGGCGCGCCCTTTCTCGAAATCGCGCCGCTGGCCGCATGGGAGCTGTACGGTGACAACACACCCGCTGCTGGCATCGTGACCGGCATCGGTCGCGTCAGCGGTATCGAATGCCTGATCGTCGCCAATGATGCCACGGTCAAAGGCGGTTCCTACTATCCCATGACCGTCCGCAAACATCTGCGCGCCCAGCAGATCGCACTCGAAAATAACCTGCCCTGCATCTATCTGGTGGACAGCGGCGGCGCGTTCCTGCCGATGCAGGATGAAGTCTTCCCCGACAGCGACGATTTTGGGCGCATCTTTTACAATCAGGCCCGGATGAGCGCCGCAGGTATCCCGCAGATCGCCTGTGTGATGGGAAGCTGTACCGCTGGCGGCGCATACGTCCCGGCGATGAGTGACGAAACCGTGATCGTCAAAGGCACCGGGACGATCTTTCTGGCGGGGCCGCCGCTGGTCAAGGCCGCTACCGGCGAAGAGGTCACGGCGGAAGAACTGGGCGGCGCAGATGTCCATACCCGCATCTCCGGCGTCGCCGATCACTTTGCCGAAGACGATGAACATGCGCTTGAGATCGTGCGCGGCATCGTCGCAACGCTCAATCGCAAAAAGCGCGTTGAACTCAAGCTCACACCGCCGGAAGAGCCGCTGTATCCCGTCGAAGAACTGTACGGCATCATCCCGACCAGCTTTCGCGAAAGCTATGATGTGCGTGAGGTGATCGCCCGGCTGGTCGATGGCAGCCGTTTTCGGGAATTCAAGGCGCGTTACGGGGATACATTGGTCTGCGGTTTCGCCAATATCGAAGGTTACCCGGTCGGGATCATCGGCAACAACGGCGTCCTGTTCAGCGAATCAGCCCTGAAGGGGGCGCACTTTGTCGAGTTATGCACCTCACGCAGGATTCCGCTGCTGTTCCTTCAGAATATCACCGGCTTCATGGTCGGGCGGGAATACGAAGCCGGGGGCATTGCCAGAGACGGCGCGAAGATGGTGCACGCCGTCGCCAATGCCAACGTCCCCAAGCTGACGCTGATCATCGGCGGCAGTTTCGGCGCGGGTAATTACGGCATGTGTGGCCGTGCCTATGGGCCGCGTTTCCTCTGGATGTGGCCGAATGCACGCATCAGCGTGATGGGGGGCGAACAGGCCGCCAATGTGCTGCTGACCATCAAGCGCGATCAACTGGCGCGTAACAGCCAGCCGGACATGACACCTGAAGAGCAGGCCAGCTTCAAACAGCCCATTCTCGACAAGTATGAGCGCGAAGGCGAACCGTACTACTCGACGGCGCGTCTGTGGGATGATGGCATCCTTGACCCGGCCCAGACACGGCGCGTCCTTGGGCTGGCCTTGAGTGCATGTCTCAATCAGCCCATCGCGCCGACGCAGTACGGTGTCTTCCGCATGTGACAGGCCAAAACGACCACGGAACCGGATGATGAGTCAGACGCACTTTGTTTCTTCAGATGAACCCAATACTGCCGAAAATGCAGCCGATACTTCACGCCTGCTGATTACCGATCCACGCATTCGACGCCTGATCAGCGCTCTGCTGATCGTCGCGGTGCTGGCCGGGGCAGCCGCGCTGGTCCTCAACTGGCAGGCGACAAGCTGGGATTTCCGCAACAACCTGTGGGGGCCAGCCTATCAGCTCGTCCACGGCAAAAACCCGTATCTGCTGGATGACCTGTTCGAGGTCGGCAATCCGATCTGGATGCCGACCCTCATCGGCGCACTGTTTCCGCTCGGCTGGCTGACCGAACATCAGGCGACCGCGCTCTGGTTTCTGGCCTCGCTGCTCTGCCTGCTCGGTCTCTACCGGCTGTCAACCGCCCCGACGAAGCTCTCACTCGGCCTGATCACCGTACTGCTGATCGCCGGTTTCGGTTTCGTGCCGACCATCTCGCATCTCGTTCTCGGCCAGTTTGGATTGTTTGCGGCAGTGCTGATGCTGCTGGCAGTCTATACGGCGGCGCAGGGCCGCTGGATTCTGACCGGCGTCCTGCTGGCGCTGGCAGTCGCCAAACCGCAGTTGATCCTGCTGCCAGCACTCGGCCTGACGGTCTATGCGTGGAGTCAGGGTGGATGGCGTACCGTGCTGCGCTTCGGGCTGTCTGCGCTCATCACCGCCGCCGTGCTGACGCTTCCTCTGTGGATTGCGTCTCCGGACTGGCTCACCGGCATGCAGATCGCCTTTTCGCGCAATCTGCCGTGGGCACAGCCGTCCAGTCTGGTCACACTTCGGCTGGCACTGGGAAATAATGCCGGAGTCGCTGTCTGGGGGCTGATTCTGGCAGTGGGAGCAGCGGTCACGGTCTGGATGTGGCGGCGCACT
>CAYNDH010000031.1:0-33104 GCA_964395665.1 uncultured Anaerolineaceae bacterium
GATGATCGTCCTGCTGCCGTGGAACTTTGTATTCAGCGAGTCTCGGCAGTATTCGGACGCAGTTAGTTAAAGTTAACGTTTTGATGTGTCGCAGTATCCACAACACAGACTAATCGAGATACTCTTCGAGATTGGTTATGAGTAGATCCGTGTATCTACTCCAAAGAACGCACACGGACGCACCTTGAATCTCACGGAGTATATCGGATGTAGCACAAATGCCGTAAGTGAAGGTATCTACTAAACATCATACAGTCAAAACCCTATACGAAACTTAAGAGATGACATCGGGTACATTTCAAAATGGTAGTGATTAGAGGGCAGGCAACCACATGTCCAAACTCCACTCTCAATCAGGGGTTATCAGCCGGTTTTTCCTGTATGAGCGCATCCCGCAGGCCGCTGATAAACTGGTTTTTCCCACCCTGTGCCGGATGACGAATTTTGACATGCGGAATGCTCATCAGTGTCAGCGAACGATCCGCGATATTGCCCACCGCGATCACCTGTGAGCCGTTGAACAACTGCAACAGCGCACGCACAAACGGCTGCCCGATCAGGATTTCGGCAGCACGCGGTGTGCGGTTACTTAGCGGATTTCCCGGCAGATGCGGATGAAACGGAAAGGCATTCCATACCAGCGCGGTGGTTTGCAGATCCGCCAGCGTTCCCCACAGGATCGAGCCGGTCTGATGGCTTCTCGGCGCGGGTAGGCCCGGCTCGTCTACGGTCTGATAGCCATTGGCAAGCCCAAACAGATTCAGACCCGGCACGCCTTCCACCAGAAATCGTCCGCCCGCCGGGACACCCGTCACCCGCATCCCCTGATATGATGGCGCTTCCAGCAGGAGCATCAAACGCGGCTGACGCTCGGCCATCTGCTCCAGATAGCGCAGCAGATTGGCGCGACGGACAGCGTTATAAGGGTTATCGCCAACCGCGTACGGGTTGGTGACATCAGGCAGCGGCGGCGTATTGGCAAGCTGGTCAATAAACGCTGAAAAAGGCGTGAAATCTGCTACTGTCATATGACCCTGCAAACCCGTTTGATGTAGGGGCGGACCTGCGTGTCCGCCCGCAGCAACCGACAACCAGCGGGCGATGACGTGTGATGCGCAGCATCATCCATCGCCCCTACACATGAGCATTTTTGCAAATGTCAAACTTATATACCGGAATGCTGCCGCCACTTTCCGTGACAGCAGCACAGAATTGCACCCATTTACGCCATGTTCGGGATGCGCTCGTTCGCTTCCGCCAATACCCGACGTGCAATCACCAGCCGCTGGATCTCGCTCGTGCCTTCACCGATGCTCATCAGGCGCTGGTCACGGTACATACGCTCCACCGGATACTCGCGGCTGTAACCGTAACTTCCGTGGATCTGGATTGCCTCAAAGCAGACACGTTCGGCGACTTCACTGGCCTTGAGCTTCGCCATGGCCGCGATCTTGCCGAAGTCGCGCCCCTGATCCTTCATCCACGCCGCCTTGTAGACCAGTGTCCGCGCTGCTTCGATCTCCATCGCGGCATCCGCGATCTTGTTCTGAATCGACTGTTTGTTGGCGATCGGTTCGCCGAACGCATGGCGCTCCTGCGCATACTTCACCATCTCTTCAAACGCGCCCTGCGCCAGCCCGACACTTAGCGCGCCGATGCTGATGCGGCCAGAGTCCAGCGTCTGCATGGTCTGATGAAAGCCGCGCCCTTCTTCACCGAGCAGATTTTCCGCCGGGACACGCGCATTCTCGAAGGTCAGCATCTGGGTCGGAGAGCCTTTCAGCCCCATCTTCTTCTCCGGTGGGTGGATCACCAGCCCTTCAGTGTCACGCTCGACCAGAAGATGGCTGAACCCGCGTGATCCGGCTTCGCGGTCGGTGCGGACCAGCACGACGATCACCGGTGCATACTTCACATTCGTAATCCATGCCTTGTGACCGTTAATCACCCATGAGTCGCCATCACGGACAGCCACAGTCTGCGCCCCGTTCAGCAGATCGCTTCCCGCCTGCGGTTCGGTCAGGGCCAGCGCACCGAGTGACTCTCCACTCAACAGTTGGGGCAGATATTTCGCCTTCTGTGCATCGGTCCCCCAGCGGACAATCGGCCCGCATCCCAGCCCGTTATGCGCCGAGATCGACAGCCCGGTCGAACCGCACACCCGCCCGATCTCTTCAACCGCAATCGACGCGCTGATCGTATCCAGTTCAGAGCCGCCGTAGGCTTCCGGCACCTGTAAACTCAACAGGCCGAGATTCGCCATCTTGCGGACGGCTTCCCAGCGAAGTTCGCCGGTCTCATCGACTTCTGCCGCGTAGGGCTTCAGCTCCGTCTCGCAGAAATCGCGCACGACACGCTGAAACATCTGTTGTTCTTCGTTCAGATCAAAATCCATAATGAGCTTTCCTGAATAGTTTCCCTAAGCTAGATCTAACGATGTTAAAACATTTTTCGCATATACTTATGGGCGTGGTGCAGTACAGTGTCCTGATAACAGGAACCTTTCCACACCAGTTTGCGTATTATATCGCGGCTCCGAAGAGCCGTCAGTTCTGATTATGACACGACTCACACAGCGGCTGGGCCTCACACGCTATGAAGCCGATGAATATTACAAAATAGGCATTGCAGCCTATGCCAAACGCGACTTCGACCATGCGCTGATTAATTTCTCGCATGCGATTGAGGCGCTGCCAACCTATGCGGAATATTATGCGGCACGCGGTCTGGTGCGGCTGGACGATGGACATGACGCAGAAGCCACAGAGGACTTTGAGCAGGCGCTGAAGCTCTATCCCTATGAGATGCTGGCGCACTATGGACTCGGCGTGGTGGCCTATCGCGAAAAAGAGTGGGATCAGGCGCTGGCCCATTTCCTGAATGCCTTTCGCAGTGACCAGAAGCGACCGGAAACGCTGTACTATCTGGCGCTGGTGTATCAGCACAGGGGCGAATACGCCAACGCACTTCAGGTGATGCAGCAGGCGCAGGCGGCGCTGGAAACCGCCGGGGATAAACGTAAGAGTGACGCGGGCAAATGGGTCAGAACCCTGGAGAAGCTCGTCGCCCAGGAAGGGTGAAGCGCGTTCACTGATTTATGCTATAATGACGACATTACGTTTACAATGACAGGCAGATTTCTGCATAAAATTCCGACTTATATTTCTTGCAAGGCGATTGTATCACCATCTTTGTTCAGGACTTACGCGCTGAGCCGTCAGTCTCGGTTCGCGTTTAGATGTACACATGGAACGGCATTCGTTAATTTGTTTACTGAATTTTCTATCCAGTAGAAAGGATAATGCCTGATGACGGATCATTGTCATCGGGTGCATTGCGTATGGCAAAAGCAAAACTGAAAATCATCGCCCTCGGGGGCGCCGGTGAAATCGGCAAGAACATGACGCTGTTCGAATATGGCAATGAAGCCATCATCGTCGATACGGGTATCATGTTCCCCACCAATGATATGCTGGGGGTGGATTACATCATCCCCGATTTCCGCTATCTGTTAGAGCGGAAAGACCTGAAGATCCATGCGATCTTCTACACACATGGTCATGAGGACCATACCGGCGCAGTCGCGCATGTGGTGGACAGCTTCCGCCGTGTGCCGATCTACGCGACACCACTGACATCCGGCCTGCTTGAAGTCAAGCTGCGCGATGCCAAGCTCTTCAATGAGACGACCATCCACACCTTCAAGGCAGGGGATAGCATCAAAGTCGGGCCGTTCACGCTCGAAAGCTTCCACATGTGCCACAGCATTCCGGACTGTGTTGGCTTCTCGATCCAGACACCGGTTGGCAAGATCGTCCACAGCGGCGACTACAAGTTCGATAATACGCCGGTTGACGGCAAGCAGCCCGATTATGCACGTCTGGCGCAGCTCGGTAAAGAAGGCGTACTGATGCTTCTGGCAGACAGCACCAACGCCGACCGCCCCGGCTGGACACCGTCCGAAACGGTGATTGACGGCGCATTCAATCAGGTCTTCTCGCAGGCCAAAGGCCGCATCATCGTCTCGACCTTCGCCTCGCTGATCTCGCGTATCCAGCAGGTCGCCAACGCCGCGCAGAAGCACGGTCGTAAAATGGCAATTGCCGGTTACAGCATGACGGCAAACGTCAAGATGGCGATGAGCATGGGGATTCTGAATATCCCTGAAGGGATGCTGGTCGATCTGAACAAGATCGATACCATTCAGCCGCACAAGCTGGTCATTATGGTGACCGGTTCACAGGGTGAGCCGTCGGCGGTACTGGCGAAGATCGCCAACAACCAGCACCGTCAGCTCGATGTGATGAAGGACGATACCATCGTACTGTCGTCGCATCCGATCCCCGGTAACGAGGAGATGGTGTCACGCATCATCAATAAACTGTTCCAGCGCGGCGCAAATGTGATCTATGATCCCATTCTGCCGGTGCATGTCTCCGGCCACGCCTGCCAGGATGAAATGCGGCTGCTGCTGAATCTGGTCAAGCCGAAGTACTTCATGCCTGTTCACGGAGAACTGCGCCATCTGCGGCAGCACGCGAAACTGGCCGTGGAGTCGGGTATCCCGGAGAAGAATATCTTCGTCGTGGAAAACGGCATGGTCCTGGAAATCGACAAGCAGCATGTCAGGCTCGGCGAGCGCATCCCCGGTGGTTATGTGTTCGTGGACGGCAGCGGCGTCGGTGACATCGGCCCATCCGTGATGCGCGACCGTGAGATGCTGGCGCGTGACGGCTTCCTGCTGGTCACAGTCGATGTCGATAAGAACACGGGCAAAGTGATTGGTGAGCCGGAGATCGTCTCACGTGGATTTATCTATCTGCGTGATGCCGACCAGCTTCTGGCACAGGTCAAGGATCTGGTCGCCGAGACGGTGAATGCCACGCGTGGGATGAATGGCCGCCGCCGCGAACGCCTTCAGGAAAACCTGAGCCGGATGCTCTTCAACGAGACAAAGCGCAAGCCGATGGTGTTCAGCATCATCAACGAGCGCTAGATAATCCACCATTTCCATAAGGTGCTGATCAGCTTTTCTGATTGAGCAGTAAAAGCGCTGGTGATCTGCACAGGTCATCAGTGCTTTTTTGTTTTATCGGTAAAATACGGCAGGATATACGGGAGAATTGATCCCCTGTGGACGCCATATAGTGCGTGCCAGACATCCCAGAATCTGCACGATAAACCAGACTCATCGGTTGCCGTATATGGTAATCGGTGTATAATCCTGAATCGGAAACATCAATACGTGAAATGACCTTATCTAAGGATTTACTGCTATGGTTGAGGTGACAATCGATAGTATCCGGGTGAGCCTGACTACCCAGCACCGGGTCGTGATCCTCAAAGACACCCTTTCAGAACGGTACCTGCCGATCTGGATTGGACAGTTCGAAGCGGAAGCGATCACGGTGGAACTGCAGGAGATCCCGCCGCAGCGCCCCTTCACACATGATCTGATCAAATCGGTCATTCGTGAACTGGGCGGCAAGGTCGTTCACATTATCATCAATGAACTGCGGAACGATGTGTTCTATGCCAAGCTCGTTGTGGAACTGGATGGCCGTCAGATCGAGATCGACTCCCGCCCCAGTGACGCCATCGCCGTCGCCATCCGTACCAAGTCGCCGATTTTTGTCGGTGACGGCGTGATGTCGCGGGCCGGCATCGAGATGGAAGACGATGTTGAAGAACAGATCGCATCCGAAAGCGCTAAACGCCGCCAGGGCGGTGATGTGGACGACCGCAAGCTAAGCGCGTTCGCTGACTTCGTGAATTCACTGGACCTCGACGATCTGGAATCAGCCGACGACGATAATTAAACCGAACGCAGGGTGTCCGGAGTGACGGCAGAGACCGTCCGACGCCTTACTGACAAACGGTGCGGGAGCATATTTCCCGCGCCGTTTGCCATCTATAGCGCCGGTTCAGGTCACTAAAACGCCTGCCTGAAGCTGTACGCCACTCGCGGCCCGCGTAACATTTTCCTAACGAATCGATTCATATCGACTGCAATCGCAAGCAAGAGGCCATGACCAGCCAACCTCGAATGCTCTATGACCAGGTTCCCTTCAGCGAAGAAGCTGAAGAAGCGGTGATCGGCGCAGTGCTGATCAACCCGGAATCATATCTGACGGTGGCGAGCTTTCTGCGACCGGATGATTTTTACCTGCTGCGCCATCAGTACATCTGGAAGGCGCTGCAAAAACTGAATGACCGGGATGATCCGGTTGATTACCTGACTCTGATGCAGGAACTGCGCGATCAGGGTGTCCTGGACGAGATCGGCGGCGCACCGTATATCACCCAGTTGATGTACAGCACACCGGCATCCATCCATGTCGAAGTCTATGGCCGGATTGTAGAACGCGCATCGGTACGGCGGCGGCTGCTGGTCGCGGCGGATGAGATCAAATCGCTGGCGGTTGATGAACAGATCGACATCGACAGCGTGATCATTGAAGCCGAGCGGCGCATGTTCAATGTGACGGAGCGCCAGCTCAAGCGTGAATTCATCCCGCTGCGCGACGCCGTCAGCAGCTACTTCGATCAGATCGAGCATCTGGTCAATAACCCGCACATCAAGCTGGGCGTGCCAAGCGGCTTCAAGGATCTGGACGAACTGCTGGGCGGCTTCCAGCGCTCCGACCTGCTGATCTTCGCCGGACGTCCGGGTATGGGTAAAACGTCGTTCATGCTCTCGACCGCCGTCAACGCGGCCCGGATGGGCGCACGCATTGCCATCTTCACCATGGAAATGGGCGCTGATCAGCTCGTGCAGCGTATGATCTCGATGGAAACGGGCATTAACTCGCATCAGCTCCGTATGGGACGCCTCAACCAGCAGGAATATGCGCGGTTTGTCGAAGCGGCTGGCCGTATCAGCCGGTTTCAGATCTTTATCGACGACACACCCGCCCTGAATCCGCTTCAGATGCGGACCAAGTGCCGCCGCCTTCAGCACGAGTACGGGCTGGATATGGTGATGGTGGACTATCTCCAGTTGATGAACGCGGGCGGGACGTATGAAAACAACCGCGTGCAGGAAATCAGCTATATCAGCCGTTCGCTGAAAGAACTGGCGCGTGAACTGAACGTGCCGATCTTCTCTGCCGCGCAGCTTTCGCGTGCGGTGGAACAGCGGCAGGATAAGCGCCCACTGCTCTCCGACCTGCGCGAATCCGGATCAATTGAGCAGGACGCAGACATTGTGATGTTCCTGTATCGCGATGTGGTGTATAACGAAGCAACCGAGTTCCCGAATCAGGCTGATGTGCTGGTCTCGAAGCATCGTAACGGCGCGACCGGTGTCATCTCACTGTACTTTGACAACGCGCTGACCAAATTCATGGACGGTGCAGTGCGGCGGGTTGATCTGGGTGAGTTGTAGATGCCCTGCGCCTGATTTACTTTCAGGGGGTAGGTGTTGCATGTCTCGGCGCTGGCGGTACCTCACCCCTGAGAAACTGCGTTTCTCCATCCCCTTCTCCGGCAAACTTGTTTGCATGGAGAAGGGGCCGGGGGATGAGGTTTCCTAACACCGAGAGTTAAAAACCTACCCCTGAAAGGCACGCCTGCCACTGCTACAAGTCATAGCGTGATTACAAAAGTTTGTGTTTCAGAGAAAGACCATTCGGACGTGAAAAAATTTGAAGGTTTCGGCGCTAAAACACGGTTTATCTCGCTGCCTGCCGAGACATTCAGCGAACTGCTGCCGCTGATTGATGATCTGGATGAGCTGAAGATCACGCTGTGGGCGCTGTGGGCGCTGCCTCAAAAAGAGAGCGACAGCGAAGGCTTCCGGTATCTGCGGGAAACCGACTTCAGTACCGAGTCCGCCGTGGAGATGCACGGTCTGCAAGGGGCATCACTGGCGATTGCGCTGCACCGGTGTGTCGATCGCGGGACGCTGTTCAGGGTCGAACTGGCGAATATCGACGAGATCCTCTACTTTGCCAACACAGCCAACGGTCGGCTGGCAGTGGAACAGATCAGGGCGGGAAGCTGGCGTATGGGCGATGCGGCAGACCCGGTACAGATCCTGCCAGAGCGCCCGAATGTCTATCGCATTTATGAAGAAAATATCGGCGCACTGACGCCGCTGATCGCAGATGATCTGAAGGATGCCGAGCGTGAATTCGGTGTCGAATGGGTGGCCGAGGCCATCGCGCTCAGCGTCTCGATGGAAAAGCGCAATCTCAAATATGTGCGCGCCATTCTGAAGCGCTGGAAACAGGAAGGTAAGCATGAAACCCACCAGGGACATACTCGACAGGCTAATGATGGAACAACAGACCAACGGTCCATCTTCGGGAAATACGCCGATTACTTCGAACGGTGATTCGACCAGCTTCAGCGCGGCGGACAGCACCGATCCGGGGCTGGACCTTGAGTCCCCGTGCAGGCTGTGTGGTGGAGATGCGCTGTGCGGTGGGCTGGGCGTGATCCGTTATAACGTGCAGGTCGGCGATCCGCGCTTCGGCAAGCTGTACCGCTGCCCACACTATCCCGTAGAGAGCGATCAGGAACGCCAGATGAAGCTGCGCAAGCTGAGTAATCTGGGCGCGTTCGTCGAAAAATCGTTCGAGAGCTTCTCCACCGACTCCCCGATGTTTACCGCTGTCGAGCAGCAGTCACTGCGGACAGCGCTGGACATCGCGCTCAAATTCGCTGAAAAGCCGGAAGGCTGGCTGCTGCTGGAAGGCAGTTACGGCGTCGGCAAAACGCATCTGGCGGCAGCGATTGCGAATCGTCGGCTTCAGTTCGGGGATGCCGTGCTGTTCATCACCTCACCGGACCTGCTCGATCATCTGCGGGCGACCTATGCGCCGGACAGTGACGCCACCTACGATTCGACCTTCGACCGTGTGCGCAACACGCCGCTGCTGATTCTGGACGATCTCGGCGTCGAGAATCCGAGTCCGTGGGCGCAGGAAAAGCTGTTCCAGCTTCTGAATCACCGTTACAACTATAAACTGCCGACGGTCATCACAACCAATGCCGCCGTCGAGAAGCTCGACGCCCGTATCCGCAGCCGTCTGCTGGATAACAGCCACACGCACCGCGTGATGATCACCGCACCGGATCACCGTACACAGCGCATTGAGGAACGCTTTCAGCTTTCGTCATCCCTGCCGCTGTACGCGCACATGACCTTCCAGGATTTCGATCCGTTCGTGAACACCACACCGGAAGAAGCGCAGAACCTCAAGCGCGGCGCGGAGATCGCATGGAATTACGCCCACGATTTCCGTGATCGCTGGCTGCTGATCGGTGGCAGTTACGGCGTCGGCAAAACGCATCTGGCGGCGGCCATTGCCAATGCTGCCCGTGGTGTGCTGCGCCTGCCGGAACAGATCATGTTCATCACCGTGCCGGACCTGATCGATTATCTCAAGAACACCTTCGGACCGGATGCCAATGTCAGTTTCGAGCAGCGCTTCCAGCAGATTAAAAATGTACCGCTGCTGGTGCTGGATGATCTGGGGACAGAGGCATCAAGCGCATGGGCGAAGGAAAAGCTGTTCCAGTTGATCGATTACCGCTATATCACGCGCAAATCGACGGTCTTTACCACCTCCAAAACATTTGAGAGCCTTGACCCGCGAGTGTGTACGCGCCTGCTGGATAAGCGTCTGTGCACCGGCTTTGAGATCAAGGCACGCAGCTACACCGAGCGCAATCGGTGAGGGAAAAGGGAAACCTCACCCCTCAATCCCCTCTCGGCGCGATAGGACTGCGCGGCGGAGAGGGGACGTAAAGAGCTGCTATGACTTGTATTTATCCCCTCAACCAACTTGGCGAGGGGCAGGGGGTGCTTACGAGGGTAGGTATTGGATAGATGTAGGGTCGGGATTCTTCCCGACCCTGTGTACCACCGACGGACGCCCCGGACATGCAAGCATGTGTGGCGTCCCTTGTGGCCGGGGATAGCGGGCTTTCACCCTCACCACTTCCATCTTATCTCATCAGATGCACGTGCAGGGCGCGCAGGGTATACTTGAGCTTTGATGTCAGGCAAGTGTCGTTGGAAGATGACCGTCTTAACTGTTACCCCTTATGAACCCCGTCACAGGCAGAAGATTCTCGACCTGTTTTATCGTGCCTATCAGGTGCATCTGCATCTGGACTGGTACACCGCCGAACAGTGGCTGGATCGTACCAGTGAGATTATCCGGCTGGCATGGGATGACCGTACACTGGTCGGCGTAATCGGGGCCGCACAACCGCTGAATGCGACCAGTTGGATGCGCCTGCTGATGCTGCGCGATCGTGCATCGGCCCGCACCGTCCTGCTGGCATTGTGGGAAAGCACGCGCCGGGTACTGGCGCAGGCCGGTGTGCGCTCGGTGTGGCTGCTGCTTTCCAACGAAAGCCTTACAGATGAAGTGCGCGCCATGGGCTTCGCGCAGGACGAATGGGTGATCACCCTGCGCCGCCATGGGTTGGACTTCCCGGAACCGCTGACAACCGCTGTCGAACTGCGCCCACTTGAACTGGACGAAATCAAACAGGTGACAGCAGTCGATCAGACGGCCTTCGCCCCACCGTGGCAGCTTTCGGCAGCCGATCTGTATCAGGCCGTGCGCCAATCCGACAGCGCGAAGTGTGCATGGCTGAATGGTGAAATCATCGGCTATCAGCTCAGCACCCGCTACCGCGAATCCGGACATCTGGCGCGGCTGGCGGTGCTCCCTCACTATCAGGGACAAGGCATCGGCGGCGCACTGATCCGTGATATGCTCGGCGGCTTCCTGCGGCGGCATGTTATGACCGTCACCGTCAACACCCAGCAGACCAATATACAATCTCAGCGCCTGTACGAGTATTATGGGTTCGAACGGAATCACTTTGATTTACCGGTATGGAAGATCGAGCTGGACGCGCCTGATGAAGCCGATCAGTCGGGCCGGGCTGATCCTTCTGTGCCTTCTGGAAACGGTCAGATCACTGACCCGGAATAAGCATAAGGCAAACCAGCGATGACAGTCTCTTATCATGAAAGCGATGCCAATCTTGCACGGCTTGACGGGAAGACCGTCGGCGTGGTCGGATATGGCGAAATCGGGCAGGCGTTTGCCCTCAATCTGCGTGACAGCGGCGTGTCGGTGATCGTCGCGCCAGCCGATGCCAGCGAAGCAGCCATTGCCGAATCACACGGCGTCCCCACCTTCAAAGTCGCCGAACTGACGAAGCAGGCACAGGTGGTCGTGCTGACGCTGGTGGAAGAACTGCTCTCGAATGTCTATATCGAGTCGATCTCGCCCCATCTTCAGCGCGGGCACACCCTGATTTTCACCAGTGCCTATACCGTCACCTTCGGTTATGTCGAGCCGCCGCCCTTCATCGACTATGGGCTGGTCTCTCCACGCCACAGCGGACAGGAAATGCGGCGCAAATTCACCGAAGGCAGCGGTGTCCCCGCCTTTGTCTCGGTCGGGCAGGACGCCAGCCGGTCAGTATGGGGGACGGTGCTGGCGGTGGCGCTGGGTGCGGGACTGCTGCGCTGCGGCGCGATTGAGATGCACTTCCAGCAGGAAGCCGAGCTGTCGCTGTTCATTCAGCAGGCGATTATCCCCGCTTTTTATCAGATGATGCTGGCCGCATCCAGCCTGCTGATGCGCTCCGGCTATCCGGCGGAAGCCGCACTTCAGGAACTGTATTTACAGGGACGGTTTCATGATTATCTCCAGCAGGTCGAAGCGCAGGGCCTGCTGAACACCCTTCAGCAGCATTCGCTCACGGCACAGTATTCGACGCTCAGCCGTCTGAATCGCTTTAATGAACTTCAGCTCGAACGGGTGATGGAAAATATCCTCAGCGGCATCCAGAAGGGCGAATTCGCCCGTGAATGGGCACGCGAATATGTGGACGGTCATCCACGGCTGACGAAGCTGGCACGCGAACAGGAAGCGCTCGAACTATGGGACTGGGAACAGCAGACCATCGACCTGTTGAACGAAGCATCACTCGAAGAGTAACCAGCGTCAACCAGCAGCATCCGGGCGAATACGTATGAAATACGAACATTAAGCACTTTCACACCCAGAGTATGTTAATATGTGAACAGCAGTAATCATGTTCTCTGACGGGTGTTCGCAGGCAAACCTCCTGATGCTATCAGGGGCACGCCCCGTGCGAAGCCGAGGTGTTCTTTTACGATGTCTACCATAACACCATCTGAACTGATTGATCAGTTCATACAGAATCTTGAAAGTAAGGATAAGGATCAGCAGCAGGCCAGCGCCATTGAGCTGATCACCTTAGGCAGTAAAGCAGTTGAGGCGCTGATCGCCGCACTGAAGCACAGGAGCGTCTGCGTCCGCTACCTGTCGGCGTGGGCGTTGGGCGAAATCGGGGATAAACGCGCCGTAGAACCCCTGCTGGACGCCCTGCGCGATCCCAATGAGAATGTGCAGGATTGGGCAGCCAAAGCGCTTGGCGAGATCGGGGATGAACGTGCGGTGGACCCTTTGATCGGCCTCTTGAACGATTCCAAGGCGTCTACACGGCGTAATGCAGCAGCAGCGCTCGGCTGGCTGGACGACGAACGGGCGATTATCCCACTGCTGAAACTGGTACAGGATGAAGACCCCGTGGTGCGGAGCTGCGTCGCGACGGCGATGGGCGCTCTGGGGGCATCCGAAGCCCTGAACGCGCTCCTGCCGCTGATGAAGGACCCCGATGCATGGGTACGCATCTGCGCCGCCAAGACACTCGGCAGAATCGGCGATCATCACGCCACCGCCGCACTGATGGAAGGTCTGAAGGACGATTCCGAGTGGGTGCGGGTGAACAGTGTGATCTCACTGGGATTGATCCGTGATGGCAGCGCGTTTGAGGCCGTGATGAATGCGCTGGGTGACGCCAGCCTGAACGTCCGTCGTGCTGCCGCCGAAACCCTTGGGCGGTGGGGCGATCCGCGTGCTATTGAGCGCCTGCGCCAGTACATCCGTGATGACGATCCGCTGGTGAAAGAGACGATCTACGTCGCGCTGACACGGCTTAATCATTAGCGGAACTGTCTTACAACACTGACTCGCTGAAACACCGAATCAGGGGACCCGTGATTTACGAAATCCACCTGTATGTGCCGAAAACCGGTAAATTAACCCCTAGTATGCTCGACTGGCTGTTTGCGAACGGCCAGCGGCAGGACCAGCCGGAGATCTTCTGGCCGGTCCGCCGGATCAAACCGAAAGTGCTGGCCCGCCTGATGCTGAAGCTCGATCCCTATCTGGTGCCGGTGCAGGGGCCGGGGAATGATGTCGAGCTGCATTATCCCAATGACGAACTCGGCGTCGTGATGTATATCCACGATCGCGGCGTGATCCTGTTTTTCCCCTATATGGCTTATACCGTCTATTCGCGGCTGGTACTGGGCATCTGCTACACATACATCCGCTATCTGTACGATCAGGCCGCCTTCTGGAGCTTTGATCCACAGCTCGGTGTGATCTCGTATGCGGACGATTTCCAGTCACTGGAAGATACCGCCCTGCTGATGGACAAAATCATGCCCAGGCTGCTCTCATCGTAGGGGCCTGCCGACTTTGCAAGGGTAGGTATTTCCATTGTATTTCATGGAAACGCCGGACAACGACATGCAAGCATGTTGAGGCATTATCCCTACAAAATACGCCTGTTGCAGGGCCGCCCGACAGGGCATCCGCCCTATTCCCCTACCGGCTGCCCTGACGCGGATCAAGCGACGAGAAATAATCACGGATCACATCACGCAGCCCCAGCGGGATATAATCCTGCTCCAGTGCGCGGTTAGCGGCATTGGCATAATCGCTGAACACTTCGTTATAGGGCACCCGCGTGCTGCCGGTTGGATTCTGCTGGAACTCACCTTCCTGAATCGGGACATCCCCTTCAGACGAGTCAAGCTGAATTTCCTGATCGGGATTGTTCTGTCCGCCCAGCAGACTCGGCGCGTAAACGCCCTCATATTCGCCGACACCGCCGCCATCAGGGTTATTGTCAGGCTCTCCGCCTGCCTGCTGACCGCCGGTGACGTTCGAGCCAAAATCGCCGCCGCCATCGCCTGCACCTGCACCGGTCTGACCGTCAGCGCCGCCTTCACCACTGCCGCCAGCGCTGCTCTGATCCAGCCCCGCGCCCGTCGATCCTGAACCGTCAGCGCCGCTGGTGCTGCCGCCTTCCTGTCCGGTACCTGACGTGCTGGACTGTCCGCCGCCTTCCTGACCAGACTGCTCTCCACCCTGATTCCCGCCCTGATCCGACTCACCGCTCTGCTGGCCGCCCGGTTGACCGGACTGATCACCGGATTGATCGCCATCACTCGATTGGCCGGACTGGTTATCCTGTTGTCCCTGCTGGCCTTGCTGTCCAGACTGCCCCTGCTGACCGGCCTGTGCGATCTGCTGTGCGCTCTGCCCAGCCTGCTGCGCGGCATTACTCAGATTACCAGCCGCCTGCTGACTCTGTTGGGACTGCTGCTGCGCCTGCTGTGCCTGCTGCGCGGCATCATCGAGCGCCTGTTGTGCGGCGTCGGTATCGCCATTTCGCAGCGCATCTGCTGCCTGCTGAAGTGTTTCGGAAAGCTGCGGGTTAGACTGCGCCAGATCATTCGCGGCCTGTTCCAGCCGGTCCGCCAGTGACTGCTGCTCTTCCTCAGTCATCGCATCCAGACCCTGACTTTCCTGTCCGAGTATCTCGCTCAGGGTGCTGGAGTCTGCCGCTGTGTTTTCATTCGCGCCATCCTGTAGCGACTGGCTGGCTGCGTCCAGCGCCTGCTGTTGGCTCTGTGCCTGCTGCTGAAGCTGTTCGGCTTCACTCTGAAGCTGTGTCTCGACTTCCTGCACGGTCGCGAAGGCTTCTTCCGGTGTGATCTCTTCCTGCTGAAGGGTTTCCAGTTTTTCCTGAAGGGCTTCCAGCAGCGGTTCGCGGACTTCTTCAGTCAGCGACGGATCGACCGCCACCTCTTCCATGATGTCCTTGATCTCTTCAGCGGCTTCATCAATCGCGGCCTGCTGTTCCGCCCCGCTCAAATCCGCCGGGGCCGCCGGTGGCACCACCACCAGCAGCAGGGCCAGCATTGCCGCCAGCGCCGCCGCCACCATCCAGTCCCGCCGCCGCACTGAAAACGGCAGTGCTTCGGCCAGATGCACACGGCTGGCATGATCATAGGCATCCTGAAGCTGATGCGCGGTCAGCCCTTCATCGGAGCGGATTTTCCCTTCGATCAGTTCCAGCGCGGTCGAAACACGCTGCTGTAAGCCGAATTCACGGTCGAAGTGCCGCGCAGTCTGCAAAGGTTCCCGCCGCCAGAGCATGACGCCGGTCATCAGAGCCACAACTGCCACCAGCACCAGCCCGCCTGTGATCAATACAAGCTGATCGTTAGCCAGCAGCGGACGCATCCGCGATACAATCGTCAGCACCAGCCCCACAGACAGCGCTGCGGCCAGCACACGGGGCAGCCATGTGATGATCTGTTGAAGGCGCGCCCGCCGATCCCATCGGCTGACAAGGCTGTGGAAATCATAACCGGGCGAAAGAGTCTCTAACGTAGCCATAGCCGTTTCCAGTTCTTACTCAATGGCTTTTATTTATGACACTGTACAGGGACGCCACGGTCGGGAAGCATCCCGACCCTACCTAAAACCCTGTGTCGCGTAACATCATGCATCCGATGCGCTCGTACTAAAGCTCGGTCCGGCGCATTTTACGAATCGCCAGCGTAATCATCACCGCCGACAGCACCAGATAGATGATCGTAAACGTGATCCACGGCGAAACCAGTGTCACCGTCGCACCGGTGCTGCTTAACGTCTGCTGATAGAATCCCAGACGCTGCTGCCCGACCAGAAGTTCCTGCGTCCGCAGCGCCGTGACCATCGGATTCAGGCTGGCAAGGAATTCATTGAGGTAGATCAGCGCACCTTCAAGAAAAGCCGGGCCACGAAAGCCCGCGCCACCGGTATAAAAGAAGCGCCCGATAAAACCGAGAACGAGCGCGATCATCGCCGGGGCCGCGAACAGCAGCCCAAACACAAACGAGTAGGCACGCACGCTGGCGGTCAGGGTGCGCTCGGCGGCGGTCGAGAAATACAGGCCGATCGTCCCCAGTGCGATAGCGGTCACCACCAGGATGACAAACGAGATGATCAGCTCCGTCTCGCTGACACCGCCGAACAGAAAAGCAATACTTTGCAGCGGGATCGCGGCCAGCAGCAGCAGGAAGATATAACCGAGTGCGGACTCCAGCTTGCCGATGATGAACGACGGGCGCGGCAGCAGCGTGATCTGAAGCAGATCATAGGTCTTGCGTTCGCGTTCGCCGGTCACAGCGCCTGCGGTAAAGGCGGGGGCAATGAAGATGATCAGCATCAGCTCGATACCGACCACACCGGCAAACAGCACGCGCCCCAGTTCGCCCGTGACGCCGGTCGAAACACCCTGTGTCAGCGGTGAACGTGAGATATACAGCAGCACCGTGAAAACGCTCATCAGCGTCAGATAGACCGTGATCACGGCGAAGGCACGTGAACCGCGCATCCGTTCGCGCAGTTCCTTCAGCATGACCGGATTCGCACGGAACGCACGCAGATCGGGGATCAGCACACTTAGCGTCCAGCCCAGTGCAACCAGCGAAATCAGCGCAGGGGTAAATCCGAGCATGATCAGCAGCGCGACATTGGCAATCGCCAGCCCGACACCGACCAGAAATGACCAGAGTTCCTGTGCCAGCACGCCGACCATCCCGACCAGCAGCGCACTGGCGTTGATCAGCACCAGCAGCAGCGTGATCAGCAGGGCCTGATCGTCCGGGCCGATATAGCGAAACAGCAGCACATTATGGGCTGTCTGGAAAATGCCACCTGCACTGAAAGCGGCCCCGATCACGCCGAGAATCACCAGCAGCGTCGCCGCAATACCGTTACCGACCGCGCCGATCTGCAAGCCCCGCGCCGCCCGTTCCAGCCGGGCTTCACGCGGCGTAAGCGGTTCCTCAATCAGAGCGGCGGGGATTTCTTCGTACTCTGCTGTTTCCTGCATTCATTATTCCTGTTCACGACTTGATCGCGCACGGTGCATATGATGCAGACACCCTACACGGTTCTAAACTTTCGGACAAACCCACGCCGATCACGCACCCCGGATGAACTGCCGTTTGAGCAGGGCGAACAGCAGCAGATCATGATAACTCTCGGCTTCATGGTACTGTTCGTGCAAATGCCCTTCCTGACGGAAGCCGACCTTCTGTAATGTGCGCTGTGACTGTGAGTTATACACGCTGGCATCAGCCTCTACGCGGTTCAGCCCCATCTGATCGAAGCCGAAGTGCAGGACAGTGCGCAGCGCTTCCGGCATGATGCCCCGCCCCCAGTAAGCTCTGGCAAGGTCAAAGCCGACTGAAGCGCGGTGATCCATCCGATTCCAGTAATTGTAGCCGATCATGCCAATCACCTTATCCACCGGACTCAGGGTAATCCCCCAGTACAGCGAACTCTGATTATCGAACATGCGCCCGATATTGGTGATAAGCTGGTGGGCCTGCGCGATGTCTTTGTACGCGTCGCCGATGTTGTACCGCGTCACTTCGTAATCACCACGGATCAACATGATCGCTTCGGCATCCTCTTCGACCAGCGCCCGCAGACATAACCGCTCGGTCTGTAAAATCGGAAACTCGCTGAAATCGAAGAGTCGCGTTGCGGCCATGAGTGCTACAGTCCTTACAGGCTGATCGGGCTGAAACGGTCAGCCATTGCCCTGTTATTCACTATCGTCGTCGTCGGCATCGTTGGCATCGAGTTCAAAGCCGAATTCCATCAGGCCGCCGGCTTCAGCACCATCATAATCGAAGTCGTCTTCAAAATCGTCATCGTCGGAGTCATAGCCTTCGTAAGCGGCTGCACCCTGATCGAAGCCGTCGCCCTGCAATGCCGCATCTTCGAGATCACGCTCACGCGCTCTCTTACGGGATTTTTCGTCCGCAAGGCCGCTGCCATCGCGGAAGCTAAGGCGAACCGGTGTCCCCTCAAACGGGAATTCCTCACGGAGACGATTTTCCAGATAGCGTTTATAGGTGAAATGCACCAGCTTGCGGTCGTTGACATTGAACAGGAACACCGGCGGATCGGTCCGCACCTGTGACGCAAAATAGAGCTTCAGGCGCTTGGTCCCGCGTGTGGGCGGTGGATGCCGCTGGACGGCATCGCGCAGAAGCTGGTTCATCTTCGATGTCTGGATGCGGAAGAAGCGCGCTTCCCAGACACGGTTGGCCGTCTCCAGCACCTGATGGATACGCTGGCCGGTCAGGGCGCTGATGAAGATCATCGGTGCATAGGGGATAAAGTGCAGCTTCTCGCGCACCGTTTCGGTGAAGGTGTGCATGGTATGCGCGTCCTTCTCGACGGCATCCCATTTATTGATAACAATCACCACGCTTTTGAATGATTCAAGGATATAACCGGCGATATGCTCATCCTGCTCGGTGACACCGTCTTCGGCGTCGATCATCAGCAGGGCGACATCACAGCGCTCGATGGCATCCATGGAGCGCACAACGCTGAACTTCTCGACACCGGGTTCGATCCGTCCCCGGCGGCGAATGCCAGCGGTATCAATCAGCAGCACTTTAGAACCATGCCACATGATCTCGGAGTCGATCGCATCACGGGTGGTGCCGGCAATCGGGCTGACAATCGCCCGTTCTTCGCCAAGGATATGATTCAGCAGGGTGCTTTTGCCCGCATTCGGTTTGCCAACGATGGCGATTTTCAGGTGATCGTTTTCTTCAGAGTCTTCGTCTTCAATCTCCAGATCACCGAACGCATCCACCACCTTATCCAGCAGATCCCCCACGCCAGCCCCGTGAATCGCACTGATGGCGATCACATCTCCCACACCGAGCGCATAGAACTCGAATGCATCCTGCTCACGGTTGTGGGTATCGGCCTTATTCGCTGCAATGATCACCGGCTTGCTGGTCCGGCGCAGGATCTCGGCGATTTCCTCATCGGCGGCGGTGATCCCCTGCATGGCATCCACGAGCATGATGATCACATCCGCTTCGTTGATCGCCAGCAGTGCCTGCGATTTGATCTCGCCCACAAAGTCAATGCTGCCTTCAGCCAGCGGACGTTCGTCACGTGTGCCTTTCGGCTGATAGACTTCAATGCCACCAGTATCAACCACATGAAAGCTGACACCGCGCCAGTCCGACAGCGACTGCAAGCGGTCGCGTGTCGTGCCGGGGATATCGTGGGTCACCGCCATGCGTTCGCCCACGAGCCGGTTAAACAGTGTACTTTTTCCAACATTTGGTCGCCCCACAAGGGCGACAACAGGTTTGCGTGCCATAAGAACAATAACGCTCCATTCGTAGAACGTCTATTGTATCAAATTTAGGCAAGGCATTATAGACAGTAGGAAAGTGCGACGAAAACGCTTATCCTGCGTATAGCTTTTAAAGAACAGGGTTTACAGAAATGATGCATCTGACATGTCCGCACTGCAACGCTGCGATCCCCGCGAATAATATCAACGTTCAGGCAATGACGGCGGTATGCCCCTCATGTAATGCGGTGTTCCGGTTCAATGCGCCGGATATCGAAGCCGAAAAAATCAAACGCCGCAAAATCAAACGCCCCGATCATCTGACGGTGCAGGAGAACGCGGATCATCTGGAAATGGACTTCCGCACCAATTTCCGCCTTGATCAGAATGGCGACTTCCTCTCGATAGCGATGGTCACTGTGATGTTTGCCGCGCTGACGGTTTTCCTCATGCTGTCGGTGGACAGGGTGGCAGGTGGGCGCTTCTATCCGGTAGCATTCGCCATCACGATGTTTCTTACTTATGGGTTGGGATTAATGGTCTACAATCGCACCCGGATCAAAGCGGATGATGCGGCAGTTAAGGTGTCTCGTGGGCCGCTGCCTAATCCATTTGTGACTGAACGCAAGATCCTCACAGAGGACATCGTGAAGATCCGATGCGAAGAAACCGAGATCTCGAAGAAAGAACACTATGACACGCCGCGCTATCGCGTGGTGGCCGAAATGGTCGATGGCAGCGAAAAGCTGATCGTGAATGATATGATCGACGACTACGGCTTTTTCATTGCGAACCAGCTACAGGATCATGTCGATCGGCACGCTGAAGACATTCGGGGCAATCTGGTCGATGGCAGTTTCCAGCCATTCGAAGATGGGGATACCTATGAGGAGCTATCGCAGGCCGCTCACCTGACCGAGAGCGAACAGCGGTTGTCCAGTCACGGTCGGGGCTGATGATATTAACCGCTTTCCGCTGCCTGTCGAAGCGTCAGAAAAACCTCTTTTAGTGGTTGGCTTACAGCACTTTCCGGCTCAGCCAGTACCAATACCTGATACGCATCCAGGAAGGTTATTCTGTGACGGTAGAACAGGTGAAGAAAATGCCGCAGGAAATCTATACAGTCGAGTATGGCAAACTCTATTCCAGTCTGTTCATGCATCGATCTGGCATATTCGACCACTTCAGGATCAATGATGTCCGTCGTAATAAAAATATAGTTATCAACGTTCTGAGAAGTACGCACCAGTTTTTCCTGCACTGCCAGATCAATATCTCCAATCGTTACACGTTTTGTCTTCATCTCATAGCAGGTGACAATGTGATGAGTCGATTCCAGAATGACCTGAACATCACCGAGCGCACTGGTTTGACGATCTGCCGCGTTATGGACCTCAAGCGGCAGGATCTTTTCATGTAAATAAGGGCTTGCAGCAACATATGCAGCAGCGACCACAAGCACAGGCAGTCTGCTTGCCCCCTTAGTCGCTAAATGCTGCTCAATGATCGTAATGATCTGCTCAACGGATATGGCAGCATCACTGCGCGTTGATTTCAGGTTGGCCAACAGTGAAGCCATGCGCTGGTTTTTCTCATCCCGGAATATGATTAACTGGCGAATCGTCTCGGCCAGTAATTGTCTTGCTGTTATCTTTCTCTCGTGTACATCTGTCAGGAGTTGCAGCATCGCCTTGTAAACCTCTCGCGGTCTGCCTGAGAGATTTAAGTCTGGTGTCAGAGCTGTATTTCTGTTGCGAAGTGCAGGAGTAAGAAAAGCAGTGGTAGGGTTACAGGGAAGTTCATACGCTGTAACGAATGGGGCGATATATTTCTCATCTATGGCGCGACCTGAAAATGCGTCTGCGTCACCTATTTCAGTATAGGGTTTTCGAATATCCACCGCTTCGTTGTAGGTTTTGGCCAAAGCACAGGCAAGGATTACACGGACACAGGCCCTGTTATTGATATTACGGCTGACCAGTTCAATACTCGACAGAACTTGCGGCTGCGTTTCCAACACCTGATCTGATGCACCTGATACATCACGGTAGATTTGGTTAAGTATTTCATCCGGTGTCATCTGACTACTCTTCAGACTTGCGGAGTAATTCAAACATGGGCATCTCTGGCTCAGGGACTTCAGTCAGGGAATAGTTGATCCATAAAAGCTCGACCCTGTCCTGTTTAACCGAGTGGACTTTTCGTGATGGCGCTTCAATACAATTCCAGTCTTTATATAACTCAGACATCAGGTTCGAAGCATAGCTGGAGATCGCAACTTTACCTTTAACATTATGAAGGACAGCGGCAAGGCGACGATGATCATCATCTGTCATTTCATAACCATAAGCATTGGTGTCACCACGCGAGTCATGTGGGTAAGGGGGATCACAATAAAAAAGTGTTTCTTCACTGTCGTAGCGCTGAATGACCTCAATCGCAGGAGCATGCTCAATCTGAACTCGTAACAATCTCTGTGCGATCTCTGCCAGCCCCTCAACACTTCCAAGCCACCTTGAAACAGCCCCAGCCATCCCCGCTCTGCTTGTAAGAAGACAATGTGCCCATCGTCCGCTGCTAGCGGTCTGAGCCAATCCAGTACGCACCTGCCGCGCCCTGACAAAAAAGCGGCGTGCGCGTTCAAAATCGCTAAGCGGTTCAGTAGGTATCTGTATGGCAAGCTCAAACTCTTCACGGGAAAACGGCGTCAGCCCTATTGCTTCGAGCAGCCTATCCTTATCTTCACGCAGTACGCGAAAGAAGTTTACAAGCTCACCATCAATATCGTTGTATGTTTCCACAGGTGATGGCTTACGATTGACCAGGACCGCAGCAGAACCACCGAATGGCTCACAGTAATGCTGTGTTTCTGGAAGTAGAGGCAGCAGCCAATCAAGATGGCTGTATTTCCCGCCGTACCACCCGAACGCAATTTTCTTGTTTGCCATCTGTCGCTCGTCTGAATAAGTCCGTTATCGATCTTTTGTTCAATCCGATTATAACTGAGGTGATACTTTCAGGATATGTAGTTTGAATCTGTTGTTCAGGTCACGCTTCAATCAGGTAGCCTGTCTCTGTCTGTGTCGGCCCACCATCCCGCATGTATCGCAGCGAGACATACAGCGCCGCCAGCGCCATCACCATCGCGACTACAAACAGCGGCGGATAGCCGAAGTTCTGCGCGATCGTCCCGGCGATAAACGGCGCGACCTGAAAATGCGTCTGCGTCACCTATTTCAGTATAGGGTTTTCGAATATCCACCGCTTCGTTGTAGGTTTTGGCCAAAGCACAGGCAAGGATTACACGGACACAGGCCCTGTTATTGATATTACGGCTGACCAGTTCAATACTCGACAGAACTTGCGGCTGCGTTTCCAACACCTGATCTGATGCACCTGATACATCACGGTAGATTTGGTTAAGTATTTCATCCGGTGTCATCTGACTACTCTTCAGACTTGCGGAGTAATTCAAACATGGGCATCTCTGGCTCAGGGACTTCAGTCAGGGAATAGTTGATCCATAAAAGCTCGACCCTGTCCTGTTTAACCGAGTGGACTTTTCGTGATGGCGCTTCAATACAATTCCAGTCTTTATATAACTCAGACATCAGGTTCGAAGCATAGCTGGAGATCGCAACTTTACCTTTAACATTATGAAGGACAGCGGCAAGGCGACGATGATCATCATCTGTCATTTCATAACCATAAGCATTGGTGTCACCACGCGAGTCATGTGGGTAAGGGGGATCACAATAAAAAAGTGTTTCTTCACTGTCGTAGCGCTGAATGACCTCAATCGCAGGAGCATGCTCAATCTGAACTCGTAACAATCTCTGTGCGATCTCTGCCAGCCCCTCAACACTTCCAAGCCACCTTGAAACAGCCCCAGCCATCCCCGCTCTGCTTGTAAGAAGACAATGTGCCCATCGTCCGCTGCTAGCGGTCTGAGCCAATCCAGTACGCACCTGCCGCGCCCTGACAAAAAAGCGGCGTGCGCGTTCAAAATCGCTAAGCGGTTCAGTAGGTATCTGTATGGCAAGCTCAAACTCTTCACGGGAAAACGGCGTCAGCCCTATTGCTTCGAGCAGCCTATCCTTATCTTCACGCAGTACGCGAAAGAAGTTTACAAGCTCACCATCAATATCGTTGTATGTTTCCACAGGTGATGGCTTACGATTGACCAGGACCGCAGCAGAACCACCGAATGGCTCACAGTAATGCTGTGTTTCTGGAAGTAGAGGCAGCAGCCAATCAAGATGGCTGTATTTCCCGCCGTACCACCCGAACGCAATTTTCTTGTTTGCCATCTGTCGCTCGTCTGAATAAGTCCGTTATCGATCTTTTGTTCAATCCGATTATAACTGAGGTGATACTTTCAGGATATGTAGTTTGAATCTGTTGTTCAGGTCACGCTTCAATCAGGTAGCCTGTCTCTGTCTGTGTCGGCCCACCATCCCGCATGTATCGCAGCGAGACATACAGCGCCGCCAGCGCCATCACCATCGCGACTACAAACAGCGGCGGATAGCCGAAGTTCTGCGCGATCGTCCCGGCGATAAACGGCGCGATCAGGGCGACAACCGCCGCCACTGTATTCGACAGGCCCACATAAATCGGACGCTGGTCAGCGTGGGTATAGCCGACGATCCAGTTCAGAAGCGCGAAAAACAGATTGCTGGTCGTCGCCAGCCCGGAGATCAGGAAGCCAAGGTACAGCGGCAGCGGCCCGACCACACCCGCCAGCAGCGCACATACCGGCAGCAGCACCGCCGTCCCCAGTGCCATACGCAGATACAGCAGATTGTGGCGCGCCCCAACCCAGGTGTAAATCAGCGCACCGGCGATACTGCCGATTGTCTCCATTGCCAGCAGCACCGGCACGGCGACGGCGCTGGCTTCGCCTAACTGCACGGTCGCATAACCGATATAAAACGGTGCGGCCATCATAAACAGGTTCGAGAAAACCCGCGTCAGGATGAAAGCGCGGAAGGGCAGATCATCACGCAGCACACGGCCAAGCTGCGGCACGAATTCCGCCAGCGATGGCACCTTATCCACCGCTGCGCCACCGGGAAGCTCACGGATGAACAATCCCGGCAGAATCGAGAGCATGAACAGCATCCCGGAAAAGCCGAACAGGATGCCGTAATTCTCCGGAAAGCCGGGGCCATTTTCGCCTAAGACCACACCGATCAGCGGCGCGATCAGCAGCATGGTGATGCCCGTCACCGCCGTCGTCAGGCCGAGCATCCGCGCACGCCAGCGGTGATCCAGACTGGTGCCGGTCAGGTCCGCCCACGGGACACCCACCAGTCCATCACCCAGCGCCGACAGTCCATAACAGATGAAGAAAGTCACCAGCACCAGTCCGGGCTGTGCGCGTCCAAACAGAATGACGATCCCGGCGAAGATCAGGATCACCGTCCGCACCGGGATATTCGGCCCGACAAACCACCACTTCTTACGGGCATGGCGCACAATATAACGGGCGATGAAGAGCTGCGGCAGGCTGTAGCCGATCGTGAACAGACTGCCTGAAAGCCCGATCAGGATCTCGGAGTCCGTCAGGCGGCGCACAAAGTCCGGGATGACAGTCGTCGAGCCGATGAGCGCGATTGCGACACTGAACAGGATGCTGTCCGTCAGGAAAAAGATGAAATTACGGCGGTAGGTCTTTTCACGTGCAGCAGGGGACAGGATCTCGGGGGCGCTGGTAGCGGCCATCATCATTCTTTCGGCGCGATGCGAATCTGTGAATTGTTAAGGATATGTTATGTAAAGCATTCATTCGTCGGTGTTTAAGTATAGCCATTCGAGACCGCATTAACAGGTCCACAAGAGACACTTTCCGCCCAAATCCGCCAAAACCTGTGACTCTCCTTAGAAGTTGTACAGTTTAAGCAATTGTGAAGTATACTTTAAGACTGTGTAAAGTAAATTTCACCATTCCTTAACATACAGCGGAGGTCGTCATGAGTACCCTGCGTGGACAATCCCCCCACGAACACCCATTATCTGATTCACTGGATGCGGTACTGGCGCAGGCCGAACTCATTACGCTCGCTGAAATGACCTCAGTTTCACTGCTGAACCGCATCGACACGAAATACATCTTCGGCGTAAGCCAGCTCTGTGCGATTCTGCCGCAGATCATCGACCAGTATCGGGTATTCGAGATCAACGAGAAGCGCATCACCCGTTACCGCACCCTGTATTTCGATACGCCCGATTTCGACAGCTATCACCATCACCATAACGGCATGGGATCACGCTATAAGGTGCGGGCGCGTAAATATGTGGATTCTGATGTGTCGTTCTTTGAGGTGAAGCACAAGAATAACCGCAAACGGACGGTCAAATCACGCCTGTCCATCCCCGATGTCGTGCCGGGTATCAGTGCGGACGGACAGGTCAACGCCTTTGTCGATTCCCATACGCCATTTAATCCCGGTGCGCTGGAGCCAAAGCTGTGGAACGATTACCTGCGGATTACGCTCGTCAGCAAGCACCGTGAAGAACGCGTGACGCTCGATCTGGATGTCGAGTTCGGCTGGAAACACGCCCATCACCTGCTGGAAGGCATCGTGATCGCCGAAGTCAAACAGCCGCACTTCTGCGTCTCGTCTGATTTCATCCAGCATATGCGGCATCTGGGCGTCCGCCCAATCTCGTTCAGCAAATACACGGCAGGTGTCTACCACCTGTACAGCCACGTCAAAAGCAACAACTTCAAACCGCATCAGCGGCAGGTTTCAAAAGTCATACAGAAAGAGTCACGCTATGCAGCCGTTTACTGATCTGGCGCTGGGTTTCGCACTGAATCTGGCGATTGTCTTCGTCATTGTGCGCTTCATCTACTATCCGCGCCAGCGAGACAAGAGCTACGTTTTCACGTTTTTCGCGTTCAACACCATCGTCTATTTCGTACTCGGCCTGCTAAGCAATTCGGCGATCAGTGTCGGCGTCGGCTTCGGGTTATTCGCGATCTTCTCCATCCTGCGCTATCGGACTGACACCATCCCGATCCGCGAGATGACCTATCTGTTCGTACTGATCGCGCTGCCGGTCATCAACTCCATTCTGCTGAACGAACGGGCCTATGAGCAGTTCGCCGTCGCTAACCTGGCAATTCTGCTGGTGCTGTTTGTGCTGGAAAAAGAATGGGGCTTTCACTACGTCAATCGCAAGTCGATCATCTACGAGCGCATCGAGATGATCCGGGCGGACCGCTGGCAGGATCTGGTCGAAGATCTGGAGCAGCGCACCGGCCTGCCGATTGAGCGCGTGGAGATCGGTCAGTTGAACTTCCTGCGGGATACAGCGGAGATCTTCATCTACTATGATCCCAGACGGGTGAGGGAAGTAGAGGCACAGTCCGCCAGCGCCTATAACGGACAATCCACCGAGCGTGCATTACGAGCCGTGCCGGTCAGCTTCAGCACATCGGCCAGCAGCGATAAATTCGGCGACGATTGAGACGATGAATGCCGCTAACGATGAACGAAAAGACCGCAGGCAAACCACCTGCGGTCTTTTTCATAACGACACCCATGAGGGCCGTGATAGATGATTATTCCCCCGCGCAGCCTTCGCAGACCACATCTTCGACCGGCTCACCATTCACCAGTGCCGCAAACCAGTCACGGATGACAACACCATCGGCTTCCTGTGTGTAGAATCCCGGATACGCCAGAATCGTGTGAGTGTCTCCGTTGGTGATGTAGGAATAAAAATTCGGATTGTCCGCGTTCAGTTCCGCCAGATTCTCGACCATCAGATCGACCCACGGCGCGGCATCGCGGCTGCTGAAGACGCTGAAGTTGTAGAAGTTGATCTGCGTCTGGTCAGCATCGGTCGTGTACTGCGAGAATACCGCATCCGGATAATGCTTCGCGCTGGCATCATAGATCATATTCAGCCGATAGGTTTCAGGATCAACAGCTTCAAGGCCGGGGACAAAGGTCGGCATGTTCTCATACATCCCCCACACTTTGAGCGGTTCCCATCCCACCGGGACCGCGCCGACGCCAGCATCACCAAACTGGGCGACATACGCATCAGGATACTGTTCGATAACATGGGGCGTATAGTAGATCGAGCCGTATGCGCCAGCACTGGTCCCGGCAACCATAATGCTCTCTGGTGCGTCGAAGTTCTCGAACGTCCAGTTCAGCGCGGCCATCGAATTGTGATAGCCGTTGTGATGCAGTTCCAGCCCTGCACCGTAATCAGCGACCGCATCGCCGATATGGACATCCGCCGTGCAGTACGGGACGAACACCATGCTGTAATCGGCCACCGGATTATCGGCGTTCTCGAAATCGAAGATGCCACCATAGCGGCCAACCTCATCTTCTGCACTGCCGACGGTGTTATCAAACATGCCGGTTCCATTGGCCGAACAGGTGAACAGATCCCAGCAGGCCCCGCCGCCCTGATAGTAAATCAGCAGCTTATCGGTGTTTTCATCTGCTGCCGGACGGACGAAAAACTGAAACGGCGTTTCACGGGCGCAGATCGTATCTCCGCCGGGGACCAGCGTATTCCATTCCCCCGCGATCAGTTCCGCCATCGGCGGCATCGAGACTTCGACAGCCGCCGCGTCTTCATCCGCTGCATCCGCCGCTTCGGTCGCATCCTGTGCCAGTGCAGGCAGCACCCATGAGGTACTCAAACAGAAAATAACAAATAACCAGCATATCCTGCGTAACCCGGACATCATCGCAATCCTTTCCGTAATCTTTTACACAGCCTGATTTTACCGAATCAGGATGATGGCTGCATGAAACGATAATGGCTGCATAAAACAGGGGCCTGATCTTTCGTAATCAGGCCCCTGTAGCAAGGAAAGATACGTCTATTCATCGGGGCGCCTGACGGGGCGTCCGCTGTCACTACTCCTGCGGCGGACGGAAGCGGTCATTCGGACCGTCGTCCTCATCTTCGAAGGTGTCATCAATCAGCGTACTCTCGAGCGTCTCATCCCCCGCTTCCGGCGCTTCACTGTCATTGAACAGTTCACCCTCTGCTGCCGACTGACCGACGAGTGTTTCAGCGGCTGACCCGGCGGCGGCATCATCGGTGAATGCATCGCCAGCATCATCCGCACCCACCGGCTGATGGATGATCGTCTCGGCGGCGCTGCTGTCGGGTGTGCGGTTCTCGGTGAAGCTGTTATTCGGTGTGTAGTGGGTGAACTCGGCATCGGTGATATTGTCATCGCCATAACCGCTCTGCTCGTTCACATCCTCACCGACCGGGTTGACCGCATCGACATACTCGTCATAATCTTCCTGCTCATCATCCCCCAGGTCACCGAAATCAGAGACATCAAAGCCCATCGACGCGAACGGATTATTGACATCTTCTTCCGGCAGATCGCCGTAAATGCGATCATCGCGGTCGGCTTCGCCATAAGCCAGCCGATCGAGCGGTGTGCCGGTGGCGGCTTCCATCAGCGCCGTGATGCGCTGGGCCATCGATGCCGGATCGGGATGGATGCCATCCTGAAGCAGTGCCGTTTCGAAGATCTGCTCGACGACCAGATTAATCACCGGATTGTCCGGCTGACTGCTGATCTGACCCGCCAGATTGTGCAGCAGCGGATGGCGCGGGTTCAGTTCCAGCACCTTGACCGGCAGACGGTAATCACGATCCAGCAGGCGGTTGATGCGGAACATCTGACGCTGGCCGCCGGTCTCGTCACTGATGAGCCGTGCCGCCCCCGCGACCAGTGATTTACTCTCGCGCACATCGCGCACACGGCTGCCGAGAATCGACTTGAAGCGCTCTACGACGGCTTCAAAATCCCCCTGCGTGACCGGTTCCTGCTGTTCGGCTTCATCCTGCGCTTCGCCAATATCTGACAGGTCGATGTCGGCTTCGTCCACATTACGCAGCTTGTGACCGCGATATTCGTCCAGCCCCATCAGCATCATGGCATCCACCGGATCGGTGAAATACAGCACTTCGATCCCACGCTGGCGGAAGGCATCCAGATGCGGGCTGCGGCGTGCGCTGAAGAAGTCATCCGCAACGACATAATAAATATCGTTCTGGTTATTCGCCATGCGGTCTGCATATTCTTCCAGCGAAACCAGTTCGGTGGCCTCATCCGCTTTGGTCGTCGGGAAGAGCAGCAGATGCTGAAGATCCTCCTTTGTATCGTGATCGATCACCAGCCCCTGCTTGAGGAAGCGTCCAAACTGATCGAAGATCTTCAGGTATGTCTCACGGTCATTTCGGACCATACGCTTGAGATCACCCAGCACGCGGCCCGTGATCGCTTTCTTCAGGCGCGCCATGATCGTATTGGCCTGCACGCTCTCACGGCTGACGTTCAGCGGCAGGTCTTCGCTGTCCACCACACCCTGCACGAAGCTAAGGTATTCCGGCAGCAGGTCCTTGCTGAAATCCTGAATCAGCACCTTGCGCGCATACAGCTTGAGTCCGGGTTCCTTGCGCGGGCTGAACATATTCGGCTCGCGGCTGCTGGGGATGTACAGCAGGGCGTAGAACTGTAGCGGCACATCGGCCCGGATGTGGAAGCGCTTGAGCGGCTTCTGGAAATCGAGCGTCAGCGATTTGTAGAAATCATCATACTGCTCGTCGCTGATTTCCTTCGGGTCCTGACGCCAGATCGCGCTGCGCTTGTTGGTCGGCTCTTCTTCATCATCGACATAAATCGGGAAGGCGATGTAATCCGAGTGCTTGCGGATGATGTCCTTCAGCTTCCAGCCGGTCGCGAAGTCCTTCGCATCTTCCTTCAGGGTGATGATGATGTCGGTTCCCCGGCCTTCACGCTCTGCCGGTTCAATCGTGAACTGGCTGTCGCCGGTGCTTTCCCATGCCCACGCCTGCCCATCGGGATGATACGACCGGCTGATAACGCGCACCCGGTCGGCGGCCATAAAGACCGAATAGAAGCCGACACCGAACTGACCGATCACATCCTGCGCGGAAGTGGCATTCTGTGAAGCGCGCATCGCCTCAATAAACGCCTTCGCGCCGGATCGTGCGATCACGCCGAGATTTTCCACCATATCCTCACGGGTGAGGCCGATCCCGGTATCGCTGATGGTCAGCGTGCCAGCATCCGCATCGCCCTTGACCTCGATGTACAGTTCGGCGTCCGGGTCCAGCACATCACGGTTGGTGAGCAGCTCGAACTGCATCCGATTGAGCGCATCCGACGCATTCGAGATCAGTTCTCGGATAAAGATCTCGCGGTCGGTGTACAGCGAGTGAATCAGGATATTCAGAAGCTGCTGAATCTCAGCCTGAAACGTAAATGTCTGTTGATCTGCTATAGGTTGATCCGTCATATGAAATTCTCTTTTCCGTTTCCCTCTAAGAGTCCCACGGTTTATAACACAGTCGCGTAAGAAGTAAATAAAAAATGCTGATTTCCCGGTGCAGTATTCTGCACAGCGATCACGTCTTTAATATAAAGTGATCGAAAGGGCTGCCATGCCAGATGAGATGAATAACCCGGATGAAAGGTGGCTGGTCAGGCAGGCGGCCCGTGATCCTGCTGCCTTTCAACGCCTGTATGATCTGTATTTCGGACGGGTGTACAGCTACGTCGCCGCCAGAGTGACTCATCCGCCGGATGCAGAAGATCTGGTAGCAGAGATCTTCCTTCAGGTGATAAAAGGGCTGCCGCACCTCAATAATCACCATTCATACAGCTTCGCCGCATGGATTTTCACCATTGCCCGCAGCAAAGTGGCCGATTTTTATCGCCGTGACGGTCATCACAGCGAAGGTCAACTCTCCGACACGCTGACGATCACACCTGAATTCGACAGCCGGCTGATCGAACAGGAACGCGCCGCCGAAATCCGAAAGCTGCTGGACACCCTGTCCGAGCGTCGGCGGGAAGTGCTGATGCTGAAGTATTTCAGCGGCCTGCGAAATATCGAAATCGCGCAGGTCCTCGGACTCGATGAACGAACAGTGGCCTCACATCTCAGCCGGGGACTGAAGGATTTATATGACGCAATGACCAGTGAGAGCGCCGGTCCGCAGGAAAAGGCGACCAGCAAAAGGAACAACCCATGACCACTTCGAATCAGCATCCACACGATGATCCTGCTGCGGATCTGCCCGAAGAAATCGCAGCACTTTACCGCCAACAGCTTATCTCAGCAGAGGATATTGCCCCTATGACACAGCTACGAGACGAACTGATGCAGTCTGCTCCACCGCCGCGAGATGATTTTCAGGGACAGCTTGCCGAGCGCCTGAAATCTGAATTTCCGCAGCCGAAACGTTCACCTGTCCGGCGCATCATCCCCAAACGCCGCGCCGCACGGATCGCACTGCTGGCGGCGGTCCTCATCATCGGTGTGGGAACCGCGCTGGCAGTCAGTGTGCTGATGCAGCGCTTCACGGATTTTGATGCCGGTCTGAAAGCCATTTTCGAACAGGGGCGCGGCCATGAGATCTACGGCGTCAGCCAGACGATTGAGGATTACACCGTCTCGGTCGAATGGGCCTATGCGGACGGCAACCGCCTGATTGTGGCCTTCATGATTCAGGGCAAGCCGGGTGAACAGTATACGAACCTGCTCAGCCACGTACACTTACTCCGATTACGGAGCGATGGAACAAATATCCCGCTTCAGCAGGGGATGACAGCACTGCTCGACAGCAGCGGAGAGCCGATCATCTCCGATGATCCAACGGCCTTGACGACTTCTGATCGCACCCTGAGTATTTTCACCTATGATCTGAGCGGCATCAGGGATCGCGGGCTTTCGTCACTCGACTTGCAGCTTGAGGTAAAAGTAGCTGCATTGACACTACAACAGCGCACACAGACTCCACTCGAAGACCTGACATCGACAGAGATCACGCCGGAAGAACATTTCTTTCTCGACTTCAGTGTGCCGCTGGTGAACGATCAGCGCGTATTCAACACACCGATCATGGCGACCGATCAGGATGTAACCATCACGCTGACGCAGGCCAGTGTTTCACCTTCACAGACTCGCGTCCTCATCTGCTTCCCGCCGCCTGATCCGGCGCGTCAGTGGACCGCCATCCCGCGTCTGACGACAGCCGACGGTGCCAACGGTGAAGTCCCCGGCGGCGGTGGTGTGAATACCTTCATGGATGGAGAACTGGCGTGCAGTGATTTCACCTATAACGCCGGGATGTACGATTACAGCGGCGAATGGCAGCTTGAGATCACCGAACTGGTTGGCTTTGGCAGCGGCGGCGGCAGTGACCAGCAGCGCATCGCCGGATCGTGGAAATTTGCCTTCACTGTGCCTTAAAATGTGATGGTATCTCGCACTCATCATACGGAAGGGCCGCAGCCTTGCAGATTCGTGATTTAACACCTGACGATCAGGATGCCATTCAGCAGGTCGCACAGATACTGGTGGACGGATTCGCCCAGCACTGGCCGGATGCATGGCCGACGATCACCGACGCGCTGGAAGAAGTGCAGGAGTCCTTCGAAGCAGGCCGCATCAGCCGGATTGCGGTCGATGAAGGCGGCACGGTCCTCGGCTGGATCGGTGGACAGCACGCTTACGCACAGGTCTGGGAACTGCACCCGCTGGTCGTGCGGCCCGATCAGCAGGGCAAGGGCATCGGGCGGATGCTGGTGCAGGATTTAGAACAGCGTGTCCGCGAAAAAGGCGGCCTGACGCTGATGCTCGGCTCCGACGATCAGGATGACATGACCACGCTGTCCGGTGTCGATCTCTACGGCAATCTGTGGGAAGCGGTCGCCAGTATCCGCAACCTGCGCGGCCATCCGTATACATTTTACGAGA